>NZ_CP029186.1:3765000-3983546 GCF_003096035.1 Flavobacterium album | reverse complement strand
ACAGTGAATATTAGTCGTTTATTAAAGGTTGTCTTACAAAATGGAAAGAATGAATTTCGTTCCGGTTCGGGAGAACAAATATGATAACAAAAAATTGTAAAAAAAATTGTTTCCATATTGATTTTAATAAAAAAATATTGTAAGCATAGTTTAGTTTTTTTTAATAGAAAATTAACAATTAAGAAATATGAAATTTCACGAATTTAATGTACGTGTCAGGTATGCTGAGACCGACCAGATGGGGGTTGTTTATCATGGAAATTATGCACAATATTTTGAAATGGGAAGGGTGGAATGGCTTCGTAGTCTGGGAGTTAGCTATGCTGATATGGAGAAGGACGGCATCATGCTTCCTGTTGTTTCCTTAACCATGAATTATAAAAAACCAGCCCGTTATGACGACCTGCTGAGGGTGCGTACAATTATGAAAAATTTAACGTCTGTCAAGATAGAATTCGACTACGAAATCTACAACGAAAAGGACGAGTTATTAACAACGGGCAACTCTATTTTGGTGTTCGTAAATATGCAGACCGGACGGCCTGTTTCTCCACCGGATTATGTGCTTGAGAAAATAGCCCCCTAACCCCCGAAGGGGGAATTACCACGGTTGCTAAATCGTCCGAGTGGAGTTGCCCCTTCGGGGTTAGGGGGCTAGTATAACTTCATACAAATTACCAAATGCTGCTTCAACTGATGCTGCATTTTTTTTGCGTGTGCTGATTACGATCTCGCAATCCATTTCCATTTTTTGCGAAACGATATCGAGATTTTTCTCTTTAATCATGCGCATCACTTTGTTCATATCCTTGTAGCCGAACTTTACCGTATAATGGACATCGATCGTTTTTTCTACAATATCCGAAGCTTCGAGGGCCATTTGTGCACTTGTCCTGTAAGCAGAGATAAGTCCGCCCACGCCCAGCTTTATCCCGCCGAAGTACCGCACTACAATAACAAGCACATTGGTCACGCCAAAGGATTGTATCTGCCCGTAGATCGGCATACCTGCCGAATTGGAAGGTTCCCCATCGTCATTCGCGCGGTAGTATATTTTATCGGTACCTAACTGGAATGCATAGCACCAGTGCCGCGCGGAGTTGTGCCGTTTTTTCACTTCCTCAAGGATCACTTTCACTTCTTCCTCGCTGCCTACAGGGAATGCCAGCCCGAAGAACTTGCTGTTCTTTTCCTTGTAAAGCGTTTCTTCCGAAGGCGCTGCGAGCGTTTTATAGGTGTCGTTTTCCATGGGCGCCAAAGGTAAGAAAGTTTTCAGTTTGAGGCAGAAAAATGATTATACTTGTAGAAAGAACGTACTATGAGTTCAGATACTTTTTATATAAAAGAGGGGCCGCATTTTAAGCTTTGGGTAAGCCTAAGGGATAAGATTGTTTTCGAAGCTGCATTGGTAGATGAAGCTGTACCATTCCATGTTGATGACAACCAGTCGACTTTGGGGAGCGATATCCGTTATTTCCTTCCTGATGCCTACAGGCAGCAGGTTGATATTGTACTAAAACGTAAAAGTGTTGCAGCTTCTACTGATACGATAGGTATGTATGGCCCTGAAGTCAATAAGAAAGTAAATAAGATGTATTTGACTGTAGTAGCAGTAGTAATTTTACTGCTGGTCGTAGGCACGATGCTATTTGGGTGTGAAGGAAGTTCTGCGAAGTATTACTTCAATTTTGATGAAGTAATACATTATCAGATAAAAGATAATGTGATCAGGGAAATCTGGGATAAGAAAGATAAAGGCGAAGCTATTGGTAAGATTGATTCAATTACATTAGACCATGTGTATGGATGGCACGAAGGTAGCCACTTTGATAAATCGATTGAGGCGAAATTGAGCCAGACAAAATTTGAGATTCATCCATTAGATACGGTACTTAATTCTAAATTAAGGGGGATATTTAAAGAGGATACGCCACTTTCGTTTACTACAACTTGCGAACCAACTTTTAGGGATATTTTTTTATTTAAAAAGAATAAAAAAATAATTGGTATTGCTAAAATTTGTTTTGAATGTTACAAGACAGAGTTTGCAGGTACCAGCGCAGATGAGAATAGATTTTCTCATTTTCAGGAGTTAAAAGCCATTGTCAAATAATTTATTCGTATTTCAAGACTACTCTCAATCCAAATGCTGAATCTGAAATAATGCTACACCTAGTCTGGATCAATAATTTTCTTTTCAAACATATCTACCACATCATCTTCGCCTACCTGCAGGTTCCACACCCGGAAGCCAAGCATTTCAGCAGCATCGGTATTGAATTTTTTATCATCTACAAAAAGTGCCCGTTTCGGCTGTATGTCATGGTTGTTGGTAAGGTAGTTAAAAGCCTCGGCATGCGGCTTACGGTAGCCTATCTCGTGTGAGAAATAGATCTTTTCGAAGCACTGATAAAAATCGCTGTAGAACGAAGCCCCGGCCTCCTGCTCGAATTTTTCCATGTGGATGGGGTCTGTGTTGCTGAGGAGGAACAGGCGGTAGTTGGCAGCCAGCTTTTGCAGGAATTCCAGGCGGTACAGCGGGAAGTCGGCAATACCCAGGTTCCATGCGTCTTTTATTTGTTGTAAGGAAGCGTTATCAGTATGCGGCTGTATGCCCCGTAGGAAACCTTCTTCATCAATTTTTCCGGTTTCCAGTTTTCCTTCCAGCTTCTCCAGGGTGTCGTTCCATTGGGTCAGGCCAAGGTCGGCAAAAGCTTTCCTTTTGGCATCACCATCCTTATTCAAAAATACATCACCAAAATCAAATATTATCGCGTTGACCATAATTCCTGAAAATTAAAAGTTCGTCATTCTGTATTTTCTGCCACGTTACAGGTTCCCCGTTGAAATCGGGCGCTTTTATCCCATCGCCAAAAACAGTTATCCCCTTAAAAACCCTTGCTTCGTCCCACAGCCCTGCATCAATGAAGGTTTGTAAGGTTTGGCGGCCCCCTTCAACAATTACCGATAGCAGGTTATGCCTGTGTAATAGGGCAGCAATGGTGTGCGGGAAGTTTTCGTCAAAAGGCACCTGTTCGTAAAGCAGGTTATCTAAGTTAGGGAAACCAGCTTTTTCTGTCAAGATAATTGACTTTATTTTTTGATTTTTAACAAAATGATGATCAGAGACCTTACCAGTCCTGTCGAGAACAATACGCACAGGATTTGGCCCGTTCCAATCGCGCACATCAAGCTGCGGGTTATCGTCGAGGACGGTTTGTGTACCGACAAGTATTGCCATTTCCTCACTGCGCCATTTGTGCACCAACTGGCGGGAATACACATTGGTGATCCATACCGGTTTTTTATCTTCTAATGATCCAACAGTCGAATTATCCAACGATCTGTTTAGCGGGCTTAAAAACCCATCCGCGCTCTCCGCCCATTTTAAAATGATATACGGCCTTTGCTTTTCATGAAAGGTAAAAAACCGGCGGTTGAATTCGCGGCATTCTTTTTCAAGCACTCCTACGGTCACATTTTTTCCGGCTTCGCGAAGCTTTCTTATGCCATTGCCCGCGACTTTTTCATTAGGATCCATAGTCCCTACAACAATGTCCTTTATATGGTTATGGATGATAAGGTCGCAGCACGGCGGTGTTTTACCATAATGACTGCAGGGCTCAAGGCTTACATACAGTGTGGCTTCGGGAATGAGGTGTCGATCTGCTTCGGTAACCGAGTTGATACAGTTTACTTCGCCATGCGGGCCGCCATACGGAGAGGTATGGCCTTCACCAATGATCCTGCCGTTATGCACCAGTACGGCGCCAACAGAAGGATTGGGCATTGCTGCCTGCAATCCGTTTTGGGCCAGGTCAAGGCAGCGCTGCATGTAGATTTCGTGGGTCATTTTATTGAGTTGCAAAGTCTCAAAGTTACAAAGTTTCAAAGTTTCCCTGCATTGCCAAAATGATTAAATTTGCACTATGAGCATTACCATCAGGAAAATTGAAAAGGAAGACAATCCCGCTGTCGCGAAAGTAATACGCGATGTGCTTATTGAACACAACGTGCCAAAAGTAGGTACCGCTTATGCCGATGCCTCACTCGACTGTATGTTCGAAACGTATAGCAGTCCCAATTCTGTTTATCTTGTTGTAGAAAAAGACGGTAGGATTATGGGTGGGGCCGGAATAGCACCGTTAGATAACGGCCCTGCAGACACCTGCGAACTCCAGAAGATGTACTTTCTCAATGAAGCACGCGGACTAGGCATTGGCACCCAAATGATGGCTAAATGCCTGCAGGCGGCAACAGATTTCGGGTTTGCCCAATGCTACCTCGAGACGATGCCCTACATGGAAGCCGCCCAGAAACTCTACCTGAAAAGTGGCTTTAATTATATAGATGCACCAATGGGCAATACCGGCCACACATCCTGCCCGGTGTGGATGTTAGCCCCCCTACCCCCGAAGGGGGAGAAGCCGGAATAGACAAGGGGATGTAATAATGGGCAAGAGTGTAGCTACTCCCTCTCCTTTGGAGAGGGCTGGGGTGAGGCCCCCTTGAAACTAATAAAAAATGAAACTAAAAGACTACCGTACTTCCTTTCTTGAAAAATTGACCCCGCTATACGATGCTGTCGAGGCGGAAAGCTTTTTCAATATTGCGCTCGAACGGCTGAAGGGCTGGAAGCGCATCGACCTTGCCATGAACCCCGAAGCTGTTTTGGATGCCGGTGAAATCGCGCAGTGGGACAATGTGCTTCAGCTGCTGGAAAAGCAAAAGCCGATACAATATATATTTGGCAAAGCGCATTTTTACGGACTGGAATTCGAGGTGAATGAAAACACCCTAATCCCCCGACCGGAAACGGAAGAACTGGTAGAATGGATCGTTAAGGAAAGTAAACACAAGGGAAAAATAAAGATACTCGACATTGGTGCCGGCAGTGGCTGCATAGCAATATCGCTGGCCAAAAACCTTCCTGATGCCGAAGTTTTTGCTATTGATGTTTCGGAAAAAGCATTGGCTGTAGCCGAAAAGAATGCAGCAGCTAATGATATTACTGTGAATTTTATCCTTCAGGACATACTGGAGGCAGCATCACTTCCTGATACTTTTGATATCATTGTTTCCAATCCGCCGTATGTGCGTGAGCTTGAAAAGGCAGAAATAAAGGCAAATGTGCTGGAATATGAACCTCACCTGGCTTTATTCGTAAAAGATTCCGACCCGCTTTTGTTTTACCGCAAAATAGCGCTCCTTGCCAAAAGTAATCTTCCTGAAAACGGCAGGCTCTATTTTGAGATCAATCAATACCTTGGCAACGAAACGGCTGAAATGCTGGAAAATTATGGATTTAAAGATGTTGAATTGAAAAAAGATATTTACGGGAATGACCGGATGGTTGCAGCATTCCTGGATTCCCCTCCTTTGGAGGGATGCCCAAAGGGCGGGGTGGTTAGTTTATAAATTAAAAATAAATAGAAAACCACCTCGGCTTTCAGCCACCCCTCCAAAGGAGGGGAAATCCGTAAACTTCATAACATTGTTTTGCGACTGCAAACCATTACTCATACCGCAGTGCCTCAACAGGATCCAGTCCGGCGGCCTTTACTGCAGGAGCCAGTCCCGATGCCAGCGTTACCAGTATTACGGTGACCAGTGCCCATATAATCGCTTCCCATGGCATGGGGAATGTGATATTCAGTAATAATGACACCCCGACACCGCCGACAAGCAGCCCAAGAATGATGCCGATAAGCCCGCCCATAAGGCTGATGATAAGCGTTTCGGTAAAGAACTGCATCGCGATGGTCATTTTGGTAGCGCCCAATGATTTTCGTACACCGATCTCGCGGGTCCTTTCGGTTACCGAAACAAGCATGATGTTCATTAATGCTATTGAAGACCCGAAAATAGTTATAATACCAATGATCCAAGCCGATTTACCCAGGAACGACAGCTCTTCGATCATCTTCCTTAAAAGCTCGTCGCTGCGTTCTATCCCGAAATCGTCATCTTCAACCGGGTTAAGCCTGCGTACGCGGCGCATGGTAAGTTCGGCCTCATCCACCGCAGAAGAGAGCATGTCGCCATTCGCTATCATGACCTTTACTTCGTAGTCGATCCTCGGTGCGGTAAAAAGCGAGCGCGCCACCTGTATGGGGATGATGAGCCTCAGGTCCTGGCGGCTGCCGAAGGTCGAGCCTTTTTCTTTAAGCACGCCGATAACCTTAAACCTTGCGCCCCTTACGGACACAGTTTTGTCTATCGGGTTCATGTCCTTAAACAGGCCTTTCTCAAAATCGGAACCTACAATGCATACATAATTATTATTGCTGATATCAAAATTGTTGAAATTCCGCCCTTTGGTAGTTTCAAGCCCGGAGTTGGGCAGGAAGTTCTCGTCGGCCCCTACTATCGTGATCTCAGGGTCGGTTTTTTTGTCCTCGTACTTTACCTCGGCATTACTGGCCGCCGTAAAGGAAAGTGACGTAGCAGCAGAAGGGTAGTTGTATTTTTCCTGGAATTCCTTTGCCTGCGGATAGCTGATGATTGGGTTTACCTTTGTAGTATTATCGTTGTCTATCTGCTGAGAGAAATCGTAGCGGGATATGGAGAAGGTATTAGCCCCCATGGATGAAAAATTCCCCATGATGCTGCTCTTCAGTACAGCCACTGCGGCGAGTATGCCCACAAGTGCAAAGATCCCGATGCCGATGATCAGCACGGTTAGTGAGGTGCGGAGCTTCTGGCTCCTTATAGAATCAAACGCTATTTTGGTATTCTCCCCTATCAGGCTGAACATAGGATGCTGTTTTAAGGCACTAATGTACGTAATTATTTCAGATTTCAGATTGAGCTTCACTCTTGCCGTCTAAGATTACGCACAATTTAAAGGTTTGAGTGGAATCTGAAATCTAAATCTGAAATCTGAAATCCCCTACGTATATTTGCAAAAACGTAAATTCGATAAAATGGCAACAAAACCGGGTATTCCAAAAGGTACAAGAGATTTCTCACCCTCAGAGGTGGCTAAGCGTCAATATATTATGTCGGCGATCAAGCACCATTTCGAGACTTTTGGTTACCAGCCAATTGAAACGCCTACGTTTGAGAATTCCGAAACCCTTATGGGAAAATATGGTGAGGAAGGCGACAGGCTTATTTTCAAGATACTGAACTCGGGTAATTTCTTTTTCGATAAAAAGAAAATCGAGCTGCCGGCATCATTGGAGGAGTTGTTGGTAAATTCTTCGGAAACTATTACTACGGAACAACTGGTCGAACTGAATAAATTTACCGGAAGGATCTCTGAGAAAGCCCTCCGCTACGACCTTACCGTTCCTTTCGCGCGCTATGTGGTACAGCACCAGAATGAGATAGAATTCCCCTTCAAACGCTACCAGATACAGCCGGTATGGCGCGCCGACCGCCCGCAGAAAGGCCGTTTCCGCGAGTTTTACCAGTGTGATGCCGATGTGGTGGGGTCAACCTCACTGTGGCAGGAAGTAGAACTGGTGCAGTTATATGATAGTGTGTTCACAACCCTTGGGTTAAACGGGGCGGTCATCAAAATAAACAACCGTAAAGTCCTTTCGGGAATTGCTGAAGTGATTGGCGCGAAAGACAGGCTCATCGACTTCACGGTGGCACTGGATAAGCTGGATAAAATCGGCGAGGATGGTGTGAAAAAAGAGATGCTTGAAAAAGGAATCACAGCCGATGCTATCGAAAAAGTGCAGCCACTGTTCAATTTCACAGGTACAATAAACGAAAAGCTGGATAAGCTGGCCGAACTTTTAGCTTCTTCGGAAGAAGGGCTTAAAGGTGTTGAAGAGCTGCGTTTCATTTGCGAAAATGTAATAGAGATCGGGCTTGGCAAAAGCGAACTGGACCTTGATGTAACGCTGGCACGCGGACTCAACTATTATACAGGCGCTATATTCGAGGTCACCGCACCGAAAGAAGTAGCTATGGGATCGATTGGCGGCGGCGGAAGATATGACGACCTTACGGGCATTTTCGGATTGAAGAACATGAGCGGCGTGGGCATATCGTTCGGGCTGGACAGGATCTACCTTGTGCTGGAAGAGCTTGGGCTTTTCCCCGCTACAGTTACTGAGGCTACCAGGGCGCTGTTCATCAACTTTGGCAACAAAGAAGCATTATATGCCATGAAAGCTGTAAATAAATTGCGTCAAACAGGCATTAAGGTAGAAATGTATCCTGATGCGGCCAAGATAGGAAAGCAGTTCCAGCATGCCGACAAGCGGGGTATACCATTCGCTGTACTGGCAGGCGATGCAGAGATGGAGGCAGGGCGCTTTACGCTGAAAAACCTATCAACGGGTACTCAGGAAAATATATCAATCGAAGAGCTTGCCGAAAAGATAAAATAAAGAAACCCTGCCACGAGGCAGGGTTCTTAGTAACTGTCCAATTTTTAATTAACCACATAAATACATAGGCTTCATAGTGACTAATTGTTGCTGAAGGAAACATATTTGCACATAGTGAAGCGAAGCTTCGTGCTCTGTGTTACTTAATTAGCTTTACAATTTCTCTTTAAAGCTATGTCCCTATGTGGTTAAATATTGATTTTTTAAAATCAGACAGTTTCTTAGTAATATAACCTTTTATAATTCAATAATCCGGAAATGGTTTTTCGGCACTGTATTCGTAGTGTCTTCCACTATTTCAATGCCCAGGATCTCAAAAGGCCGCTCTATAGTCTCGTGTATCCTGATGTAATCCAGGGCCAAAGTATCAAAGCTTTCCGGGTGCAGGGCAATCACCACACTATCCGTCAATTCATTCTCAATAATAAAATTCCGCATCCCGTCAAAGTTCATTAAGCTGCTGTGCATAGCTATTGTTTTTGTTGTTGAAAATAATAGTGCAAGCAGGCGAAAATATCCCTATGGCGTGTTATGCAATTGTCCGGAATACTTACAAAATTGCCCAATAAAAAATCCCGTTCGGTTGCATGAACGGGATCTTTGATAATTTGTGTAAGATGAGTGAATTGCTTATCCGACCATGTCAAGGACCTGCACCAGATTTTTCGGAACGTTTCCTGTATTGTCCTGGAGGATTTCAATGCCAAGGATTTCAAAAGGGCGCTCGATCTGGTTGCCATTAATGTCAAGATAATCCATTACCAGATCGTCAAAGCTGTCAGGATGAAGCGATAACGCTACGCTGTCAGTCAGCTCTCTTTCGATAATAAAATTCCTCATTCCGTCGTAAGTAATTTTTTCCATAAGCCTATTTAAGTTTAGTTGATATAAATGTAAGAATAGGCTTTGGTAAAATCGCAATAAAAAGTGTTAAAAGTTAATATTTTAACACTACAAGACTAATTTGTTTGTATTAATATATAAATTCTTGTTAAAATTATTAAAACGACTTGGAATTCTTACAGGAACTCGACCATGCCATTTCCTTTATCGCCCGATTTTACAGTTTTGTCCTGAGTAGCGCTCCAGTCGATACCCGGAAATTTCTTCCTAAATTCGGCCATGTCGCGTTCGAAAGCGCCGGAAACGAAAATTTTAGGTGTTCCGGCCTCGGCTTTATCCTTATAATTAAGTTCGCCTATATAGGCAATTTCCCCTTTTTTTATTTCGAACGGAATGGCAAATTTCCGGCTGCTTGTCAGGCTGCCCATCGGCCCGATATGGTCGAGGTGGTTGTATTGGGTAAAAGCATAACTGCCCGGTTCGGCCTCAATGACAAAAAGATAGGTCTTGCTGTTGTTAAAGTCGCCTGTAAAATTCCTGCCGTTCTCCCTTCCGGCTTTCATCATTATTTTACCGGCATTGCGCCTGATGAATTTTTTGTCGCCTGATGTTGGCCCGTAGAAAAAGCGGTAAATATCATTGGCAGGCGTATCCCCTTCAAAAGTTATGGTGCCGATGGCAAGGCCTTTCCCGGAAGTGGCGCTGAACGATTGCGGTGCGGTAGTGCCGGACGAAGCCGAATTGCAGCCCGCCAGCAGGAACAGCAGTCCGCATAAAGCAAATAGTGTTTTCATGAAATGTTGATTAAAACGTAAAGATAGTAAGGGTTTTTCAAGTTTAACGTAACCTTGGGAGTAATTAACACTACGCTATACATTGCTTAACGGCAATGCCGGTACCTTTACACTTCATCCGATTATAAAGTATTAATTCTAAATCTATTATTATGGCAATCACGAAAAACGACCATTCAGAAGGCAGGGTAGCAAAGGCTATCGAGAACCAGACATCAAAACTTCCATCCGACATTTTCCTTTGGGCTGCGTTAGGCTCAATGGGTGTTTCGGCAACCCTTAAATGCTTCGGCAAAAGCCACACCGCGCTATTCGTAGGGCAGTGGGCGGCTCCTTTCTTATTACTTGGCCTTTACAACAAGATTGTAAAGCTGGAAGGCCATGACGCCCAGGATAATCATCCGATGAGCCGCTACGCCGAGCCTGATACGGATACCGATATTACCGTTTAATACCGAGACTGCATATTTTGCAGGTGTAAAAGCCGGGGGTTATATCTCCCGGCTTTTTTATATATTTGGTTCAATATAAACCGGATATGAAAAAGACACTTCTACTTATCGTCCTTGCTTTGCTTTCATTACCTTTATTCTCCCAAACTAAAGAGGAAGAACAGGTGCTTGCCGAAGCATGGCTATTGTATAATTCTGAGAGGGCATCATGGCTTGGTACCGACCTCTTTTTGGAAAAGTTTCCCGAAAAGAAAGAAAATATAGGAGGCTACTTTTCCTATTCGGCAGACGGGAAGCATACCTGTATTTTTTTTGACAGGGAACAGGAGCCCAATGTGCTGGGTGCATTGACTTTTGATGACAGCTTTGTAGCAGAAGCAGCTGATGTAAATACTACATCAAGGAAACTTACCCCGAACGAAAAAGACCTTTACACCATACGCCAAAAAGCCAGGGAAGAAAGTGTAAATGATACGATATTATTTAAACACTATAATAATACCAGCCTCAATTTTATACCCGTAATCCTAAAAAACACAAAGAAAGTATATGTGCTTACCGGCCCGAGCGTAGGAGGTGTGGTGGTTTTCGGTAACGATTACCTTATTGAATTCGATAAAAAGAATAATATAAAATCGAAGAAAGCATTGCATAAGAACATAATTCCCATAGAATATAATTCTAAACAGGAGGAAGAGATTACCACAATGCATAACCACCAGGAAAGTACGGGTGACCTTATTACAGCAACCGATATTTGCACACTAATGCTGTATGGGCCGTATGCCAATTGGAAGCAGCATTATGTAATTTCGAAAAATAACGTATCGATTTGGGACTGTGATAAAAACCAGCTCTTTGTGATGACAAGGAAAGCGTGGGATAAAATAGCTAAGGCTGAAGGCATAAAAGATTAACATCATGAAAAAAACGGTACTCCTGATACTATTTGCCTGCCTCACTTCTTTTACAAACACAGTTGAGAAAGAAGTGTATATCTGCCAGAGCAAAGGTGCGAAACGCTATCACTTTACTAAAGACTGCAGGGGGCTGTCCAATTGCAAGGCCGAAATAGAAAAAGTTACGCTGTCGGAAGCGCAAAAGCAGGGCAAGACCGTTTGTGGCTATGAGGATTAAGTGCTCATCTGGTTTGCCTATCTTTGTCCTATTAACCTGTACCGCATGAAGATCGTAAAAAATATATTGCTTTTAGGACTTATAGTATTATTGTGCTCCGCCGGCGCTATGAGGCCAACCGGTATAAATTTCCATGCCCAAAACCGCATCGCTTCAACAGCCCTGGATTCGGTTAACCCGCTTTGGGCTGAGGTCGATTTCGAGGCGTCGGGGATGATCAACCATATGGCTTACGCCGATACCGCCAACTTCATGCATACAAAGATTTATCCTTGTGCCCGCTGCTTCCTGCGCCCAGAAGTGGCCGAAGCGCTTGCTACGGCCAATGCTATCGCAAAAGATAAAAACCTCAGGCTGGTGCTGTATGATTGCTACCGGCCCTACAGCTTCCAAAAAACAATGTATGAGATTGTGAACGACCCGCAGTATGTGGCCCCGCCAGGGAAAGGCTCTAACCACAACCGCGGCGCAGCTATAGATATTACCCTGGCCGATGAGAATGGCACCCTGCTGGACATGGGCGGCACGTTTGACGACTTCTCCGAAATATCACATTACGACAACGAAGGCGTTTCGAAGGTTGGGAAAAAGAACAGGAGACTGCTGCGTACTATAATGATGAAAGCGGGTTTTACGCCGCTTTCCAGTGAGTGGTGGCATTTCGACTACCGTAAGAAACGCTATGCCAATGCCGGCTTTAAATGGGATTGCCCGTAGCTGATATCTATTATTTATACTTAATACTGTAAAGCAAAGAAAAGATGGCTTGTTGTGCTTTTTCTGATTTTCTACCCTTATCTTTGTTTCCCTAATTTTTATATATGGAACTTAAACTGCACAGGCCGATTTGTTTTTTTGACCTGGAAACCACCGGTACTGATATCTGCAAGGACCGTATCGTTGAAATATCAATATTGAAAGTATATCCTAACGGGAACAAGGAAAGCCGCACCTGGCTGGTAAACCCGGAAAGGCCGATACCACCTCAAACAATTGCTTTTCACGGTATAACCGATGAGAAAGTGGCCAATGAGCCTATATTTAAGGAACTTGCCCATACTATATATAATATGATAAAAGATTCTGATCTCGGGGGGTATAATTCAGACCGGTTTGACATTCCGCTTCTTGCCGAAGAATTGCTGAGGGCAGATGTAGACTTTGATATGAAGGGCAGGGTTTCGGTAGACGTGCAGACGATTTTCCATAAAAAAGAAGAGCGTACCCTAAGTGCGGCTTATAAATTCTATTGCGGGCAGGTACTGGAAAATGCACACAGTGCAGAGGCGGATACCAACGCTACGTATGAGATACTCAAATCGCAGCTGGACCGTTATGATGATCTTGAGAATGATATAAGGTCACTGTCGGAATATACGACCCGTAAGGTAAATGTCGATTTTGCAGGGTTTATTGTAAAAGACAAGGATGGCGACGAGATATTTACCTTCGGGAAGCATAAAGGCGCCAAGGTAGAAAAGGTGCTGGAGCAGGAGCCGGGCTATTATGGCTGGATACAGAATGCCGATTTCCCGCTTTATACTAAAAAAGTCTTAACGGCTATCAAACTCCGGAAATTAAATAATAAATTGGCTTAAATACAGCAGGATATGAAAATCATCTGCATTGGCAGGAACTACGCCAAACACATTGAAGAGCTGCAAAATGAAAGGCCCGAAGAGCCTGTTATTTTCCTGAAGCCCGACACGGCTGTGGTGCAAAAGCAGTTCCCTTTCGTGATTCCGGAATTCAGCAATGATGTACACCATGAAGTTGAGGTTTTGGTAAAGATCAATAAAGTAGGTAAATACATCGATGCGAAATTTGCACATAAATATTATGACGAAATAGGCCTCGGTATCGACTTTACCGCCCGCGATTTGCAGGCGAAACTGAAAGAAAAAGGCCTGCCGTGGGAGAAGGCAAAAGCATTTGACGGGTCGGCGGTAATAGGGGATTTTGTACCTAAATCGGAATTTGGTGCATTAGACAATATCAGTTTCGAGTTAACCAATAACAGCGCCGTAGTGCAGCAGGGAAATACACAGCACATGCTTTGGAAGATAGATGAGATAATTGCGTATGTGTCGCAGTACTTCACGCTCCGTACGGGTGATGTTATTTTTACCGGGACACCCGAAGGTGTTGCAAAGGTGAGTCCCGGTGATGTTTTGGAAGGCTTTCTGGAAGGCAGGAAATTATTTAAGGTACAGGTAAAATAATGGCACTGAACTACAATTTATCAAAAGTATATGCGATCTCGGACAACGACCTGGAATTTGCCAGGCAGATCGTTGTGCTGTTTACCGAAGAAGTTCCAATTGAAATTAAGAACATCAGGAAAGGCTTTGAGGATAAGGATTATGAGAGGGTATACCATGCAGCCCATAAGATTAAGCCCACGCTTGACCTGCTGGGTATGGATCTCGCCTACGAAGATGTGATAGCAATTGAAAACTGGACAAGGCAAAAAGGCAAGAGAAGGGAAATCAGGGAGGTTGTAGAAAGCCTTAAGGAGCTGGTGAGCCTTACCCTCAAAGAGATAAAAAAAGATTACGAACTATCATGAAAGCAGCAATAGTTACTGTAGGCGATGAGATCCTTATAGGGCAGATTACCGATACCAATTCGGGTTTTATTGCAAAGGCGCTGGATAAGATCGGCATCGGTGTACATGAAATGCTGTCTATAAGCGATGACCGGATGCACATCCTCAGCACGCTTGCTTTTTTGCAGAACCGCGTAGATGTGGTTATCATTACCGGCGGCCTCGGCCCCACAAAAGATGATATTACAAAAACAACCCTCTGCGAATATTTTGACGATCACATGGTGCGAAATGAAGCTGTGGAAGCGCATGTGGTCGAATTGTTCGAAAGGGTAACAGGAAGGCCGACATCTCAGGTAAACAGGGACCAGGCGCTCGTACCTTCAAAAAGCACGGTGCTCCATAATGCTGTAGGGACCGCCCCGGGCATGTGGTTGGAAAAAGGCAATGCCGTTTTTGTCTCGCTGCCCGGTGTACCATATGAAATGAAATACCTGATTGAAAATGAGGTAGTGCCGCGCCTGGTGAAGCAATTTGAGAGGCCTTACATCATCCATAAAACAATTTTAACCTACGGACAGGGCGAAAGCCATATTGCCGAGCGCATTGAGGACTGGGAGAACAACCTGCCGGAATTCATAAAGCTGGCTTATCTCCCGCACCCCGGCCGCGTAAGGCTCAGGATGACTGCGAGGGGTACCGATGAGGCAATGCTCAGGGACCGTATCGCTGCCGAAACGGAAAAGCTTAAGGTGCTGATAGACGATATAATAGTAGGTTATGACGAAGAAGATACCATCGAAGTGGTATTGGGAAGGCTTTTGGCCGAAAAAGGCAAAACAATAGCCACGGCAGAAAGCTGTACAGGGGGCAGGATCGCCCAGCTGCTAACATCTGTAGCGGGTGCATCGGCGTATTTTAAAGGATCGGCAGTGACGTATTCTACGGATTCAAAAGTTGCCGTGCTGGGTGTTCCGCAGGAAATTATCGACAAGTATTCTGTGGTGAGTGCGGAGGTTGCCGAAGCTATGGCAGCTGGCGCAAAGAAGATATTCGGTACCGATTATGCCATTGCCACGACCGGGAATGCAGGGCCATCGAAAGGCGATTCCGATGCAGGTTTAGGCACAGTTTACATCGCTTTTGCAACGCCGCAAAAAGTTTATAGCGAGAAATATGAACTGGGCCAGCCACGCGAAAAAGTGATCGAAAGGGCTTCAAACAAAGGGCTTGAAAAGATTTATCAGGAAATTTTAAAAAACTGATTGATTGTGTTTGGTTAATACTTTTATTTTTTGTTTCTTTGCACCCTGATTTTGAATAACGATATAAAAGCGAGAAATAATGTCAAGAGTTTGTGCCCTTACAGGTAAAAAAGCGATGGTAGGAAATAATGTTTCCCACGCTATGAACAAAACTAAAAGGAAATTTAGTGTAAACTTAGTGAAGAAGCGTTTTTATCTTCCTGAAGAAGACAGGTGGATAACTCTTAGGGTAGCTGCTTCTACTATCAAAACAATTAATAAAAATGGTATTGCTGCGGTTTTGAAAGAAGCTAAAGCTAATGGGTTTATAAAATAATCCTTACCTTATAAATATATAGCAAGATGGCAAAGAAAGGCAACAGGATCCAGGTAATTTTAGAATGTACTGAGCACAAGACTTCTGGTGTTCCGGGTACTTCAAGGTACATTACTACCAAAAACAAAAAGAACACTCCGGACAGGCTTGAGATCAAAAAATTCAACCCTATCCTTAAACGTGTGACTGTACACAAAGAAATTAAATAATTAGAGAGTCATGGCAAAGAAAACCGTAGCAACGTTACAAACAGCTTCAAAGAGGTTAACTAAGGCTATCAAGATGGTAAAATCGCCTAAAACAGGTGCTTATACTTTTGTTGAGAGCGTTATGACTCCTGAAGAGGTGGATGCATTTCTTAAGAAGAAATAATATCCTTTACAATATATAGAAAAGCTACTTTCGGTTAAAGAAAGTAGCTTTTTTATTTTCTATATTTACCGCCGAAAACCTGACTATTTGCAACTATGAATTTTTTTAAAAAAATATTTTCTTCCGAAAAGAAGGAAACGCTGGATAAGGGCCTCGAAAAAACAAAAACTACCTTCTTTTCTAAGCTGTCCAAGGCTATTGCGGGAAAATCGAAGGTGGATGACGAAGTCTTGGATAACCTTGAGGAAATCCTTGTATCATCAGATGTTGGCGTTAATACTACTCTTAAGATCATTGAGCGTATAGAAGAACGTGTTTCGCGCGACAAATATCTGGGCACCGACGAGCTCAACAAGATATTGCGCGAGGAGATCGCTTCCCTTCTTTCGGAAACCAACTCAGGCGAGGCTACCGAATTTGAAGTACCTGCCAATAAAAAGCCATACGTATTGATGGTTGTCGGCGTGAATGGCGTTGGCAAGACAACTACGATAGGCAAACTGGCTTACCAGCTGAAGAAATCCGGCTATAGTGTGGTACTTGGTGCGGCTGATACCTTCAGGGCGGCGGCAATAGACCAGCTCCAGATCTGGGCCGACAGGGTAGGTGTGCCTATCGTAAGGCAGCAGATGGGCAGCGACCCGGCTTCAGTAGCCTTTGATACGTTACAAAGCGCCGTGAGCCAGAACGCCGATGTAGTTATAATAGATACTGCAGGCCGTCTTCACAATAAGGTGAACCTCATGAACGAACTTACCAAAGTGAAGCGCGTAATGCAGAAAGTGGTGGAAGATGCCCCGCATGATGTATTGCTGGTACTTGATGGCTCAACCGGGCAGAACGCCTTTGAGCAGGCAAAGCAGTTTACTGCCGCTACAGAGGTGACCTCCCTTGCTGTAACCAAGCTCGACGGTACCGCTAAAGGAGGTGTGGTAATAGGCATATCCGACCAGTTCCGGATACCTGTAAAATATATAGGCGTTGGTGAGGGGATAGAAGACCTTCAGGTATTCAATAAATATGAATTCGTTGATTCGTTTTTTAAGTAAATGAATAAATTTCAGGACAGAAAGATAATATCCATTGTTATACTTGCTATCAGCTTATTGCAGGCAATTATAGTCTCGGTACGATATTTTCAATCTGATCTTAATTTAAGCAATCCTTTAATTCCGGACTCCCTTTTAAATGGGATCCGGAATTTTACTATTGCCATGGTCGCAATCTATGTTTTTGTAGTTCTTTTAAATGTCTTTTATCTGGCTACCAAAAAACTCTTCTTACCAATTGCGGTACTTTCAATCCTGATTTTATCTGCAGGATCATATTTTACCTCTGCTATACACGATTACTTTATTAATTTCCGATAACCGCGCTTATCTTCTCCCATAGGTCTTTATCAAAATCGGATAATGCCCAGTTCACATCATCGGCAGCATCGCCCATACGGATCACCACCATCTTTTTAGAAGGTATCACATAAATTTTCTGGTCGTTCTTGCCTAATGCCATAAACATATCCGATGGCCCTGTAGGTATAAGCGCCCCGTTGAACTGGATTTGTGTCTGCGGCATGTGGTAGCTTTCCTTACCATTGAGCCACCACAGGTAACCGTACGATTTGTTAATGCTTTGGGAAGGCGTTGTCATGGCCGTAAAGTAAGCAGAGTTGATGATCTGCTGGTCTTTCCATTTGCCATTGTTGAGTGCCAGCAGGCCAAAACGCGCCATGCTGCGGGTAGTGCTCCAATACACGCTAAGGTCATCACCATCTCCGCTGGCCAGCCAGGTGCCTGTCATTCCTATAGGCGTTTTCAATTTGGCCGTAAAATAATTATTCCATGACTGCCCTGTAGCTTCTGCAATCACATCCTGAAGCTTCACATATACATTGTGGTAGGCCCAACGCGTACCGGCATCGGCTTTATATTGCAGGTTCGCCGGCGAAACATCATCACCATTAGCATCATCAAGCCCGGAGGTCATGGTGAGCAGGTGGCGGTTGGTTATAAGGTTTTCCTTGGCTAATGGCTCGCTCGTCCACCCGGTACCGAGATAGTCGGAAACCTTATCATCGATGCTTAAAAAACCTTCCTGCTCCGCAATCCCCGTCATTGTTGCGGTTAAAGTTTTTCCTGCACTGGCCCAATACCATGGGGTTGTAGCAGTATGGCCATTGAAATATTCTTCCATGACGATACGGCCGTTTACCAGTATCATGAACGAGCGGCTGTGCTTTTCTTCAAGATAAGTCAATAATGGCTGTACGGCAGCCTGATTCCATTCTAAGGTAGAAATATCTTTCGTTTCCCATGTATCCGAATTGTTTTCGGGAAAATACATCGTTTCGGTATCAGGATTTTCCATCGGGGTTTCGCTGTCGGAATGAGAGCACGCTGCAAGGAATAGTGACAATGTAAAGAGCCAGATATTTTTCATATTATATCAGTTTTTTCTGTAAGACTTTAAATGTATGAAATAGTTTAATTGGTTTCGGGTCATCATGCAAATATTGAGTAATTTTACGCTTCAATTTATGATAATGAAAAAGTTTGTACTACTGTTGGTTTTTATGGCTGCGGTTTCGTGTGGTAAGGTATCAGAAGATAATTTGAAATACCTTAATGGCTACTGGGAAATACAGGAGGTCGTGATGCCGGATGGTTCACAAAAAGATTATAAGGTAAACCCGACTATTGATTATTTCGAGCTGAAGGGTAAGGAAGGCTTCCGTAAAAAAGTAATGCCGCAATTTGATGGCAAGTATTTGGCAAATGATGTTTCGGAAAAAATCAATATAACCGAAAAAGACGGGAAGACATTCATAAAATATTCGACCGAATTTGCTAAATGGAATGAAGAAATAATCTCATTGGACGATAAAGAACTTGTTGTGAAAAACAACCACGACATGGAATATCATTATAAACGGGCAGAACCTTTTACAGTAAAATAATGGCAAAGCGACTTAATGGAGAGAATTCGATAGGCGACGTGCTGAAGGAATTTATGAATGTGAACAGGCTGCAGCCGGGGATGGATAAAATAGACGTGCGCGAGGCCTGGAAGAACCTTATGGGCAATGGCGTGAATAATTATACCCGCGAAATAATGCTCAAGGGTACAACGCTGTATGTAGAACTAACTTCGGCGGTACTTCGTGAGGAACTGAGCTATGGCAAGGAAAAGATCGTAAAAATGATCAACGAGGAACTGAAGCGTGAAGTGGTTACAACCGTTGTATTACGATAAAACAAAAAAATGCCGCTCAAAAAGCGGCATTTTTCATATAGTGTGTTTGCTTGTCCTGTATTAGAACTGCTCCCTGCCTGCAAAATGGAAAGCGCTTTCGATAGCGGCATTCTCATCGCTGTCAGAACCGTGAACGGCATTCTCGCCCACAGATTTTGCATATTTTTTACGGATAGTACCTTCAGCAGCGTCAGCAGGATTTGTAGATCCTATTAGCGTCCTGAATTCCTCCACAGCATTTTCTTTTTCAAGGATAGCAGCAACGATAGGGCCCCTGCTCATGAATTCTACCAATTCACCATAGAAAGGCCTTGCACTGTGCACAGCATAAAATGCCTCAGCATCTGCTTTTGTAAGTTGTGTAAGTTTAAGAGATACGATCCTGAAGCCTGCTTCAGTTATCATAGATAAAATACCACCGATGTGTCCGTTTTCAACACCATCCGGCTTGATCATTGTAAATGTCCTGTTAGTAGCCATAGTCTTTTTAAATTTGGTGCAAAAATAGTAGTTTTTACATCAAATCAATAGCATTTTTATGGTTTCTTTCGGGGATTTTGCGAAGTGTGGAAAACAGCGGCTATAGTTACTATGTCGTCAAAGATTTCATAGATGATTACGTATGGAAATGTTGGCAACGCAAGCTCCCTGAAATTGTCTTTCTTTTTACTAAAGGAATGCGGATGTGTAACGGTATATTCTAAAGTTGAAATAACATCTTCATAAAACCGGTTGCCCAGATTTTCCTGTTGTTCTTCGTACCATTCCATCGCATCAAAAATGTCTGTCAAAGCCGCGGGACTGAAAATGACCTTAAAAGCCATACTTCTGTTTTACTATAGCTTTAAATTCTTCTAATGAAACACAATCGGAAGGGTTTTTTAAGTATTGTTCCCTACGCTCTCTTACAACGGATAATTGCTCACCCGTCATCATGCTGGGTTCGGAATCAGATATTATAGCACTTATTTTATCGAGTATCTCTGGATCCTCAACCTTATCTATAGCGATTTTCAGGCGCTCTTTTTCTTTTGTAATGTCCATGGCGTATAATTTATTTCCATAAATGTACAAAAAATATTAAAGCACCACCACGTTAAACTCCTGTTCCAAAGGCTTTAGCTGCCTGAATAATTCCTCCAGCAGCTTCCTGTCAAATTCCAGGTAAAATTCTGAGAAGTTGGCTTTGCGCTCCTGCAGGCTATTGCCGGGGAAAAGCTCATTCTGTAATTGGGTTATACGTTCCAGTTCGTCAGCATGCCTGCGTTTTTCGGCCTTCAGCAGGCGTTTTTCAAGGTTTTCGAGTCCTTGCAATTGTTTGCTTTCCTGAGCCTTTACAGCGCCGGTAAAAGAGGCATCGGTTTTAGCTGCCATTGCAGCCAGTTTTTCGAATTGCTTTTTCAGGAATTCTTTCTGTTCAGAAAAATCCAATTGAAATTCAGAGAAGCCCTGAACTTTGTGGTTCACCAGATCCTGCTGTTTAGAGAACATATCAGCCCATGTCAGTCCCAGCTTGTCCAGCTTCTCAGACTGTTTTTGGGTAGCCAGTAATACAGAGTTACGTAATAGAAGAATTGGCAAAGTTACATTCGAAGCTTCAAAGAAAGACTTTAGTTCCAACCAGTAGGCAATTTCGCCGCCACCGCCAATGTAGCAAAGGTTGGGCAGTATCACTTCCTGGTAGAGCGGGCGCATGATCACGTTCGGGCTGAATTTTTCAGGATTGCTTTCAAGCAGGCTTAGCAGTTCCGTTTCGGTAAACTGAAGTTGCGTATTGTTGATGAAGTAAGTGCCGTCCTGTAAAATTATACGTTCCCTGATGTTGTCCTCAATATAAAACAGGTTGATCTCCCGTGGGTTTACCTGGATGTTATAATCCTTCAGCAGCCCTGAAGTTTCGGCAACTTTATGATGAGAAATCTGATTGAGCAATTCTTCTTTTACATACGGAATGAAAAGCTTTTTCAGTTCAGGATTATCAGCATCAATTATTACCAGTCCTTTCTCTTTGAAAATTTCATTTGCCAGGTAACGTGTTGCAGCCGCAAGATTGTTATGCTCCAGGTAGGCTTTTTTAAATAGCGATCTCAAATAGTCCGCATTATTGCCGGGGCCTAATTCTTTTGAAAAAACCTCCAGTACGGCATCAAGCCCATCGGTTGACAGCCTTCCTACAGGCCCGGTGCTTTCACGCGGCCATTTTATTTTTTTATCTTTAAAAGTAAAGTAATTGATCTCTTCAAAATCATGGTCTTCTGTCGCCATCCAGTAAACAGGCACAAAATTATAAGCCGGATAAGCAGCCTTCAGCTCCTTTGCCAGATTGATTGTCGATACTATTTTATAAAGGAAATACAGCGGGCCGGTAAAAAGGTTCAGCTGGTGGCCGGTGGTTATGGTAAAAGTGTTTTCGCTTTTTAAAAGCTGAATATTTTCAAGGGTAAGTTCAGAAGCGTCAACGTCTTTGTACTGTCTCAGCAAAGAGCCTGCCAGTACCTTGCGGAAATCCGCATTGTAATTTTGCTGCTTTTCTTCGAGCTGTAATTTAAAATTCTCAAGGGTAGGGAAGCGGTTGTACAGCGGCTTCAGGTTATCTTTTTGGTTAAGGTAATCAACGATTAGCGGGGTAAAATATCCTGAGTCCTGGAAGCTGATACAGTCTGATGGCATTGTAATTTGTTTTGTGTAAAATTACGGAAAAAGCATAGAAAAGAGTTACATTAAATGTTTGTTAGCTTAAATCTGGACATTTATAATTTTCTACTTTATTTACGTCATCTAAAAATCGCCTGGTTTTTATAAATCCTGTTTTTGCTAATTCGTTCATTTCCTTAAAATAATCAGGAAAATTTAAAATTTTTTCTGACAACAGTTTTGTTTCGTTGTAATCCGTAACTTGTCTTAATTGTTGGGACTTAGTTGACGTATTGTGGGAAGTGTAGTGAACAATATTAATCCTTTGAGTATTAAAATCCGAATATTCATTATTTACAAAATTCAATAACCATTCAAAATTCTCATTTCCATTATATTTGTCTTTTAGACCTTTGATTGTCGTATTAAGGTATATATTACCCTTGAATAAATGTGGAAAAAATGCAGCAATTAAATCTCCTATTCTATCCCAATAATTATATATTTTTTCAAATACAATTCCAATATACATATCATATCTTTTTCGAGGTAAGTTATATAAAGCGGGATATATCATTTTTCCCTCAATAGAATATGCGTCTCTCAAAGGTGTACTAATATATGGACGATATAAATATAGATGAGCAGTGAAGTACACAATTTCGTCTGAAGAATAGAGAAGTTCATCAATGTTATCGTCAAAATTAAAATGAGCTTTATAATGACACCAACAATGCCTTGTTACATCACCATGCCAAATAAGAATTGGTTTGTTGTCGATTTCATATGAATCATTTTCGCCTCTCAATGGGAACAGTTGTTCTTTTAAGTAAATTGTCGATATCTTATTCTGTAATTCCTCTATCAGTTCTATATTTTTCATAAGATATTTTTACTGTAAATATACCAAATTCCCCTCACTTCCCAATCCCGAAAATATCTCCTACCTTTGCACTCTTAATCCATTGTTTTGAACACCAAAGCCTTTTTAATAACGCCGCCTTTCACACAGCTCAACACGCCCTATCCGGCAACGGCCTACCTGAAGGGTTTCCTCAATACCAAAGGGATTGCGTCCTTTCAGGCCGACCTTGGTATCGAGGTTATTTTAAAGCTGTTCTCAAAACAGGGATTGACCGATCTGTTTAAGGAAATTGAAATAAATTCCAAATTACAAATCGCAAATTCCAAACGTGAGGAACGCGGAACTCCAAACCCGGAACTCCAAACGCGGAACCCGGAACCATTTTCTCCCAACTCCCAACGCATCCTTGCCCTCAAAAACGACTACCTCAAAACCATTAACCCTGTCATGCTCTTTTTGCAGGGGAAGAATCCAACATTGGCACATCTTATCTGTAGCGAGGATTTCCTGCCCGAAGCTTCCCGCTTTGCACAGTTGGAAGAACTGGACTGGGCTTTTGGTAGCATGGGTACGCAGGATAAGGCCAAGCACCTTGCTACGCTGTACCTCGAAGATGTTTCCGACCTGATCGTGGAGTGTATCGACCCGCATTTTGGCTTTAGTCGCTATGCCGAAAGGCTCGGGCGTTCGGCCAATTCATTCGATGAGCTGTACGAAAGCCTGCAACAGCCTTATACATATATCGACAGGCTCCTGATTGGCCTGCTGCAGGAAAGAATGCTGGAGCTTAACCCGCAGCTGGTGTGCTTTTCCGTTCCGTTCCCGGGTAACTTGTATGCGGCTTTCCGCAGTGCCCAATATATAAAGCAGCATTTTCCGGGTGTAAAGGTCGCCATGGGCGGCGGTTTTCCTAATACGGAACTACGCTCCCTTTCGGATGTGCGGGTTATGGAGTTCTTCGATTTCATTACACTCGACGATGGCGAAGCTCCCATCGAATGCCTTATTGAGCATATTGACGGCAAAAGGGATATCAGCCAGCTGAAACGTACTTTCGCACTTGTTGATGGCCAAATTAAATACATTGACAATTCCGGCTTTAAAGATTATAAGCAGTCAGAGGTTGGCACACCGGATTATTCTGACCTGCTTTTGGACGATTATATTTCGGTCATCGAGATCGTAAACCCTATGCACCGCATGTGGAGCGACGGACGGTGGAACAAGCTCACCATGGCGCACGGCTGCTATTGGGGCAAATGTACCTTTTGCGATATTTCACTCGACTATATAAAGATATATGAGCCTGTTGCGGCAAAGCTGCTTGTAGACAGGATGGAAGTGCTCATCGCCCAAACCGGGCAGAACGGCTTCCACTTTGTCGATGAGGCAGCGCCACCGGCATTAATGCGCGAAGTAGCGTTGGTGATCTTGCGCCGCAACCTCGCTGTAACGTGGTGGACTAATATCCGCTTCGAGAAGAGCTTCACTGCCGACTTGTGCCGGTTATTGAAAGCCTCGGGATGTATTGCGGTTTCCGGTGGGCTGGAGGTAGCATCCGACCGCTTGCTCGAACTGATACAAAAAGGCGTGACCGTTGCGCAGGTGGCCCGTGTGACCCGCAACTTTACCGAAGCCGGTATCATGGTACATGCCTACCTCATGTATGGCTTCCCTACACAAACTGCACAGGAAACCATCGACTCGCTCGAAATGGTGCGCCAGATGTTCGAAACCGGGATATTGCAGTCGGGGTTCTGGCACCAATTCGCCATGACAGCACACAGCCCCGTGGGTATGTATCCTGAGAAATTCAGTGTGGTGAAAGAAAGCGATATTGTGGGCAGCTTTGCCAATAACGACATTGTGCATATTGATAACAGCGGTGCCAACCATGACAAGTTCAGTTTTGGATTAAAGAAGTCGCTGTTCAATTATATGCATGGTATTTGTTTCGACTATCCGCTACAGGATTGGTTCGAATTTAAAGTGCCGCGAACGAAAGTTGCTGACGATTACATATACAGCGTTTTGCAGGAAGAAGATAATTTAAATATAAAACCGACCGCCAAATTGGTCTGGACAGGGGGGAAGCCCTCGGTTTCTTATTTTACCAAAAACAAAAAAGGGCAGTCCTTCGAAATGGCGACATTGACATTCCACGATAAGAAAGAAAGTTTCTCTATCCAGGTTTCCAAAGAAAATGCGGAATGGCTAATGGATTTCCTCGGGAAAGCAGCTTCAAAAAACAATACGGTGGTGACTTTCGCGCAGGCAAAGCAAAGCTACGAAAGCGTTATGGAAGATTTTGAGCTGTTTTGGTACAGCAAGCCTGTGAATACCTTAAGGGAATTCGGGCTGCTTGTTTTGTAGTGTCAGAATTTCTTGGATTCCTCCATCTTGGTGTATTTTTCGGCTTGGTCTTTCGATAATAATGGAAGCACCTGCTTGTATATCCTGTTGGATATATCTACGGCCATATCCCTTCGTTCATCTGTTGTAATGCCCTGAATGGTGTTAAGAGATGTAATATGGTCGCGCTCCTGCTCAAGGATATCCCGTATTGCTGCTGCCTGGAAATCATCCAGCTTTAGTGTTGATGTCAGGTAAACTACAGACCTTTCAACGAAATCGGTACTGGCTTTGCTCTTATTTTTATTAGGGTTAGCCCTTTTGTACTGTTGAGGAGCAATGGTACGGTCAACCTGTGCCGATGCCGCAGCGGATATAAAGAATACAAAAAGGAATACGATATAAGATGCCCTGAATTTCATAACCTGGTAATATTTTATCAAACTTAATAAAAAAAGCTAAAGTATACCTTTAGCTTTCAAATATTATGCCTCAATTTTTATATCGGCCGGAATGCCGTAAAGATCGAACTCTGTGGCATCGGTAATTTTTATGTTTACAAATTCGCCTGTCTTAAGATAAGCAAGCGATGCGTCGATCAATACCTCGTTATCCACATCGGGACTGTCGAATTCGGTGCGGCCTACAAAGTGGCCACCTTCTTTCCTGTCGATAATGCAGCGGAAAGTCTGCCCGATCTTCTCCTGGTTCAGTTCCCAAGATATTTGCGACTGCAGTTCCATGATCTCGTTGGCACGTTGCTGCTTCACTTCGGCAGGCACATCGTCTTCCAAAAGGTAGGCGTGGGTATTCTCTTCATGTGAATAGGCAAAACAGCCCAGGCGCTCAAAACGCATCTCTTCCACCCAGTTTTTCAATATCTGGAAATCTTCTTCCGTTTCACCCGGATAGCCTACGATAAGGGTAGTCCGTATCGCCATTCCAGGAACAGTCTGCCTGAATTCTTTTAGTAGCTTCGTAGTTTTTTCCTGTGTTGTACCGCGGCGCATCGACTTCAGTACACTGTCGCTGATGTGCTGTAATGGGATATCGATGTAATTGCAGATCTTAGGCTCGCGGTTCATCAGCTCCAGCACATCCATGGGGAAACCGGAAGGGAACGCATAATGCAGCCTGATCCACTCGATACCTTCTACCTTCACAAGGTTTTCAAGCAGTTCGGCAAGGTTGCGTTTTTTATAAAGATCAAGACCGTAATAGGTAAGGTCCTGTGCAATAAGTATCAGTTCTTTCACACCGTTGCGGGCAAGGCCTTCCGCTTCTTTCACCAGTTTTTCAATAGGTTGAGAAACGTGCTTGCCTCTCATTAGCGGTATCGCACAAAAACTGCACGGGCGGTCGCAGCCCTCGGCAATCTTTAGGTAAGCATAATTTTTCGGGGTAGTGGTAAGGCGTTCGCCAAGCAGTTCGTGCTTATAGTCGGCGCCCAGGGCTTTCAGCAGTCCCGGTAGCTCAGTCGTCCCGAAATATTGGTCTACATTCGGTATCTCCTTAATAAGGTCCGGCTTGTAGCGCTCAGACAGGCATCCGGTTACAAAAACCTTATCTACAATACCCTGCTCTTTTTTGTCTACATAGTTCAGTATCATGTTAACCGACTCTTCCTTTGCATTGTCAATGAAACCGCAGGTGTTTATCACGATGATGTTCCCTTCCTCATGCGCCGGGGCTTCGTGGGTTACATCTTTACCGCTGGCACGCAGCTGGCCCATCAGCACTTCGCTGTCGTATACATTCTTGGAGCATCCAAGCGTGATTACATTGATCTTATTCTTCTTTAACGATTTGGTTCTCATGTAATTGAAAATTGGAGTGCAAAATTAATCATTTTATTGATAGTATCAGGTTTTAAATGGTAAAGTTTACGGTTACAGTTACGAAAGACCTGCAAGGTTTTCTTTTAACCTTGTAGGTCTGGAAAATTAGATTATACCTGCAAGGTTGGAACCAACAGTCTAAAAATCTTTTCTATGGCGTGCCGGCTCCGTGCCTACGCCGTCGGGCTTTCGCCTATATCTGCTTCGTTCCTCCGCAGGATACCGGCTCTATCCCTCACGCGAGCTTCACTCATGCGGGAGTAGTTCATTTGTATCGCCCCTACAGGGCTTTTTTTATTGGCCTGTTTTAACTCCCCGGGCGATGCCCGAGGCTATAGCATCAAACCCCGTTGGGGTTAAGCAAAGATTTATACATGAAGCCGTATGTCTTTTCCCTATTATTTACTTTGATGTAAACCTATTTTAGGACAAGAGAGTACCCCCGTTTTTCAACCCCAAAGGGGTTATACAAATTAGCCCCGGGCATCGCCCGGGGAAAGGCGTGGATGTCGGTTAAAAGCCCTGAAAGGGCTTAACAACCTCTAATTATTATAAAAGTAATGAAACGTCCTGGCTCCATCTCCTTTGATAAACGATAGAAGAACATAAAACGATACTATTTTCCGGCGTATATCATCCGACTTCGGACATCTGACCTTCAAACAAAAAAGCCATCCTTAAAAAAGATGGCTTTTTAAAATATAGCAAGATGAAAACTATAAGTCTATCGTATACGAAAGCGTGATGTTGTTATTGGTTGTGGTTACCCTGGCAGCATCGGTAAATCCTGCGGTAAGCAATGGTGAATCCATTTTACGTTGGTACCACGAATACGCAAGGTCCAGCCTCGAGGCGGGGAAAGAAAAGCCAAGGCCGCCCGTATAGCCGGTTAGTGCGCCAATAGTAGTTCCGTTTTTATAAGGGCTCTCCATGTAACGGTAACCGCCCCTTAGGCTGAATTTTTTAATACGGTACTCAGCACCTATCCGAAGTTCCCCGGCCATGGTAAGGCTACTGGTAAGTTCGGTATTGATAGCCTGGTAGCGGGCATTCCGGTACTCGGTCTTGCTGTAATCTTTCAGGGAATAATCCACGCTTACAAGGCCGTTTTTTCCAAATACATACGCAAGGCTGCCGGTCCATTTTGATGGTGTTTTTATAGTGTAGTTGTCAAACACGAATGTTATGCCCGGATCTGTGGTAACTGTATCGCTACTGCCATTAGCGTCGCATTCAGGGCAAAAAGACGATATGCTTTGGGTTATCTCATCCTGTAGCCTGTACCATGTAGGCGACTCGTAAGCAATACCCGCTCTAAGCTGTTCGGTAATCTTTACAATGCCTCCCAGGTTCAAAGAGAAGCCGCCGCCATAGGTATAACGCTCGTTATTGAAACGTACCGCCTGCAGGCCGGTTGATGACGGATTGTTTGTATCCTCATAAAAGCTGGTGGTCTTTACATAATCGGTAAAATGGAAATTGATATTTGCTCCCAGGTAAAACCTTTGTTTGAGCTGTGTGGCGAAGTTAAGCGCCATCTTGCCGTTATAGCCCCTTGTAGATAAGGAGTTCTTCTGGAAATAATTTCCACTGGCGGGAATGTTGCTGGTATACGCGGTATTGTTATCGTCCTGCGTAACAGGATTGAAGATGTAGGCATTGTAGCCAAGGTAAGCCTGCTGGTCGATGAAGCTCAATTCATCGTAATAAGCATTGTTAAGGGTGTTAAGCGTTATGCCGCCTTCGCTGCCTATACCGTTCGCGTAGCGCAAAAAATACCTGTCAATGGAATTCGTTGGGTTTGTGCCCTGTGCATCGATCTTATTGTAATAGCTGTTGGTATTCTCATAATTAAAGCCCAAGGTAAACTTATTCATGAACGCGCCTTCGGCAGCATTGCTGAAAACGAAAACGGCACCCACCTGGTTAAGGTCGAAGTTGTTGCTATTCTTTACGGTCTTAGTCCCAAAGTAATCCGCGCTGTTGTTAACATTATAGCTTGATCCCGAAGCAGTACCGGAATTGTAATTGAAAATAGCCGATCCGGCAGGGTTAACCCCCATTGCCGAAACATCGCCGCCCACAGCGCCAAAAGCGCCGCTCATGGCCCTGAAGCGCGCAGTACCCGTTAAATTGTCTGAGGAATAGCGCACTGCATCGGCAGCGGTATTAAGATCCTGTTGGGCATAGGTTGCCACTACTGCAAAAAAAGCTGCAGCAGAAAATATGATTCTTTTCATGATGTGTATTGTATTAAGATACCCCATGCCGATTTACGTAAATCAACATGGGGTTTATTTTGTATTAGCCTCTGCGTCCGCCGCCTCCGCCACCGCCGCGTGAGCCACCGCCACCGCCTCCGCCAAAGCCGCCGGATCTTCCGCCGCCGCTAAAGCCGCCACTGCTTCTTGATGGAGTGCTGAAGTTACCGCCGCTCCTCGATGGGGCGCTGTAGCTTCGTGATGGTGTATAGCTGTTGTTGCCGCTATTCCTTGAAGAATTGCTGTAAGAGCTGTTTCGTCCTGAGTTGTTGTATTGTACATCGCCCCTGGACCTTACGATGCCGTTATTGCCGCGGCTAGTATTGCTGTTGGTAAACCTTGGTGCCCTTCCTGCCACAGAGCTGCCTCGTGAAGATGAGTAAGCCGACCTGCCGTTGTTTATGCTTGTAGTGCTTCTCCTGCCTTGTGCATACCTGCCGTTTACACCGCTATTGCGGCCACCCAGGTAATATCCTGTAGACCTGCCGTAACCATAGTTGTTGTTATAATGGTGGTAATGGTTTCCGTAATAGCCGCCGTAGTAAGGGTATCCCCAGCCACCGTAGTAGCCGCCCCATCCGCCGTAACCACCCCAGCCATAACCAAGTCCCCAGCCTACGTAACCGTAGCCAAGCCCCCAGCCCCAGCCGCCGTAGTAGCCTCCCCAACCGTAGCCAAGGCCCCAGCCCCAGCCGCCATAGTAAGGATAGCCCCAGCCACCATAACCGCCCCAGCCATAGCCTCCATAGCCATAACCGTTGCCTCCGTAAACATTTACGGTAACATTATTTGGGTCTTCGCCCCAGCCGGCATTTGAATTATAGGATTGGGCTACTGCAATGGTATCGTTATCATAAGAGCTGTAGCCGTCAACATCGGTAACTACAGGGTACTGGTCCTGCAGGGAATTGAAATAAGTAGAGTAGCCGTTGCTGTTCTGTCCGGTAACAGCGCCGTCTTTGTATTGGCTCACGTTGCCATCGTTATAAGTATATACCGGCTCGTTCTTTTCGTTGCGGGGCACATTGCCATATATGCCGTCGTTATCGGTAGAAGAAGCGGTATTATAGGAGCTGCATGACGTAACCGCCATGCCAAGGACTCCCAATATAGAGTAGAGGGAGAGTGACCGTAGTTTAGTGTAATCAGTTTTCATATCTCTGCATTTTTTTTATTGTTGGACTGTACAAAAATAGTTAGTTTTGCCAGACGATTTCTTTCTATAAAGATAAAACAATATTTGTGCCAAATTATTAAAAATGAGTAAGAATTTAACGAAGCGCGCAGAAGATTATTCCAAGTGGTATAATGAACTGGTGGTAAAAGCAGACCTTGCCGAAAATTCGGGAGTTAGGGGATGCATGGTGATCAAGCCGTATGGCTATGCGATCTGGGAAAAAATGCAGGCAGAGCTGGACAGGATGTTTAAGGAAACAGGCCACCAGAATGCTTATTTCCCGCTGTTCATACCCAAGTCCTACTTCAGCAAGGAGGCAAGCCACGTAGATGGCTTTGCAAAAGAGTGCGCCGTAGTTACTCATTACAGGCTAAAAACAGGCGAGGATGGAAAGATCGAGGTCGACCCTGATGCCAAGCTTGAGGAAGAGCTTATCGTGAGGCCGACATCGGAAACTATAATATGGGATACCTACAGGGGCTGGATACAATCGTATCGCGACCTGCCGATACTCGTAAACCAGTGGGCCAACGTGGTACGCTGGGAAATGCGTACAAGGCTATTCCTTCGCACTGCTGAGTTTCTTTGGCAGGAAGGACATACCGCACACGCTACCCAAACTGAGGCCATAGCCGAAGCAGAACAAATGATGAACGTATATGCCGACTTTGCCGAAAACTTCATGGCAATACCGGTGATAAAAGGCGTAAAGAGCGCCAACGAGCGTTTTGCCGGCGCTATTGAGACCTATTGTATCGAGGCGCTTATGCAGGACGGAAAAGCCCTGCAGGCAGGCACATCGCACTTCCTCGGGCAGAACTTTGCCAAGGCATTCGATGTGAAATTCGCCAACCAGGAAGGCAAGCAGGAATATGTGTGGGCTACCTCATGGGGTGTTTCTACCCGCCTGATGGGTGCGCTTGTAATGACGCACTCCGACGATAACGGACTGGTGCTGCCTCCTAACCTGGCGCCAATACAGGTAATTATCGTTCCTATATATAAAGGCGATGAGCAGCTTGCTGCCATATCCGAAGAAGCAAAACAACTGATGGCCCGCCTAAGGAAGCTGGGCATATCGGTAAAATATGACGACAGGACCACGCACAAGCCGGGATGGAAGTTTAATGAGTATGAGCTTAAAGGCGTGCCGGTGCGTATCGCTATCGGGCCGAACGACCTTGCCAACGGTACTTTTGAAGTAGCCAGGAGGGATACGCTAACCAAAGAAACAATATTGAGCGCCGACATTGTAAGCCATATCAGCGACCTTCTTGAGGAGATGCAGAAAGATATGTTTACCAAAGCGTTGGCTTACAGGGAAGAACATATCACCGAAGTAAATTCGTTTGAAGAGTTTAAGGAAGTTCTTGAGAATAAGGCCGGTTTCGTTTCTGCCCATTGGGACGGCACACCGGAGACTGAAGAAAAGATAAAAGACCTTACCAAAGCAACTATCCGCTGCATTCCTTTAGACAGGAAAGAAGAGGCGGGAAGCTGTGTATTTACAGGGGCTCCGTCTAAAGGCAGGGTGCTGTTTGCAAGAGCCTACTAAAATTTTAAATATTTTTTTGTTTACCTCTTGCGAAAATAAAAAATAGTTGTATTTTTGCATCCGCATTAGAGAAACAAAATGGCCCGTTCGTCTATCGGTTAGGACTTCAGATTTTCATTCTGGCAAGAGGGGTTCGATTCCCCTACGGGCTACAAATTTCAAAGAGGACAATGGTCCGTTCGTCTAGGGGTTAGGACGCCAGGTTTTCATCCTGGTAACAGGGGTTCGATTCCCCTACGGACTACAATAAAAAGTTAATAACGAGATTAAGTTAAGAAAAAATGGCAAATCATAAGTCAGCATTAAAGAGAATAAGGACAAACGAGAAGAAAAGGGTGTTGAACAGGTATCAGCATAAAACTACACGTAACGCTATCAAAGCAATACGTATGGCTACTGATAAGAGTGAGGCTTCAGAGAAACTTTCTTCTGTTATCTCTATGATTGACAAACTGGCGAAGAAGAATATCATTCACGCTAATAAGGCTTCAAACCTTAAATCAAAACTTACAAGGCACGTAGCGGCTCTTTAATCAGAAGCCACACGATAGTATACAAGCTCCCCGCAATAGCGGGGAGTTTTTGTTTAGGTAAAGTTGTAAAACTTTCCGGTTTAAAGATAAAAAATGAGTTTTATTGAATAAAAATCCTTCCCGTCGGAGGGATTTTTTATTTCCCTGCATGGATGGAGGAGAGGGTAACCGGCCGGATAACAGCAGTTTTACAGGAATGATTTATCGTATCTCATTGTCGCCTTTATACAACTCCGCGATGCTTTCCTCAGTGTCGACGCTTTTTTGCATTACCTTTATCTCAGTCTTTTCCTTTTTGATGGCCTGGCGCAGCAATGCAAAGGCGCTCATGTAGGCATTGGCCACAAAAACCAGCGCAAAGCCCGCAATGATATAGCCCCGCCAGTCATCAAGCAGCAAATGAAAGCCGCTCATTGCAATAAAAATAATCGTGATATAATGGCTGAAGCAATATTCGCAGGTGAAAAGGTAAAAGAATTTCCGTTCGAACATGCTGCGCCCGTTTTTGCTCCGTCCCACGCAATATTCCCGAGGCTCCCTGAATATCTCTTCATGTGTGACCGTCCAAGCCACGCAGGATATTGGGATTGCCAGTACGAATAGCCAGAAAAGCTGCTCTGTCATTTCCATGGTCAAATACTTAGTGAGACTAATTTACGGCGATAAAATGTTACAGTATATTTAAAGCCTTAATTATTAGGGTAATTTTCACATTTACGCCTCCGGGGCATCGGTAGGTTGCGGTTTCCTCTTTTTACGCCATTTGAACGTACGGGGCAGGTCGTCGCCTAATAAATAACCCCACGGCTCAACGGCATCGATCCTGTCGAAAATAACTTTCATGATGGCCATCAGCGGTATGGCCAGGAACATGCCCGAAATGCCGCCCAGCATTCCCCCAATGATGATCCCCACAATGGAGGCTATCGCATTGATCTCTACTTTCGAGCTTACGATCATCGGTACAAGCAGGTTATTGTCGATCAGCTGTACCACAACGTTTACCACAATGATGCCAATGATGATAGAAGTATCGGCAGTTCCTGTGAGAGAGGCTATTATTGTGAGCACTCCGGCGATTAGGATGCCAATATAAGGTATGAGGTTGAGCAGCCCTGTTATGACCCCAAGAAGGATGGCGTATTTTACCCCGATGATCATTAGCCCGATGGCGGTAAGCACAGACACGATGACAAACTCAATGAGCAGCCCAACAATATAGCTTTGCACCGAAACCTTTATGGTGCCGAGAATTTCCTGCAGCGTCTGGTGGTGTTTTTGGTCAAATAATTTGCAGAGGAATTTAATAAAGTGTGTCCTGTAGAGCAGTATAAGGAATATGTATACCTGCACGAGTACCATGTTCATCATGGTGTCGGAAAAAGATAGCAGCGTAGTTCCCACGATCTGTTTGCCTGAATCAAGCGAGCCATCGGCGGCTTTTTCAATTAGCTTTTCCTGATCGGTCTTGTTGAGGTTAAAATTGTCCCTTACATATTCCTGCAGGTTATGGTAATGATGCATCAGATTGGCCTTCATGGTATTCCAGTCGTTGGCCATATCAATGATCTGGACGGATATAAAGTAAAAGATCACGGCAAAGAAGAAAACGAACAATATGACCGTTAGCAGGCAGGCGATCACGTGGGGCAGCCGCATTTTTGTCTGCATAAAGTTAGCAACCGGGCGGAGCAGGATCGCAAACAGCAAAGCCATCAGCAGCGGTATGATAACCGACTGCCCAATATAAAGAATAGCGGTAATAGCAATGACTATAAATAGCGATAGGGCTAATTTTGCGTAAAAAGGGAATTGTACAGTTTGTCTCATAGTAAGGATCCTTGGTGGGTTCAATCAAATATAATTTAAATAAAAAGAAAGAATTACCAAAAGCATCTTAAAAGATGAGAAAAACCGTATGAATTTAATAGTACAACCGGAAATCGAGCAGCCTGCAGAGCGCATAATGCTTTTCATGAAGCTCTTTTACGATCTCCACCACATTGTCCTCATCTTCAAACAGGCTGAAGAAAGCCTTGTCGAGGTTACTGCTGGTAATCGTGTCGAATATCGTACCGTATCCCGATACAGCTTTTGCCCCGGTAATGTCTAAAAAATATTGGGCTTCCTCACTTGTCAGGTCCAAAACCTTGGCGTTGGCGAAATGCACGATCTTCCCTCTCATCCTTCCTTCAAAAATTTCGGCAATTTCCTCGAGGCTGTAGTAATAATCGTTGAGGCAGATGGTATTGCCTTCGCCCTGCATCACCAGGTAAATGATCTCATAATTCCTGAAGTTATGGTCATTATACAGCAATGCGTTCAGGCTTTCCTCCAGCCCCTCGATGGTATCGCATGTTTTGTAAATGCTGTCAATGCCCTGTTCGAAAGCCAGTTGTTCTAAATTCCTGACGGTTTCTGTGATAGTACCTGTTTCTGTATCGGGGACTGCTTCGAGGCAGAATATAAATTTATCATCCATAATGTAGTACTCAAAAATAAGCTATCATGGCAAGGCTTCCAAAAACATTGCGTTAAAATTGCTTTGGCGTCTGCACTAAGCGAATATTGCATTATTTTCGCGAAAAAAAATTAGTTGGATAGCAGCCAAAATTATATTTCCTATTTTTCTGACAGTGCCATACAAGGGATAGCGCTGCCGGAACGGTTTACCTTTCCTTTTTTTTACGAACCGCATCCGTTAGCAAATATCGCAGCGAAAGAATTACAGGACTATCTGGAAAGCGATGCGGACCTGGACCATAATTTCGGGCTTTCAGAAAATGGTCAGGGGCTTGTTATCGGGAAAATGTTTGGTGTGCTGGTAATAGAGGATAAGAAAGGAAAACTCGGCTATTTATCTGCTTTTTCCGGAAAGTTGGCCGGGACTAATGAGCATTCACGTTTTGTGCCGCCGGTGTTCGATATGCTGATCGAGAACAGCTTCTTCCTTAAAGAGCAAAACATCCTCAACACCATCAATGATAAGGTAAAGGAAATAGAGACTGACGAACATTATATTGCCCTTAAGCGGGAGTTTGAACAGTTATCTTCTGAATCCATAAAGGAAACCGCTGCCCTTAAAGACAAACTAAAGCGCAGTAAAGCCGAACGTAAAGAACTTAGGGAAGAGCAGCGGAAACTACTCAGCGAAAAGCATTTTGCACGGCTGGAAGCCTATCTGGTACGCCATAGCCTGAACGACAGGCACCAGTCCCGGCTCCTTGCAAGGTATTGGGAGCAACGCCTGGACGAAGCGCGGTCTGCCCTGGCCGAATTGGACGGACAGATCGATGCCCTTAAAAAGGAACGTAAAGAAAAGTCGGCAGCGTTGCAACAACAGCTTTTTGAGCAATACGAATTCCTGAACATACACAACAAAAAGAAAAGCCTGCAGGCGATTTTCAGCGATACCGTTTTTGGCAAACCGCCTGCCGCCGCCGGGGAGTGCGCGACACCCAAGCTGTTGCAGCATGCCTTCCTGAATGGTTATAGGCCCATTGCCATGGCAGAATTCTGGTGGGGTGCGCCTCCAAAGTCCGAGATCAGGCAGCACAAGCAGTTCTATCCGGCGTGTACCGGGAAATGCAAGCCTATCCTGGCCCACATGCTGGAAGGTATGGAAGTAGACGAAGACCCGCTTTTGAACAATCCGGGCGAAGGTAAAGAGCTGGATATCATTTATGAAGATGATAGCTTTGTGATCGTAAACAAGCCTGCCGAGCTGCTTTCTGTTCCCGGTATCAACATCTATGATTCGGTATATTCAAGATTGAAAGCAGCGTTCGTTACTATCGAGCCGCTTATCATCCACAGGCTGGATATGGCAACATCGGGGCTTTTGGTGGTGGCGAAAACGAAGGAAGCCCATAAGGATATCCAGAAGCAATTCCTGAAAAGAACCGTAACCAAGCGATACACTGCATTGCTTTCAAAAGTAATAAAAGAAGAGGGAGGGGAGATAAACCTTCCGTTGCGGGGCGACCTGGATAACAGGCCAAGGCAGCTGGTTTGCTTCGAATTCGGTAAAAAGGCCATAACAAAATGGAAAGTCATCGAACGGAAAGAAAGGACTACCAAAGTCCATTTCTGGCCGCTTACAGGCCGCACGCACCAGCTCCGTATGCATGCCGCGCACGAAGACGGACTGAACGCGCCTATTGTTGGCGATAACCTCTACGGGACGGCTGCGGACAGGCTGCACCTGCATGCGGCGTATCTTGAATTCATCCATCCGGTAACAGGCGAGATGATGAAGTTTGAGGTGAGTGAGGAGTTTTAAGGTTGTTGGTTGGTTTGATATGGGTTCAGCTTAAATTTTGACTTCAAAATAAATTAACCTTTTTATAATATACATTATAAGCCGTTGATACTACCGTCATTTTGATTCTCATACGAATGAAAATGCTAGCAATTATTAAGGATTTCAGGGTTTTCAATATAAAGGAAAAGGATTTTAAAGAAGTGCTTTTTTGTGCCAATACTATAACTTCCGGCTGGTGATGCTGGTGTACTATAATATTGTTGAGGCATTTACCCAATTTCGTATATATTTGCCGGAAATTATTAACAGAATCATTTTTGAACGAACGATACCCTTATTTACATATGCAAAAATTCAACCGACTTATTATTGTGCTGGCATGCCTTTGCTTTGGCTTTAGCAAGCTGAATGCGCAAACCACGATACTTGACGAGACATTATTGACACAGCAAAGCTTTAATACGTTTACAGCTGTGAGCGTAACGGGTACGCAAACATGGAATTTCAGTGCGCAATATGGCGCGGTGTGCAGCGGGTATTCAGGAGGGCAGAGCTTTGCAAATGAAGACTGGCTTATCAGCTCACCTATGAACCTTTTGCAGGCGAACAACGCACAGCTCTCCTTCAGCCATACACGCGGCCCGGGAGCGCTGGTCAATGCCGGCCTCGACCAGGGATGGTATGAAGCATTTGCAACGGCCAATTATACCGGCAACCCTGCCACCACGCAATGGGTAGACCTTGGGCTCAACCAAAGTATAGCAAACGCCTGGGATTATGTATCGTCAGGCGGGCTTGTTATCCCTGCGGCGGCAAAATCGGCCAACTCACGTATTGCTTTCCGCTATAAGAGCAGTGCATCCCAAAGCGCCACATGGGAAATAAAGAACGTGAAAGTCACAGGCGAAGACCCAAACACTGCTGTTTTCAAAATAACGAACTGGAATACCGAATGGCTCGGATGCACGCAATTTGGCCCAACTAACGAAACCCAGCAGATCAACAACGTTGCCGCGGCAATGATCACTATGGACTCGGATATTTACTGTATCCAGGAAGTTATCAATACATCTTCGCAGCCTTCTATCGCTACATTGCTTACGCTATTAGGAAATGAGTGGGGTGGAGCCATTGTGCCTTCCAATACAGGCGACTGCAACCAGAGGCAGGGTATTATTTACAAAAAATCAAAAGTGCAGCTTGTCAATTCTTTGGAGTTAAGCAACGGGAATGGCTCGCAGGGCAATACCTATTCGTATAACTGGACAAACGGCCGCTTTCCGGTGCTTTATAATGTAAAGCTTGTTGCGGGCACCACATTAATTCCGGTTTCGCTTATAAACATCCATGCCAAAGCAGAAGATAATAACGATAATGGCGAGAGCTACACCCGCAGGAAAGGAGCCGCTGAAGGGCTAAAAGGAATACTTGACGGAAGCGCTTACAATACTAAGAATTTGATAGTAATTGGCGATTTTAATGACTATCTCATCGGGACTTCGAGCAACAATTGCAATTGCAGCATTTCACCATATAAGAATTTTATGGATGATACTACCAATTATACCGGCATAAGCAAGGATATTGTTGATGCCGATACCGACTGGGGAATTCACCCGATTATTGAGAATATTATTATCTCCAATGAACTGATAGGCAATTATGTAACGGACAGCGCCGCACAGGAAATAAGTGTACCCCAAACCATTGCCGGTTATTACAGTACTACATCCGACCATTTGCCTATGAGCGCAAGGTTCCAGTTCTCAACACTTTCTAATCCGGAGCATGGTGATTATGCCGTAAGTTCGTGGACAATTTTCCCCAACCCTGTGAAAAGCGAACTGAATATCGCTGTTCAGGGTACATTAGAAGATACCAATACAGCTATTTATGACCTTACCGGCAGGCTGATAGTTCATGAAAAATTAAACAACAGCAGCTCTGTTAATGTTAGTGCACTGCCTTCCGGTGTCTATATTTTGAAGATCGGCAACAGGAATGCAAAGTTTGTGAAAGAATAAGCTGATACGCTAAAATATACCAAACGCCATTGCAAGTCAATGGCGTTTTTCTTTGGCAGCAGCCCATCCCGGAATGGCTGACAGCAATCTTTATATAGTGTATTGCAGCCAATACAATTACTCCCAATACTATTGCAATATTCACCGTCATTTATGCGGGATTAAATTTCTGCTAATGTTAGATTCGCGTCTATTTTAAAAGTAGTATAGGATTAGCCCGCCGCTATATATTCAAATACATTCATTTGTTACCGCATTCCCGCCTGTTGTTACTTCTGGTGTGGATAGTTTTACCGCATATAATAGTTTTGCCACGCAGGCTGCCCCCTGCTTCTGTATGCCCGGCCCCCTCCGGTAATTTATTAATGTAAACATATTATATGAAATCTGTTATAACGTTCGTTTTTTGCTTATTGTTCTCAGGCCTTTATGCACAGGTAGGTATTGGTACAATCACGCCGAACGCTTCTGCGGTGCTGGAACTAAAAAGCTCTTCCAAAGGGCTGCTTATCCCGCGTGTTTCCCTGGTGTCTACCACAGACGCAGTTACGGTGCCTTCGCCTGCTGCCGGCCTGCTGGTGTACAATACTGTTTCCCAAAACGATGTGCTCCCCGGGTTTTATTACTGGGACAGCAGCTGGAAACCACTCCTTGCATCTGCCGTGACAGGCCCTTCATGGGGTGTTGCGGGGAATACCGCCGGATCCGGGAATTTTATAGGAACCCTTAATTATAACCCCTTCACCATTAAAGTGAACAACCTGCTCATGGGCAAACTCCATCCCGGGGGCGGCATTTCGTTAGGGATAAACGCTTTAGCCAATGACACCAAAGGTATCGCTATAGGAAGCGGGGCAACCTCTGCAGTGAACACAGAAGCGATGGCACTGGGCATTTCATCGAATGCGGGGGGATACCGCTCTTCAGCCATAGGATATGGCTCAACGGCTTCGTCCAATAATGCCTTTGCAGGCGGTTATTCTGCTTCTGCCACAGGATATCAGTCACTGGCTATTGGAATGAATTCCTCCGCCACGCAAAATAATACGTCAGCTGTAGGATATGGTGCGGCTGCAACGGCCTATCAGGCAGGAGCTTTTGGGACCGAAGCTTCGGCTTCCGGTCAAAATGCCACGGCTATTGGTTTCCAGGCAACAGCAACACAGGCAAATTCGGTCATTTTAGGGAGCTCGTCGAACGCGGATAATAAAGTGGGTATCGGTACCAATACCCCCGACACCCGCCTACATGTGAATGGGACATTCAAGCTTACGGACGGAACGCAGGCAAACGGGTATGTGCTTACCAGCGATGCTGCAGGCAAGGCGTCCTGGCAAAAAGCAACTAAAGTATATGGACAAATTTATTATTCCGGAAGCGGACAGGCCCTTAACCAGTATACTAATGTGAGCCTTCCTACAGCAACGGTTTCCAATGGAGTTACCGTTGAAACAGATGGGATAACGCTGCCGAAAGCCGGTATCTACAGGATAACCTACACTCTCGGACTCACTAAATCGGGGGGCTCAGCATTAAATGCAGGCTTTATGCTCTATCTGGATTACTCCACCTCTGTTCCCGGAAGCTATTCGGTAGAAAGATTGTCAAACAATAGCCTTACCACCATAGAAAAAACGGTCATGGTGAATTGCAACGCTTACCAGAAAATATCCGTACGTCCTACAGTTTCAGATACAAATACCACCTATGTTGGCGGGGCATGCTCTTTGTTGGTCGAACTGATTGAATAAAGAGCCTGGGCTAAACATAACCGCCTCCCATTTTGAAAGGTTTTCAGGATGAAATGAAACTGGTGGTTATTGGGATACTTTCACCTTCTTAATCTCCAAAGCTTTTTGTTTTATCCATTGAATTGAAATAGCAACGGGCTCTATAATAGTCTCAGAAGAAGTATTGTGTCCTAATGCCGGGAACAAAGTATATTCGAAAGGTTTGCCTTTTGCTTTCAATGTATTTAGCTGCTCTATACATAATTTTACCGGGATCTGTATATCTTTTTCACCATAAAGCCAAAGTCCCGGAATTGACAGGGTATTAAGCGAAATTTTTGGGTCAGTTGCAGCGAACTGGTACCTGTCCGGGTCATTTTTAGTATGTTCGCGGGCATCTTCATCTGTATGATTTTCCCAAAAACTATTATTTCCATTAGTGTAAAACTGAAACCTGAGTTGTTCCAGGGTGGTAATCGTAGGGCAGCTAAACAGAACCATAAATGCTATTAGTGGGTTTTTACCCGCAGCAATTGGTATGATCCATCCTGCCTGGCTGAAGCCTGCCAGGCCAATTGGTATTTTCTTATCTTTCAAATTAGTTCGAAGCACACTAACTGCTGCTGATGCATCCTGAGCTAATAAATCAAGATTGGCAGCATCTATATTATTGGTGCCAACAGACGGCCCGACATACACACCAACGGATTCTCCAACGCCGCGTTTATCATATGTTAATACAGCAATGCCTTCTTTCGCAAGGCGTTTTGCAAACTCCAGTTCTCTTTTTACAGGATCAGAGCCGTGAACAATTACAACTGCCGCAACGGGTTTTTTAGGCGTTAAAACTGAGCCCGCAAGAGTGATGCCCTGGCTTTCAAATTTTACATCCTTAATGGTAAAGTCGGCTGATTGGGAAAATGCGGTTTCCGGTAAGGTTACCAGTAATAACCAAAGCAATGCTTTAGAAAATAAGTTTAAATCCATTTGATATGTATGATTGTTATCAGCCTATTATTTTATCAATTCCTGTAATTCAATTAGTAAGTCTTTCTTTTCCTGCTCTGTGTAAAATCCTGAAGCAGCCAATGAATCCCTGAAATCTTGAACTGTTTTATCATAATTTTTTTTCAGTTGAATTTGGGCCTCAATTATGTATAGATAACCTTCGGAAAAATTTGGATAAGCAGCCATCAATATTTGCCACGCCTGAACTGCCTTGTCATATTGTTTTTCATTGAAAAAATGCCATCCCTTCCCATTGAGTACACCAATTGAAAAGTTAACACCTGTTCCATAGCACGAGGTTATTTGTTTCTCAAGGGTAGCTTTGCAGTTTAAATCGTTTTGCTTAACCGAAGAATATTGCGCCTGGATATTGGACCATTCCTCGAATATTTCATAGAGCGATGTGCTTATCAATAAACCGGGTGTAACATTATGGGCGGCTTCTTTAAAGCGGTATCCTTTTATATCCAGCAAGGCGTTGGGAGTACGCTTCCCCAAACCTGATTCCATCATGCTGAAATCCTCCGGAAAATCATTTCCAATTGCGAAACGGAAATATTTCCTGGAGTGGGAAGGATTGTTTAATTTGCTTATTGAGTCCGTTAGATTAATATTTTTCTGTACAAAAAACGGACTCATAGCAATAACGCCGGTCAAATCGTTAATCCTGGATTTGAATAGTGAAGTGGTAAAGTACCCATATCTCGAATGGCCGATTAATATTCTTAGGGCATTAGTTTTATATTTTTTTTCGGCAATCGGGATAAGTTCATCAAATATGAATTTTTCATTCTCTGCAGCAAGTCCGCTCGAATCAGAAATTTTATACTGTGTTTCCAGGTAACGATAACGCTGTTCGGATGCTACACTAATTATTACAGAGGATGGCATCTGCTCATTACTTGTCAGGTAATCAACTGTATTAATGATGTAATTATGGCTTCTTTTATTCTGCTTATCGAATATAATAATCAGGGGAAATTTGTTTTTTAAATCCTTTTGCCACTCTATTGGTACTAACACCGATATCTTTTTGTCGTATCCGAGGTATTTAGATACTATTGTACTGTCGGTCAGCTTCTTGTATCTCTCATAATTTTGTGCAGACAACGTTGCAGGCAGCAAATTGAAAAGAAACAGTAATATAAATATTTTTTTTATCATCGCGATGTTATTAAATGGCAGCTAAATAATGCAAACCTGATAATAGTAAAGAATGAATGAACTAGGTATTTTACAATACTACAAAAAAAAGGACTGCACAAATAATTTTTGGAGAATTTAAAATGTCTTTATTTTATTATTCCATTTGCGGGAAGTGCAGAAATAGGGATTAATACGGATCACTTCCGAAAGTTCATAAAACAAAAAAACTCCTCAGTTTCCTGGAGAGTTATAAATCATTAGACGAGTTTATTGTTTATTTGATTCTGAATTGAAATTACAAATGATTTAGATATATACAAAACATATAAATCATGGTTAATTTTATTCATTAGGGTGCATGTCAATATATATTATATATCCAGATATCTTTTTATTTCTCTATCCGAGAAAGCATAAATATATTTTTCGCCTGTATATCCGTGAGCAACAAATGCAACTGGTTCTCCGGTTTCCGAAATAATCGGTGCTCCACTGGTCCCAATAAAATCAATATGGTTATGTTCTTGTATAACATCTTGCAAAATAAAACGCTCAAATGGTCCAACTTTACAGTCATATTCTAAACCCAAAAATAATTTATCCGTTTGAATTAATTCATTTTGGTATGTGGCTGCACGTATTCTACCATAGAAACAGTATTTTTTCATCTGTATTGGGAATATAAGTCAAATCGGTAAATAGCAATCGTTTATTATCAGCTTTTACATGTATTTTATTAAACCATAATTCTTTTTGATAAATGACGATATCTTCTTTCATTTCAGCATAACAAACATCTAACATTTTTGTCTGCTCAATTACAGGTTTACTGATGTCCAATTGATTAATATCAATTTCACCAATATAGTTTAGAGCAGGACAGGAAACACGTCTGTCCCAGTCTCATTTCCTGTTCCTTTATCAATAACCGCCTGTAACCCTTCTTTATCTGTTACGTGTTGAACTGAAATAAAAAACGGACGTTCTTTATATATGATAAAACATCCGCTACCGGCACATTTAGGCATAAGAGTTTTTGGATCGATCATAACGACATGTAGTGTCGATGATACAACATGGTTAACCAAATCTTCAAGTAAATTTTCTGTGCCCATAATAGTTTAATTTATTCTTTTTTATTTAGTTCTTTCATATTTATTCGGCTGTATTTGGTCTAGCAATTAACATCCCCCAATTTAGCCGTTTACAACTTACAAAGACGAGTATTTTGACTAAACTAAAATAAGATTAAAAAGAATCAATACCAAAAGCTCATAAAAACAAAAAACTCTTCAGTTTCCTGAAGAGTTTTTAAATCTGTGGGCGATGAGGGATTCGAACCCCCGACCCTCTCGGTGTAAACGAGATGCTCTGAACCAGCTGAGCTAATCGCCCCCAATATGTTTTGCAATCTTGTTCCGTATTGCGAGTGCAAATATAGGGTGTTTTTTGATATTTGCAAACATTAAAGTAAAAAATCATAAAATTTCTGCTACTACAAAAGTGCTCCCGCCAATGTAAATGAAGTCGTTTGCAGATGCATTTGCCAGCGCATCCTCATAAGCGCTTGTAACCGAATTATATACATTGCCATTCAGTCCGTAGCCTGTTGCCGCTCCCTGCAAAAGTTTTGCGTCGAGTCCGCGGGGTACAATGGGCTTACAAAAATAATAGGTGGCATTTTTCGGGAATAGCGGGAGGATATCGGCCAGGTCTTTGTCATTCACCACACCAAGAACGATGTGCAGGGCACCGAATTTTTGCTTTTGAAGCTGTGCCATCACGATCTTAAGGCCGTGGCTGTTATGGGCAGTATCGGCTATGGCTGTAGGATTAGTATGCACCTGCTGCCACCTGCCTGCGAATCCTGTATTTTTTGACACATGAAGCAAGCCTTCGCTGATGTTTTTTTGTGTTACCGGGAATCGCTCCTGTAGTATTTCAATGGTTTTTAGAACCGTTTTTTTGTTGTAATTTTGGTAATCGCCAACAAGGTCGGACGGATAGTCGCCGGTTACTTCATCTGAAGCAAAGAAGACAGGGGAGGAGCACGCCTTCGCTTTCGCTAAAAATACAGGCCTGGTCTCAGGTGTATACTCACCAATGACTACCGGTATGCCGGGCTTGATGATCCCTGCTTTTTCCATCGCAATCTCCTGTAATGTATTCCCAAGGAATTGCATATGGTCCATTCCGATGTTGGTAATAACAGATACCAGCGGCGTAATGATGTTGGTAGAATCGAGCCTGCCGCCCATGCCTACTTCAATCACTGCTATGTCTACCTGTTCCGCCACGAAATAATCGAAGGCAAGGCCTACGGTCATCTCAAAAAAGCTGAGTTCCTGCTCTTCAAAAAAAGGCTTGTTCCTTTCTATAAAACCAATTACAAAGCTCTCCGGTATGTCCTGACCGTTGATCTTAATCCGTTCCCTGAAATCCTTCAGGTGCGGCGAGGTATACAGGCCGGTCTTGTAGCCTGCTTCCTGTAGTATGGAGGCCAGCATGTTCGATGTGGAGCCTTTGCCATTGGTTCCCGCCACGTGTATGGCCGTAATCTTCTTTTCCGGGTTGCCAAGATGATCTGCCAGCAGCAGGGTGTTGGTAAGGTCTTTTTTATAGGCCGAAGCGCCCTGCATCTGGTACATGGGCAGGCGGCCAAACATCCATTCAACGGTTTCTTTATAGTCCATATATTAAAAAATGGCAGGGATCGCCTGCCATTATAAAAGTATAATTTATTTTGGGTTTACACCAGTTGCTTTAAGGCAATTTCAAATGCCGTAGCACTAATGCCTGTTTTGCTGCTGTTTTGTGCATGTACTTTTTGTATCGCATTGCCGATTATTGTTGACGCGTCATTGAATATCGCATCATCGGTCATGCTTACTTTTTTCTCCATGAAATAAGCAAATACCCTTGCCATACCGCAGTTTGAAATGAAATCAGGGATAAGGCTTACTTTGCTGTCGGTAGTTTCCATGATCGGGCCGAAGAATATTTCTTTATCGGCAAAAGGCACGTTGGCGCCACAAGATATCACCTCAAGGCCCGAAGCGATCATGCTGTCTATCTGCTCTTTGGTAACCAATCTCGAAGCGGCACATGGCGTAAATATTTCCGCGCCTATATTCCATATTTCCGCATTGATCTGCTCAAACGGGATCATATTGTCAGCCACAAGTTTGTTGCCGTCCTTATTAAGGAACAGTTGCTTGATCTCTTCAAAAGTAAAGCCTTCTTTATTGATAAGCCCGCCGTCACGGTCGATGATGCCCACTACTTTAGCGCCCATCTCAGCAAGGTAGAATGCCGCCGCAGAACCTACGTTACCAAAGCCCTGTACAATGGCTTTTTTGCCTTTAACGTCACCTCCGTAAATGTTGTAAAAATGACGTACTGCCTCAGCAACGCCATATCCGGTAATCATGTCTGCCACCGTATATTTCCTGTTCACGTCAGGGGAGAAGGCAGGGTTCTCGATAACCTTCACAACACCCTGGCGCAGCTGGCCTATCCTGTTTATCTTGTCCGCTTCGCTTGGCTTAAAATGCCCGTTGAAAACACCTTCCTGCGGATGCCATACGCCACACTCCTCTGTCATTGGTATCACCTCGTGTATCTCGTCTACATTAAGGTCGCCGCCGGTTCCGTAATAGCTTTTCAGTAATGGGGATACGGCTTTGTACCATCTTTGCAGCACGCCTTTTTTGCGTGGGTCGTTCGGGTCAAAGTTAATTCCCGATTTTGCGCCCCCTATTGCAGGGCCGGAAACCGAAAATTTTACTTCCATGGTTTTGGCCAGCGAAAGCACCTCGTTCATGTCAAGGCCTTTGCGCATCCTGGTACCACCGCCGGCAGCGCCACCGCGAAGTGAATTGATCACTGTCCAGCCTTCAGCCTCGGTTTCGGTATCTTTCCAGTTGAATATTATTTCAGGTTGTTTATTTTCGAATTTACTTAGTAAATCTTTCATTTAGTTGTGTTTTTATAAATCGGCACAAATATATAAAACAAATTTATGAGAATTCCGTATTTTTTATTTTTATACTAACGGGAATATTACTTCAATGGATGCGCCTTTGCCAGGCTGCGAGGTGATGTTCAGTATGCCCTTCAGCGAGTCGGCCCGTTTACGCAGGTTGCGCAGCCCGATACCGCCTTTCGCTTTTTCAGGTTCGAACCCTATGCCGTCATCTGTAACGAGTATGTTCAGGTTGTTGCCCTGCTGCATTATCTCTACGCCGGCATTTTCGGCCTGCGAATATTTATTGATGTTTTGCAATGCCTCCTGCACGATCCTGTAAATATTTATCTTAAAGGTGTTGTTCATGGCATCCCAGTCTATTGTAGGGTCAATCTCCGCATCGAAGCCCGTATTGAAGTTATTCTTCTGGGAGGTTATCATGAATTTCAATATGGTGCCAAAATCCTGTCCCTGGTTAAAGATATCATTGCGGCTAAGGTCGTGCGATACAGCGCGTATCTCACTTTCCACGTTCTGCAGTTCCTTAATGTATTCCTTTCGCTTTATTACAGATTCTTCATCGGCCTTTTTATTGATGAACTCAAGGTTTAGCCGGACAGCATAGATGTTGTTGAGTATGCCGTCGTGGAGTTCCATGGCGATACGCGTTTTTTCTTCGGTACGGGCCGATTCGATATTGGACTGCTGCTCAAACATAAGCTGGTAAATTTCCTCGCTTGCTTTTTGCTGTTCCTGTATAAGCAAAAGTTCCTTGTTCCGGGAATTCAGGTAATATATTATGAATATGGCCGCGACGAACAGCAATACAATTACCGATGCACCCATTATATAGTTGTTTTTCCGGTCGAGGGCCTCTTTCTCGTTCTGTAGCTTGTCGGTTTCATATTCTATCCTGGCAAACTTACCCCTGTTGGCTTTAGCGGTTTCCTGCAATGCCTCGCTCACCTGGATATATTGGTCGGCATAAAAAGGGCCGTCTTTACGGTCAATATCCGATAACATTTTAGTGGTGGTAAGTATATCGTCGGTACTTTTTATTTTGCGGGCACCATCATAAGCAAATTTCAGGTACATTATCGCACGGGCAGTATCGCGGCGGCTCGCAAAGTATTCCCCCAGGCTCAGGTTGCTGGCCACAACGCCCGAACGGTCCCCGATACTGTCCCTTATGTGCAATGAGCGGTAGAACATATCAGGAAGGCCGGCATTGTTCCCGGATTTGAATCTTACATACGCCAGGTTATTTATCATCATGGCATAAAGCGCAGGCTCTATGATTCGTTGGTCAATTTCAGGAAAAGCCTCTTCGTAGATGCGGATGGCGTCATCGTAATCTTTCTGCTTTATATATACCCGGCCCATATTATTGTAACAGTATGCTTTGTAGTTGGATATAATATTGTCAGGGTAACCTTCTTTCCTGAGGTTTTCAAGCAATCCCAAAGCTGCCCGGTAATATTTGATAGCTTCCGTAAAATTGCCTTCGCCTAACAGCGCACTCCCTATGAGGTTGTTGCATTTATAGATATCTATAGTGCTGTTTTTTGCCTCCAGCAATCGCAGGGCTTTGATAGCCTGGCTTTCGCACTGCACATATTCCCCTATGTTATAATAAATGTAGGCTTTATATAATCCTATCTCCCCTAAAAGGCTGGAGTCATTAATATCAAGAAAAAGCCTTTCTGCCTGCCCGTAATAATAAAAGGCGCTGTCATTGTTCCCTTTTTCCGAATGGGATAGACCCGAAAAGTAAGAGGCTTTGGCCATGGTTACCGAATCTTTTGCCTCGGTGCCCATGTCGTATACTTTATGGCTTGTCCGCAGGGACTTGTCATATTTATTAAGGTCGTAGTAAGCAACGGTTGCCCTGCGGTAGAAAAACCGCGTTATAGAATCGTTGTCATTGTTGGAAAATAAGGTGTAGGCAGAATCAATTCTGGATTCTCTTACTTTTTGGTCGGTATTGGTATTCTCGCCCTCATCAAAAAGCTTTTCAATCGTATTTTGGGATTTGCTTTTACCCCCCGAAGATTTTTCGCAGGAAAAAAAGGTGAGGCAGAGAGCCGGGATAAGTATATATAATAGGTACTTATTCAAAATTTTTGAGGCAATAGTGTTCGACTATTGCCTCAAAAATAATATATTTTATGTTAAATGCCAATTATGGCTTCGGAGTTGTCGGTTTTGGAAGGCCTACATCGCCATTACCAGGTAGCTGTTGCCCAAGGCTGTCTGCAGATGTATCAGTTAGTGCGCTGTCATCAGTTGAACAAGAAACAGTAGTAGCGCCAAGTGTTGCAATAAGAGCGATAGTTAGTATAAACTTTTTCATGGTAGTAAGGTTTTTTATAGATGTTTTTTATTTAAATTTTGCTTTTTGAATTACCGTTCTGCGATTAATTCTGAAGCAAAAGTAGGACTAAAAAAACGTTAACTGCTATGATTTACAGGTGGTTTAGTGAATGATACCCGTATGCGAGTAACTCGACCGATTTGAAGGGTAAATGAAGTATTTTTATAAATACTCGGGTGCGATCTTACGGATAATGGTATCTATATTATCCTTAAAAGTCTTGGAGAAAGAAATGGACAAGTCGCTATTATTGAGGTAGCACAAAGACTTTCCGGTGTTTATCCTGGTGATATAGTTGCTGTTAACTATATAACTGTTGTGCACCCTGAAGAAGAAAAACGGCAGGCTCGCTTCATAATGCTTGAGCGTTTTGTAGGCTGTGACCTTTTTGCCATTCTGTAAATGGAAGTCGGTAGTATTATTGTCGGCCTTCAGGTACACGATCTCGTTCAGTGATATGAACTGGTAATCCCCATACGATTTTATACAAATCGTGTTATTGGCTGCTGCCGGATTTGTTTTTTGGAACTTAAGCAGGCTTTTCCTGAGCTCGAACTGGCTGAGCGGCTTAAGCAGGTAATCCGATACGCCTGCCCTTATAGCTTCAAAAGCATGTTTTGGCGTGGCAGTGTTTACTATAAAGTAAGGAAGAATATCGATAAACTGGTGCAGCTCTGTAATGATAGATAACGAAAGATCACTTTTTTTGCTTGCCGGGCTTATTTCAATAAATACTATTTGGGGCTGCAGTTCCAGGATTTTATTCACGGCATCATTCCTGTTAGTTGCCACACCCACACAGAAATATTCAGGAAATCCTTCGAGCTGTCTAAGGGCTTCCTGTGCATGGGTTGCATTGTCATCAACTATGAGGTACGAATACTGCACTTAAAAAAAGTTAAAAAAAATTTTTTGCAAGTTATATATTTTAAATTAGGATTTTATAATCAAACCGTATTTTTGTTAAATTTGTTGATATTTTAGTTTCTATGCGCGAGGATTTGAATATTTTAATTGTCGATGACCACCCCATGACAGTTAACGGATATATAAATGTATTATCCGATGAAGATTTTGAAGGTTATAATCTGATTTTTACAAAAGCACTGGATTGTGAGCAGGCCTACAACTTAATTACCAATGCCCAAAGTACCGGACACCCTTTCAATATTGCCTATCTCGACCTGAGCCTTCCTCCGTATGCTGATAAGAATATTTTTTCCGGGCTTGACCTTGGCATCCTTATAAGGGACATTTTGCCGGACTGTGTCATAATAATACTTACGATGCATAGTGAAGCATCGTTGATAGACAGGCTTATAAAAGAAATAAACCCACAGGGGATCCTTTGCAAAAGCGATATAGACATTGATGAGTTTCTCAATGCATTCAAGATCATTTTTTCCGGAAATACCTACCTGAGCAGCAAAATAGTAAAATCGCTGAAAGATAAAGTATTTGATAATTATAACCTGGACAGCTACGACAAGCAGATACTTATGCGCCTCACCGAAGGGATACAAACAGCCAATATCCCTAATTATATTCCGCTCTCCCTGAGCGATATTGAAGAAAGGAAAGCACGCATGAAAAACATGTTGCTTCAGGGCAGGGGAGGAGATGACCACGAACTTATTGAGGCCATAAAGAAAATGGGTATACTTTAAGGAAGGTATATCCTGCCCGAGCTATGGTCTTTTTCGGCGCCTGTGACACTGCTAAGCACATTGTCCTCATTCCTTAGTTTTAATACTCCAAGCAGAGCAAAAATAAGCGCCTCCTTAAATTGTATGGTCGTATCGTCAGGTATATATATAAGTGTATCCGGCAGTAAAGCTTTCATTCGGTTTATGAGGAGCGTATTGTAAGCGCCGCCGCCCGTTACCAGCAATTCCCCCTTATCTCCTTTTTGTTTTATCACTTCAGCTATCTGAAATGCGATGTGCTCTGTGAAGGTCCGGAGCTTATCTTCCGGAGCTGTATCATATTTTTCCATTAGCGGAAGCACCATTTCCTTAACAAATTCAAAACCAAGCGATTTTGGATAAGGCAAGCTGTAAAATTGCAGGCTGTTCAGCGCTTCCAAAAGTCCGGGTATACAATTGCCATTGGATGCCAGCGAGCCGCCATCGTCATAATCAAATCCAAGCCTGTTCGCATAAAAGTTCAATACCGTATTAACAGGGCAAATATCAAAGGCAATCCTGTCCTGTCCTTCTTCAAAAGAGATGTTGGAAAACCCGCCAAGGTTAAGGCAATACCTGTATTGGCCAAACAACAGCCTGTCGCCTATAGGTACTAACGGTGCACCCTGCCCGCCCAGTTCCACATCCTGTACCCTGAAATCGCATATTACTTTGTGTCCTGTAAGTGTGGCAATTTCCGGAAGGTTACCTATCTGTAGTGTGTAGCCATCCTGCGGACGGTGCTGTATGGTATGTCCGTGCGAACATATGGCATCTATATTTGCCAGGCCGTGCTCCCTGATAAAGCCGTTAATGATGCCTGCTAATAATGTGGTGTATTCTTTATTAAGGTGCTCCAGCTGCTCATGAGTAAATTCTACGGCAGCTTTTAGCGTTTGGACCCATTCATCCGTATACGGTACAGTTGCGGTTTCGGCAATTTTAAAAGCCCATTTTGCGTCTTTATATGCCAGTGAAACATGGGCAAGATCCGCCCCGTCGAGCGAAGTTCCCGACATTACAGCTATAACGTTATAGTTTTCTTCTTCCATAGGGCTAAAATTAGGCAATCGTGTTGAAAAATTCACATTTAATAATTACATTTGGACGCACAAAAATAAAAAACTAATTGCGTAATTATGGATTTTAAACTTACTGAAGAGCACCTGATGATCCAGAAAGCGGCACGTGATTTTGCACAGGCCGAATTGCTCCCGGGCGTTATAGAAAGAGACGAAAAACAAATGTTCCCAACGGAGCAGATCAAAAAAATGGGAGAGCTGGGCTTTCTCGGCATGATGGTCGATCCTAAGTACGGCGGGAGCGGGCTTGATACCATTTCTTATGTGCTGGCCATGGAAGAGATCTCTAAAGTAGATGCATCGGCATCAGTGGTTATGTCTGTAAATAACTCGCTTGTATGCTGGGGCCTCCAGACTTTTGGAAGCGAGGAGCAGAAGCAAAAATACCTTACCCGCCTGGCAACCGGCGAAATCATAGGCGCTTTTTGCCTTAGCGAACCGGAAGCGGGCAGCGACGCAACATCACAAAAAACCACGGCTATAGATATGGGCGACCATTATCTGCTGAACGGTACCAAAAACTGGATAACCAATGGAAGCACAGCCGATGTATATCTTGTTATAGCGCAGACTGATGCAGATAAAAGGCACAAAGGCATCAATGCGCTTATCGTAGAAAAAGGCATGCCGGGCTTTGAAATAGGGCCTAAAGAGCAAAAGCTGGGCATCCGCGGAAGCGACACGCATTCTCTCATGTTCACCGATGTAAAAGTACCTAAGGAAAACAGGATAGGCGAAGATGGCTTTGGGTTTAAGTTTGCCATGAAAACGCTTTCGGGCGGCAGGATAGGCATTGCATCCCAGGCGTTGGGTATAGCAGCGGGTGCTTACGAGCTGGCGCTTAAGTATTCTAAAGAACGCAAAGCATTCGGGACAGAGATATGCAACCACCAGGCTATCGCCTTCAAGCTTGCCGATATGGCCGTACAGATTGAAGCGGCACGCCACCTTTGCATGAAAGCGGCCTGGGATAAAGACAACGGCCAGAATTATGACCTTAGCGGCGCCATGGCGAAGCTATATGCCTCACAGGTAGCTATGGATACTGCTGTTGAAGCCGTACAGATACATGGCGGTAACGGCTACGTAAAAGAATATCACGTAGAGAGGTTTATGCGCGATGCCAAGATCACCCAGATCTATGAAGGGACATCGGAAATACAGAAGATCGTCATTTCGAGAGCAATTATCTCACAATAATAAAGGGCCCACGCAGAAGCGTGGGTTTTTTATTTATTCTAAATTTTTAAATCGCTTTATAGTTTTTAATATTCTTAAAACCGTATTTTGAGAATATACGTAGATAATGTTAATTTAAAATTTAACTATTAAAAAATAATTATATATGTAATTTTTACCTGAATTTCAACGGCAAAAAGCGCATTATATCGAAAAAATTACATTTAAATTTATAAGTCCGTTTCTTTTATTAAATTTATGAAAAATACTGAAATCAATACTAAACAGAGAATTTTCCATGCAATGAAAGCTTTAAGGAAATGTGGTAGAAGGCAGTTTACTACTTAATGATCATAATGATTTTAATGTCTGGCACACAGACCTGAAAGCGAAGGAAAGTTTTACAAATTAGTTATTATTTACTTATAAAGGGGCAGCTAAAACATTTACTAAAAAACTACTACAATGAACGTAATCGGACAGAGAATCAAAAACCTGAGGGAAGAGAAAGGTATTACGCAGGAAGCCATGGCTCTTCATCTTGATGTAACCCAAAGCAACTATGGGCGCCTCGAAAAAGATGACAGGAGGCTTAATGTGGTGAAGCTTTTGAAAATTGTGCGTATATTGGATGTTAATATCGCATATATTTTTAATGAGCCTATGAGTGCGGACGGTGCGGTTTTCAGTAATTCAAATAAAGAAGTATATGACATACTGGTGGAAAGCCTTACATCTGAAATACAGCATTTGAAAGACGAGATCAATTTTTTAAGGGTGATGGTGAGAAGCTAACCTATAATTCATACTTAAAACCTTACTGTACCGTTCTATTAGGATAATAAACCCGGGTTTATAAGATGGTACAAAAACCAAGATCGGTTAAATATAAAGTCATTGCCGGCTATGTGCTGTTATTTGCCATAGCCGTTTTTTCCGTGTGGTTCCTTTACAGCGAGATCATACGCATCGCTATACCGGCACAAACCGGTGAAGACAATAAGAATATCATTCGCATCAGCAACACCATTGCCGATCTTTATGCTTCCGAAGCCATTGGCAGAAGCTCTATACTGACAGGGTCCCAAAAAGACTATAATCGCTACAAACAACTGATTGACAGCATTAACAATGATATCGAGGCTATTAAGGCAAATGTAGAAGAAAGCCAGGTGCCGAAATTCGACTCGATACAAATGCTGCTGGCGAGAAAAAAGCAGAGCATTACCGATATAGGCCTTTACCGCAAGAAGTATGGGCAAAAAGATGCCCTGAGCCTTTCTATCGAGCGCATTTACAATTCCAGGGATTCCGTATGGGATAAAACCAAGCCCGTAAAGTCCACAAGATCCTACGAAGCCAAGCAGCTCATCTATTCTGCGCTTCCGCCAAAAATGCTCGATTCCCTGAGTAAGCTCCCGGTTTCTAATGACTCACTTGCGATAATTTTCGATAAAGTAATTACCAATGTGCTGGTAAAGGACAGGAAGCTCAAAAATGTGCTTAACCGTAAAGAGCAAAAGCTGTTGGATGAAAACCGTGTCATATCCGACCAGCTGAGGGCGATACTGGCTTCGGTGGAAAAAGAATTCATAGAAAAGTCCTATGCCCGGATCGATCAGTCACAGGCAGCCATATCGGATACCGTAAAAAAAATGACATGGGTAGGGGCGATCACGCTTTTCCTGCTCATTGTTTTTGCCTGGGTTATCATCCGCGACCTTACTACCAACCAGAACTACAGGAAGCAGCTCGAGCTCCTCAACCATGAGAATGAAGAGCTATTGCGCACCAAATCCATGCTGATGGCTACTGTTACGCACGACCTGCAGACACCGCTGGGGAGCATCGTCGGGTTTCATGACCTTATAAAAGATTCGGGAATTACACCAAAACAAGGGCAGTACCTTGGCAATATCAAGCAGTCGGCTGATTATATCCTGAAGCTGGTAAACGACCTGCTTGATTTTTCAAGGCTGGAAAATAATCGTATCGCTATCGAGAACTCCGTCTTCAACATGAAAAATGTTATTGAAGGGACGTGTATGACACTGGAGCCCATGGCACAGAAAAAGAATATCGAGCTCAACTGGGATATCGATGATAAGCTGGACCGTAATTATATTTCTGACCCGTACCGCATTAAGCAGGTGCTTACAAATCTTATCAGCAATGCCATAAAGTTTACGGGCGATGGTTCTGTTGAGGTTACAGCCAAAATTGAAGGTTTTGACATACTGATATCAGTACTGGATACCGGAATAGGTATAGCGCCGGAAAAGCACAGCGATGTATTTAAGGAGTTCACGCAGGCCCATGCCGGGATCGAAAAGAAGTTTGGCGGAACAGGGCTTGGCCTTACGATCTCTAAAAAGATACTCGAACTGCTTGGCGGCACCATAACGCTTGAAAGTGCCGAAGGGCAGGGGTCTATATTTACTATTTCAATACCATGCATTGCGGGTAAAAGTGACACTCCGGGCACAGCAGCCCCTGCATCGAAGCCGGAGCCCCCCGCTTTAAAGAACAAACGTATTCTTGTCGTGGATGATGACAGCACGCAGCTTACCCTAATGAGCGAATTGCTGGGGGCTTATGTTGCCGCAATAAAGACCGAGATCAATCCCTCGGCTCTGGAAGCAACACTTGAACAAGGCGATTTTGATATCGTATTAACTGATATACAAATGCCTTCGGTAGATGGGTTTGAAGTGCTGGCCAGGATAAGGCAGCATCCGGACCCTGCTATCGCGTCGCTCCCGGTAATCGCGCTTTCGGGCAGGAGAGACCTTAGCGCTGATGATTTCGTAAGCAGGGGGTTTACCGCCCATCATCCGAAACCGGTGCAGTTTGAACAGCTTTTGGAGCTATTGGCCGGAATTTTTGATGAGAAGCTGCCTGTACAAAAGACACCGGTTGAAGAGAAGCGTTCTTCGGGGAAACTATATGACCTTAAAAGCCTTTCGCGTTTTACCAATAACGACCCCGATTCCCTCAGGACAATTGTGCTTACTTTTATTGAAAGCGCAAAAACCAATTGTGATGAACTGCTAAAAGCAGTGGAAACGAAAGACGGAGAGCAGCTTGTAACCACCGCCCACAGGATGATACCGATGCTAAAGCAAATGGAAGTGCATTCTATAGCAGGTTTGCTCATGCCTCTTGAAGACAGGGCCACCGGGCTGGATTGGCCGGAACTGGAAAGCTACATAAACAGGATATGCGGGGAAGTACAGGAATTGTGCAATGCCCTGGAAAAAGAAGTTGCCTGATTTACAAAAACACCGAGCTATCCCTGCATACTTAAAACATTGCAAAGCAATGCCTTTGCGGCTTAAAATATATGGTTTCGGCATGAGTCTTAGCGCCTTTGCGGCTTTGCGTGAAAATTAAAAAGATATTTAAAGGTCAATATTATACAACTTCAGTTTATTGTACAGTGTTTTCCTGTCGATATCAAGCAATATCGCAGCTTTAGATTTATTATAATTTGCCTTTTCGAGCGCCTGTCTTATAGCTTCTTCCTCATTGCTTTTTGAATATCCCGAAAGTGAGCCTTCCAGTTTTGAAGCCTCCTGCATTTCCGGCGGCAGTACATCAATATGTATCGTCGCGGATTTTTCGAGCAATACCGAGCGCTTGATGATATTTTTCATTTCGCGGAGGTTGCCCGGCCAGCTGTAATTTTTAAACAGCGTGGTCACTTCCTCATCAAAGCCTTCGATATCTTTTTCGAGGTCGTCATTGGCCTGCGCCAAAAAATGGTTGGCAAATATCATGATGTCCTGCTTGCGCTCAGAAAGGCGCGGGACTTTAATACAAAATTCGTTGAGCCTGTGGTACAGGTCTTCCCTGAAGTCGCCACGCTTTACCGCTTCGGCAAGGTCTTCATTGGTAGCTGCCACAACCCGTATGTCTACCTGTATCTCATTGCTGCTGCCTACGGGTTTTATTTTGCGTTCCTGCAATGCCCTGAGCAATTGTACCTGCACTTCATAGCTGAGGTTGCCTACTTCGTCAAGGAAAAGCGTACCGCCGTTAGCTGCTTCAAAATGGCCGGTCTTGTCGTTTATTGCCCCGGTAAAAGAGCCTTTTATATGCCCAAAGAATTCGCTTGACGCCAGCTCTTTCGGTATCGCGCCACAATCGACCGCGATATAAGGCTGTGATGCCCTTTTGCTTTGCGAATGGATGGAGTGGGCGATATGCTCTTTGCCGGTACCACTGTCGCCAATGATAAGCACCGACATGTTGGTAGGGGCTACAAGGGCAATATGCTCCTGAAGCCTTGCAGAATCGCTGCTGATGCCTTTTACAAACGGTACCCCGGATGCTTTTGCCTGTTTCTTTTCAGAAGGAGGGGTCTGCTTACCGGATTTTTTATTGAGCGCTAACCCAATGGTATGGAGTATCTCGTCGGGGTTAATGGGCTTGCCTACATACTCAAATGCGCCAAGCTTCATGGCATTTACTGCTGTCCTGATATCGGTATAGCCTGTCATTAATATTACCTGGCTGTCCATGGCAGTTTCTTTTACCAACCTGAGTATATGCAGGCCGTCACTGTCCGGAAGGCGTATATCAGTAAGGACAATATCGAAAAACTGGCTTTTTATGGCGTCTTCCGCCTCCTGCGCCGTAAATGCGTTTACCACTTCAAATCCTTTTTTTTGAAGGAATGTCTTAAGCATTACGCAAAAAGCGGTATCGTCGTCAACAACAAGGATTTTAGGAGTCATCAGCTAAAGGGAATATCTGCAAATGTAATAGTTTTGAAAGTTTTAAAGTGTTAAGAAAAACAAAAGGAGATGCTTCCATCTCCTTTGCCGAAGAATAAATTCTTCAATCACCTTACTATATATTTTTCTATTTCATTTCATCTTTAATAAAATCGCCGGTATGCTTATAATAGGCAATAACTATCCGGCCTTTATTTACCAACACCAGCTTATATTCGTTTTCTCCTTCTTCGGAAGTATATGCCCCCGACACCGAATAGCCATAGTATTTATCGCTTATTTGTTTCAGAATGGCAATAGGGACATCGGTAATATCAATTTTACGGTATCCACACCAAATCTTCGCAATATCATTTGTTTCATGATGGGCAGGCCCTGCATTTGCACTCAGTGCTGATATAAATGCTATTGCTGTCACTATACTTTTCATGATACAGTATTTTACAAGCTTACTACTACTTATGAAATAATCATACCAATTGCGTGATTCATACTTTTTTACATCAAACCTCTGATTTTTAGCTTATTTTTATTTGCCTTCAAATCAGGTCAGTTGTAGAATTCCACACAATAGTGTAGAAATTCCACAACTTTTATTGATTATCGTATCATAGAAAAATGCCCCCTGTGCTCTTTGCCGTCAGTGCGTTTTACAAGGAACCAGTAATCGGTAGATGGGAGAGGCCTGCCGTGGTACATTCCGTCCCATCCGCGACCGGTGGGATCAATCTGCGCCAAGAATTTGCCATATCGGTCAAAGATGAAAATTTCCATGCCCGGCTCTACTATGGAGAACTGTATCCTCCAGGTATCATTGATGCCATCGCCGTTCGGGGTAAAGAATTTAGGATAGTTGAGCAGGTAAAATTCCTTCACGATCATTCCGCAGCCATTTTTATCCCTTATGTATAAAAAGTACACGCCTGTTTCGAGCCCGCTGAAAACCGGGCTATCCTGGAAGTTATTACCATCTATCGAATATTCATACAGGCCCGACCCGCTTACTCTGATGGTTATTGAGTTGTGGTTGTCGGTCCAGTCGGAGGTCTCGATATCCAAAACAGTGGGAGCTTCTGAAGGGTTAACGGTTATTTCCCTTGTGGTCGCGCAAACCGTACCATCGTAAACATTTGCGACAGTCACGGTATAAATGCCGGGCGTTTCCACCACAATTGAACTTGTATTTTCCCCTGTCGACCATTCATAAGTATCATATCCCGGATCGGCGGAAAGTGTTACCGAACCACCGTCAACGCACACATATTCTTCCTCGTCCATGGTCAGTCGCGGATATTCCGAAACCTGCAGGCCAAAGGATACCACATCATGGCAAATGTCTATGAAATTATGTACCAGCCGGGCATAAATAGTTTGCGGGTTGCTGGTATTTGTGTACAGTACCGGCAGCGGATTTATGCCTGCATCGGCATCTTCCTGGCTCAGGTGGTAGGTTACAGTATAGGCATTCGGGCTTTGATCCCCGAGGATACCTGAATTTTGCAACGAGAGGTCAAATGGAAGAAATTCGGGCTGGCCCGGCTGTATGCATTCCAGCATTCCACCGGGATCGTGTGCGTGTGCGAGTTCGGGCAGCAGGTTGATGTTTTCTGTCCTCCGGCCAATATGCCCACAGGCATCTTCCACTACAAACTGGTAAGACCCGATAGCGAGTCCCGAATACACGCTGTTAGTTCCGTTATCCAGGAAGAACGGCAGGCCGTCTTTTTTTTCGATGCGGTAATGCAAAGGTGCAAGCCCGGTAGCCTCGACAAAAATATCGTCGGTATTTTCCAGGCATGAAATATTGTAAATGTTTTCGATCTTAACCCCATCATAATAATTGAATTCCCCTAACACCTCAATGCAGATCTTTAACGAGGTACCGTTACCAACGGTCTCAAAAGCTTTTACGATCCTGAATTTACCGAAATAAAGCAAATTAACAGTGGTATGGTTGTTTTCGAGCGCAAGTGAGTTACTGCTATCCGGCAGTGTGCCTTCGGGATAAATAGTACCGTTCCCGGGATGTACCCATTGTCCCGGTACATCAGGGTTTTCCATTTGCAGCCAATAACCGGGTGTTCCCGAAGAAGTGTCACTGTCGAACAGCGCTATGTCAAAAGAGCTGCAATGGGGCTCAAAAGTGAAAGGCACCCCACCCATGGGCATATAACCAGTTATATTGGCAGAAACGGTCCTTTGTATTCCGCATATATCGGTACCGCTAAAAGTATAATTCCCTGCAGGCAGGTCGTCCATGAAAAAAATACCTGCACTGCTTATGCTTGCAGAGACATCAAAAGGAAGTGTCTGCCCAAATGCGGCAGGGGCAGATGTAATTGATAAAGCAGTAAGCTTGCCATTCCCGCTGGTAACCCGTACGGCACCTATGCCTTCACGGCAATCTGCGAGGGGAAGAGCGGTAAAATCCTGCTCCGTGAACGGTGGAACTTCTGCGGTAACGGTATATTCCGTGCCGCATTCGTCTATGAGGTGCAAAGTGTAAAAACCCAATGGCAGGTTGGGAACGATAAGTGTTCCTGAGCCATTTATAAAGCTTGATACATTACTTGGGAGCGCAAAGGTGTAGTCAGCAGGGGCGGCAGTTATTTCGGCAAAAACCAGCTTTCTGTCAGTCACGCTCGCTATGATGCGCCCGAATAGCGAAAAACAGCCGTTGTTCCTTCCGCTTACTGAAGGTTCGGGTATTATTTCCTGAACGGTAAAGGAGATCGTTCCCGTCCTGCCACAAGCGTCGGTTACCGAAACGGTATAATTACCTTCCGGTACATGCATGCTCTCCCCGCCAAATGCGACCGGCCCCTCGGCATACGGTCCGGGGTATGCGGCATTAAATACTGTGGGGTTAAAGCCTGCCGGTACTGTTGAAAAATCGAATGTAAAAGGCGGCATATAATGTGCCACATCTAGCGTAAGATAGTAATGACCGCAGGGCAGCGGGATAAGCGAATGGCTTATTTCCGGCGCGGGGTTGACAGTCATGCCGCTGTTGCCATACTGTATGCCGCAGCTGTTGGTCACTACCAGGTCGTAAGTATAGGTTTCGCCTGCAAAAGCAGGAAACTCATTGACAAACTCGAGGTATGACGGCGCTCCATCGGCAAAATTCATGGTGACCACCTGTGGCGGCGCCCCGCCGGGAAGATGTATTGTATAGGTTACTGTAAGAGGATAACTGATCACCGTACCTTCAGGATACGTAAGGGTATTTGTTATCGTAACCGAATCGCAATCGCCGCTATACACATCTTCAAGAATAGGCTGCGAAACGACGGGTGCCCCAGGATCGGCCACTACGGTATAGGTGGTTACTACAGCCTGGCCGCAATTATTAAAAACCCTAATGTTGTATTGCCCTGCAGGAAGGGCATCGAACACATTTGAATCCTGCAACGGCCGTGTTACCGGCCCGGATATGATCTCATATTGTGAGGCGATTCCGGTTAGCGTAGTGATTACAAGCTGTCCGCCGACCATGCAATCATGGGTGGTAGAACTGATTGTATACGTCAATGGTGTTATTTGGTTTTCTAGCGTAACTTCAACCTGTTCGGTGCTTGTCTGGTTGCCGAGCGTTTGCAGGGCAATGATGGTGTATGTACCGGCGCTCAAGCCATCCACCAGTAAATCGGCGGAAGAAGAAATGGGGACATCAAGGTTGGGATTGTGGTAAACGGTGTATAAAAATGTAGCGCCGGGGGTTGTGTTTTCGGTACTAAACGTAAGCGTGCCGTTGCCGGGACAGGTTTCGTTTGTAAAGGCAACATTGAAGTCGAAGTCAGGAAGTTGGGCTTTTGCGGTAATTGCAGTGCATAATAACCATAGTATGGCGACTGGCCTTAAATAAAAGTCATATTTAAAGCCGTGAGGGAATAAGGTGTGGAAAAAACTCATAACCGCATTTCAAAAATATTTACTATTGGTAATAGTAATCAAAAATCATACAACAAAACACCTGTATTTAAAAATTAACTAAGTGAAATCCTGATTTTTAGCAAATTATTATTACGAAGCTAATATATTATTTTTTTAATAATTAGTTATTATATAAACAGTTATATAATTGAAAACCCTAACTTAAAATTTTTTATTAGTATATTTTTTGTAAGACAGTAAAATGAATAGGTTTATAATCAGGTTCGCCTGATTAAGAAAACGGAATATAGCGGATTTTGTTGTGGCAAAAACAGGGCTTCCTGCTGCACACTGAAAGGAAGGCTTTGGAAATAATAAACCGTAATAAAATTATGAGTTTGCTCAGGTAATTTTATTACGGTTTATTTGTTGTGACCACGATGGGATTCGAACCCATACGCCTTGCAGCACCACCCCCTCAAGATGGCGAGTCTACCAATTTCTCCACGTGGCCGGTAGTACTTTAAATAAAAAAAGTTAAGCTTGCATTTGGCGGCTTAACTTCTTGTGACCCGGCTGGGATTCGAACCCAGGACCCCATCATTAAAAGTGATGTGCTCTACCGGCTGAGCTACCGAGTCGTAGCATTAGGAAATGTAAGGTTTTGTGACCCGGCTGGGATTCGAACCCAGGACCCCATCATTAAAAGTGATGTGCTCTACCGGCTGAGCTACCGAGTCATTATTTGTACCTTATTTCATTCCCTGAATGCGGGTGCAAATATACGGATGTATTATTAATTATTCAAAGCTAAATTATTATAAATTTGAGTTTTTTTTGATTAAATTGTTCAACGCCTTAATTTATAAGGGCTTATTACTATGAAAAAGATATTGTTATGCGGATATATGGCTTCCGGTAAAACCACGATCGCCCGTTTATTGGGCAAAGCGGCCGGTATGCCGGTCCTCGATCTTGATGAGGTTATCGAGAAAAAGACAGGTAAAAGCATTCCGCAGCTCTTTTCGCAAGACGGTGAGATCGCATTTCGCCGTTTGGAGCATGACAACCTCAAAGAACTGCTTGCAGAAGAAGATGCCTTTATCCTTTCGCTTGGAGGGGGCACGCCTTGCTATGCCAACAACCATTTATTCTTACAGCGCGATGATGTAGTATCGGTGTACCTGAAAACAGGGATTGAAGAGCTTGTAAACCGCCTGCGCCATCAGGGCAAGGAACGGCCCCTTCTCGAAAAGCTGCCGGACGATGAACTGCAGGAATATGTAGCTAAGCACCTTTTTGACAGGAGCTATTATTACCATCAGGCAAAACATGTGGTAGTTACCGATGGCAAATCTCCCGAAGATGTAGTTAATGAGATAATGAGCCTGTTTTAATCTTCAAGGTAAGCATATTGATCGTTATCTGTGATAACGACCTGTACGCGCTCCCGCAACGATGTAGAGAGCGATAGCCCTTTAAAATCGGCTTTTACGGGATATTGCTTATGGTTCCGGTCGACCAGTACAGCGGTTTTGAATTTTTTGAGGGGCACGTCAAGAAAATGCTTTACACCATAGATCAATGTTGTGCCGCTGTTCAGTACATCGTCTACCAGTACGAGCGCTTTATTTGTATAGTCTTCCGGTGGGAGGGAGGTCTGCACTTTTTCCAAAGGCTTTTCCTTATTCACGGTCACTTCACACAAGATAACTTTTAAAGGCGCTATTTTATCCAGTTCAGCCGCTATCATTTTGGAGAAAAGGTAGCCGTTGCTGGCAATACCGGCAAGCACAACTTCGGTCTCATCAGGAAATGTCTCATAGATCTGGTAGGCAATACGCCTGGTTTTATGTGCTATTTCCTGTTGTGTGAGTATGATATTTTTCATTGGGTTGTATTGGTTTAAAGATAAAGGCAGTTGTTAGTTGGCATCCGCCTCAAAATCATCGTCAAAGTCGTCGCCATAATCGTCAAGGTCGCGGCGGTCTTTTTTGGTGGGCCTTCCTGTCCCTTTGGCACGGTAATGCTCTTTTGTAAGCCGCAGCATTTCAAGGTGCTCAAAAGACTCCGGCGGGGTTTCGTCCTTCCGGTAAATGTCCACCAGCTTCGGGCCCACCCGGCTTTTGGGTATATCAAGGACCGTGAGTATATAATTGATCTGGTCACGGCGCACAGTGATCTTATCCGAAGGGAAAATGTCCCGCGAAGCTTTGGCCTGCTGCCCGTTTACTGTAACGTGGCCTTTTTGTATCGCCTGTGTAGCAAGGCTGCGGGTTTTGTAGTAGCGTGTGCACCACAAATATTTGTCGATTCTCATACTAATTCTTAAAAATCGTTGTTATAATGCCATACAAAAATAAATGAAAATTGTATCTTGCGCCATTAAAAAAATTAAAATGAATAGATTTTTAAAGGCTTTTGGCCTTCTTTCAATAATTACCCTCTTTGCAGCCTGTAAAAAAGACGATGGTGTCAATGTAGTGCCGCCAAGGGATTATGCCGTACAGTATGCTACTGAGAAAGTTGACATAGAGAATTACCTGAAAACACATTATATGGTCGTTAATCCGACCACCCTTGATGCTACCTTTTTTGCGATACCCGAAGGCGGGACCCAAACTTCTATATGGGAGCAGACGGAGTATCCTTTACGTAACAAGATCGTAAATAGCAACAATGTTGATTATACCGTATATTACCTGATGTTCAATGAAGGTACAGGCGAGTCGCCTACCAGGGCCGATAATGTGCTGGTTGCTTATAGCGGTACCATATTTTCGGGCCTCCAGTTCGATTCGCAGCCCTACCCGCAAACCCTTTCGTCCCTTGCTGGTACTATCCTGGGATGGCAGGAAATAATACCGTTGTTTAAGACAGGGCAATATGTAGATACTAACCCGAATGATCCCCCTACTTTCCAGAATTACGGAGCTGGTGCCATGTTCCTCCCTTCAGGGCTGGCCTATTATAATTCGACACCTGCATCGGGGGTTTCGGCTTACGATTCGATGATCTTCACTTTTAAATTTTATGCTCTTGAATACACCGACATAGATGGCGATGGTATCCTGAATAAATATGAGACTGTTGATGGTGTAGATATAAAAGATTATGATACCGATGGCGACGATGTGCCAAACTATCTTGATACCGATGATGATGGCGATGGGCACTTTACAAAGTATGAGATAATGATACCTGATTCAAGCCCTGCGGCATATTATTCGTTTGATCAAATACCACCCTGCTCCGGCGGGACGCTGAAAAAGCATTTGGATCCTTCTTGTTGGTAATGAAGGAATAAATTATAACAGAAATCCCGGTGTCGTTGGCATCGGGATTTTTTGTGCATTACAGCTAAACAAAAAATCCCGCTCATAAGAACGGGATTTATATCTATAAATAAGGAATAAAACTATTTCCTCTTTATCACTTTTTCAGCAGCTTCAACAATAGCCTGGTTGTTCAGCTTGTATTTATCCATAAGCTGTGCAGGTGTACCACTTTCGCCAAAACTGTCGTTCACGGCAACGAATTCCTGCGGGGCAGGGGTGTTCAATGCCAATGTACGGGCAACGCTCTCCCCAAGGCCTCCAAGGATGTTGTGCTCCTCAGCAGTAACCACACATCCTGTTTTGGCAACCGATTTCAGGATAGCTTCCTCATCAAGGGGCTTAATGGTGTGAATGTTGATCACCTCGGCAGAAATGCCTTTTGCTTCCAGTGCCTCAGCAGCAACCAAAGCTTCCCAAACCAGGTGGCCAGTAGCAATTATGGTCACATCGGTACCCTCATTTAGCAATACAGCCTTACCGATTTTGAATTCACCGTTCTCGGGCGTAAAGTTCGGTACCGACGGCCTTCCGAAACGTAGGTAAACCGGCCCGTGATGCTCGGCAATAGCTATGGTAGCAGCTTTCGTCTGGTTGTAGTCGCAGGTATTGATAACGGTCATGCCCGGAAGCATTTTCATTAGTCCGATGTCTTCAAGTATCTGGTGGGTTGCACCGTCTTCGCCCAGGGTAAGCCCCGCGTGCGATGCGCATATTTTCACGTTTTTGTCAGAGTACGCAACCGACTGGCGTATCTGGTCGTATACCCTTCCGGTAGAGAAGTTGGCGAACGTACCTGTAAAAGGTATCTTTCCGCCGATAGTCATACCGGCAGCCATTCCTATCATGTTCGCCTCGGCAATACCCATCTGGAAAAAACGCTCCGGGTGGTTCTTTTTAAAATCGTCCATTTTAAGCGACCCGATAAGGTCGGCGCAAAGGGCAACAACATTTTCGTTAGTCTGCCCAAGTTCGGTAAGGCCTGCGCCAAAACCCGAACGTGTATCTTTATTTCCTGTATTTGTGTATTTTTTCATGAAATATTTCAGATTGTAGATTTCAGATTTCAGATTGCCACTCATACTTTAATATTCCGAACTGATCCGGCAGGAGTGAAGCTCAATCTGAAATCTGAAATCTGAATTCTTAAATCTATTAATAATCTCCCAAGGTTATCGCATTCTGTGCAAAAGCAAGTTCAAGCTGCTCATCGTTCGGCGCTTTTCCGTGCCATGCGTGGGTATGCATCATATAGTCAACGCCGTTGCCCATTTCGGTATGCAGCAATACGCAAACCGGCTTTCCTTTTCCGGTACGCGCTTTGGCTTCGGTCATGCCGGCAATGATGGCCTCAATATTGTTCCCCTGCGGTATCTCTACAACCTCCCACCCAAAGGCGATGAATTTTGCGCTAAGGCTTCCCATCGGCAGCACATCGTCTGTTGGGCCGTCAATTTGTTTTCCGTTAACGTCAATTGTAGCAATGATGTTATCTACTTTATAAGCCGAAGCATACATTATAGCTTCCCAGTTTTGCCCTTCCTGGAGCTCACCGTCGCCATGCAGGCTGTAAACAAGGTGGTTGTCGCCATTAAGTTTTTTGGTTTGCGCAGCGCCAAGAGCAACGCTTAGTCCCTGTCCGAGGGAGCCTGAAGCAACGCGCACACCAGGAAGCCCTTCGTGGGTTGTTGGGTGCCCCTGAAGCCTGGAGTTGATAAGGCGGAAGGTAGCCAGCTCTGCTACAGGAAAGTAGCCGCTGCGGGCAAGCACGCTGTAAAATACAGGCGAAATGTGGCCGTTGGAAAGGAAAAACAGGTCTTCATTGATGCCGTCCATGTCAAATCCTTCTTTGCGGTCCATCAAAACCTGGTAAAGCGCTACCAAAAATTCAGTACATCCCAGCGAACCGCCCGGGTGGCCTGAGTTTACGGCATGCACCATGCGAAGGATATCCCTTCGTACCTGTGTAGTTAAATCGTTTAGTTGTTGGGTGTTAGGCTTCATTTGTCAGATTAAAATTAAACTTGCGCAAAAGTACTTTTAATTTTCACGACTGGCAAATTAATTTGGGCGTGCCGGCTCCGCAAGCTACGACGTCGGGCCATCCGCTCTATCTGCTTCGTGCCTCAGCAGGATGTCGCTTCTGTCCCTCACGCGAGCTTCACTCGGATGAAAAGACTTCATGATATATGCAGATTGTTTTTTTTAATGGTTTTTCAGAATTTTCATTGAAATGATTATAGGCAGGTATCGAATAAAGTGGCACACCCGAGTGAAGCTCAATCTAAAATCTACATTCTGAAATCTGAAATCCACATAAAAAAAACTGTTCGATAAGCAACTTGCGCCTATAGAACAGTTTCGGAATATGTGGTAGTTTTTCTTAAGGGAAAGGCTATTGGAAAATAGAAAGTATTTCTTTCTTTGCCTTGCCTAATTTCTGCTCAAGTTTTCCCCACATTTCATCGTCTTTGCCTTCCTCATATGTCAGATCATCATCTGTAAGTTCGGCATATTTCTGTTTCAGTTTACCTTTGAATTCGTCCCAGCCACCCTGGATCTCCGTTGAATTTGGCATAATGTGTAATTTTATTAGTTGCTTTCTGTATTGTAAAATTACACCATGATTTCCCAAATTGATGGTAAAGCAATCTTAATTAAATCACAAACATGACTACTTACTGAAACGGTGCAGCGTATAGGTCATGGAAGTAAGGAGGAAGAAAGCCACTACCTGGTGCGCCAGCCCCAGCCATAGCGGAACCCGCAGCAACAACGTGAATACTCCCAGTGTAAACTGAATGAACACGATCAATATAAGTGCATTCAATCCTTTTCTTTGCTGGGCATTGGCTGTGCTTCTTGCGGTAAAGTAGAGATATACGATCATTGCCACAACTATATACGCCATGGTGCGGTGCACAAATTGCACACCACTCTGGCCTTCAGTGAGGGCCAGCAGGATTGTTGGCTTCTCTATAAGAACGCTGTCGTGTACCAACTGCCCGTCGCTCATAAGCGGCCAGTGGTTGTGTATTAGCCCGGCATTAAGGCCCGCAACGAATCCGCCGTAGATGATCTGAAGTAATAAAATAGCAAGTGCAATCCTTCCAATGCGGCGCAGTTTGTGGTTTACAGTATGCCTTTCGGGGTAAATCAGGTCGAGCGCTACCCAAAGCGTATAGGCGAAAGTTATAAATGCAAACGTAAGGTGAAGCGAAAGCCTGAAGTGGCTCACATCCGGGTTGTCTACCAAGCCGCTTTTCACCATGAACCATCCGAAGAATCCCTGCAGGGCACCCATGCCCAATAGGATAAGGCATTTTTTTATAGTGCTCCCGTCCAGTTGCTTTCTTATCAGGAAATAGATGAAAGGTACGATAAAAACAATGCCGATGATGCGCCCAATAAGCCTGTGAAACCACTCCCAAAAATAAATGAACTTGTAGTCGTCAAGGGTAAAGTCGTTATGGATGTTGATCTTTTGGTATTCGGGAAACTTTTTGTATTCCTCAAATGCAGCACTCCACTTTTCTTCACTCATAGGAGGGAAGGTGTCAGTAACCAGATGCCAGTCGGTCATCGAAAGGCCCGAATTTGTCAGGCGCGTGATACCGCCAACCACTACCATTATAAAAACAAGGATACAGCCTGAAAGCAGCCACCATATCACAGCGTTATTGCGTTTCATATCTTAGTTGTTTTGAATTTTCAGGCCCATATTTTCCGCTTTAGCCATCATGAAAGCATGTGCCGACTCATAATCATTATGTATTTCCCCCTCCAGTATTGCTTCTTTAATAGCTTCCTTTAAAATCCCGATCTCACGCCCCGGAGTAAGCCCAAATGTTTCCATGATCTCCTCGCCGGTAATGGGCGGCTGGAAGTTGCGTACATGGTCGCGTTCTTCAACCTCTACGATCTTCTGGCGCACGATCTTAAAGTTGTTATGGTATTTTTTGAACTTATTCGGGTTCTTGGTCGTAATGTCGGCTTCGCATAGTGTCATAAGGCTCTCAATATCTTCACCGGCATCAAACACCAGCCTGCGTACAGCCGAATCGGTCACAATGTCCTGCGACAATACAATAGGGCGAGAGCTCAGCATCACCATTTTCGATACGAACTTCATCTTCTGGTTCAGCGGCATGTGCAGGCGCTCAAACAGCTTTTTCACCATCTTGCCGCCAACAAACTCATGCCCGTGAAAGGTCCAGCCTACTTTTTTGCTGAATTTCTTCGTAGGCGCCTTGCCAATATCGTGCAGCAGTGCAGCCCAGCGGAGCCATACATCTTCGGTGTTTGGCGCTATATTGTCAACCACCTCAAGTGTGTGGTAAAAATTGTCTTTATGGGTCTGGCCTTCCACTTCCTCAACACCCTGTAGGGCGGTAAGTTCCGGAAGGATGATGTGCAACAAGCCGGTTTGATGCAGCAGCTTAAAGCCTACAGAGGGCACAGCAGCCGACAGTATTTTGTTCAACTCATCTACAATACGCTCACCCGAAATTATTTTGATACGCTCCTTGTTCCTTTCAATAGCAGTAAGCGAATCTTCCTCAATGGTAAAGCCCAACTGTGTGGCGAAACGTATGGCGCGCATCATGCGCAGCGGATCGTCGCTATAGGTAATATCCGGATCTAATGGCGTACGGATAATCTTGTTGCGAAGGTCTTCAACGCCATTGAACGGGTCAACCAATGCACCGAAGTCTTTTTCATCCAGTGAAAGCGCCAGGGCATTGATGGTAAAGTCGCGACGGTTCTGGTCGTCTTCCAGCGTGCCGGTCTCCACCTGCGGGTTGCGGCTGTTCTCGGTATACGACTCCTTGCGGGCGCCAACAAACTCAATATCAATTTCCTCAAAACGCAGCATTGCAGTGCCATAGGTTTTGAATACCTGCACTTTTGGCTTTTTCGGTAAAAGGGAAGAGACCTTTTCGGCAAGGTCGATGCCGCTTCCTACAGCTACGATGTCAATATCTTTTTTGAAATCGCGCTTTAGCAACAGGTCACGTACAAACCCGCCGATTACATAACTTTTTACGTTAAGTTCTTTGGCGGCCTGCGAGGTAATGCTGAAGATCTTATTATTTAGGGCTTCTTTATATGAAGTTTTGTTTTCCATCAGGGGCGTATCACTTTCACCTGCAAATCGTTCCCCAGCTTAATGATGGTGGAAGGTTTTGCGGCGATCTTTTCACGGTGCAAATTTACGATATAGTCTACGCCGTCCAAAATATGATGGTCTATTTCTTTAAAAGAATTTGGGGTAGGGCTGCCGCTGATATTCGCTGAAGTAGACACTAAAGGCTTTTTCATGCGTTCCATGAGCTTGTAGCAAAAAGGCTCTTTTACCACCCTTACGCCAAGGGTTTTGTCTTCGGCAATGATATTCGGGGCCACATTGCGCGGGTTATCCAGTATCAGTGTTGTAGGCTTTTCAGACAAGTCGAGTATCTGCCAGGCCACTTCAGGTATTTCCTTAAAAACATTATGCATCATGCGGTCGCTGTTCATCAGCACGATCATGCTTTTGCTTTCCTCGCGCTGCTTTAGGGCATATATTTTTTTTACGGCCTCGGGATTAGTCGCATCACAGCCAATGCCCCACACGGTATCAGTAGGATAGAGAATAATGCCGCCATTTTTTATAGCCTCAAAGGCATTGTGTACTTCGGTATTTATATCGGGTGTGCTCATTTGTAATTGTTTAGTGTTTCAACCACTTTCTTTATTTCTTCATCCGTCATCACCGGGCTTACCGGAAGGCTCAAAACCTCCTCATGTATCTTCTCGGTTATCGAGAACGATTGATGATGCAGTTGCGGGTACGCTTCCTGCCTGTGTGGCGGGATAGGGTAGTGGATCAATGTCTGTATGCCGTTATCCTTTAAATAATTTTGCAGCCTGTCCCGTTCTTTAGTACGGATAACGAACAGGTGCCATACATGCTCTTTCTCATTTTCGGGAAGCTGCGGCAGTATGATCTCAGGGTTGGTTATATTGTCCAGGTAAAATTTCACCACCTCTTTTCGCCTATCATTCTCTTGGTCAAGGTAGTGCAACTTTTCATCCAGAACGGCTGCCTGTATCTCATCCAGCCTTGAATTCAGTCCCTGCAACTTATTCACATACTTCTCTTCCGAACCGTAATTGGCCAGTGTGCGGATCGTTTTTGCCAGTTCATCATCATTGGTCGTAACAGCGCCGGCATCGCCCAGCGCGCCAAGATTCTTGCCGGGATAAAAGCTAAAGCCCGCTGCATCGCCAAGGTTGCCGCTTTTTATTCCGTTCCATTCAGCCCCGATGGCCTGGGCGTTATCTTCAATTATTTTCAGGTTATGCTTTTGTGCCAATGCCTTCAGTTCCTCCGAAAATATAACACGCCCATACAGATGCACAATCATTATGGCTTTGGTCTTCGGTGTAATGTCGGCTTCTATTTTGGCAATGTCGATATTATAAGTGTCAATGTCCGGCTCTACTAAAACCGGGGAGAGGCGGTTATCGGTAATGGCCAGCAACGAGGCAATATACGTATTTGCCGGGACAATCACTTCGTCGCCTTCCTGCATTACACCGAGTTCCATATAAGCTTTCAGGATCAGGCGCAATGCATCAAGCCCGTTGGCAACCCCAATGGCATTCCTGCAGCCAATATAAGCGCTAAGATTTTTCTCGAACTGCTTTACTTCATCGCCCAGCAGGTACCAGCCGCTCCTGAACGCTTTAAGCAGGCGTGCCTCAATTTCCTGTTGGTGCAGGAGGTTTATTTTTTGCAGGTCGAGGAATTTTATCATGCCAAAGACAGTTTAAAGGTCGGTGATCTTATAGCCGCCCATTTCTTTTATCCTGAACTTGTTATGGTATACATACAGGTTGATGATCCTTTCCGAGATATACCCGAAAACCCTTCCCTGTACAGCGTCAGTCGGCACTTCGATCCTTTTTTCCAGTTCAAATAGTATGGAGAAAAGCCATTTGTGGTAGGCAGCCCACTTCTCTTTGGTAGTAACCATCATGTTGCCCATGTGGAAATTGTGCCCGTTGTCAAGATAGTCCACAATGCTTTGGTCGTATTCAGGATAAAGCTCCCTGATGATCTTCATGGTTTCTTTCCAGTCCGATTCCCGGTGCCCGCCCTGCGCATTGTAATATGATTCCGAAAGCCCTTCTTTCATGTGGTAGGGGCGCAGCATAATGCAATCATGGTCTTTCATGATCGCGGCTACTTTCTTAGCGGTCTTTTCAGCAGAAGCCTTTCCGGTAGGGGACGCTTTGAATTCCTGCTCCGTTGCCTTTTTCTGCCGCGAGGGCTTAAAAGTGAACAGCGGCGGGAAAAAATTGAAATACCTCCTGTAATGGCAGATGCCTACATAGTTGGCATCGGTTATGTTCTTATCAATCCAGTAGGATGCCGTAAGTTCGCAAAAGCTGCTGTTCTTTTGCGTGATGTTATCCCCGGTGTTGTCACGTGCAATGCCATCATAAATGGTCTCGCCTTTGCCTACCTGAATCGGGATAAACACTTCATTAATTACAGGCGGCTTGCCTTTGTGGGTAACTACGAATATCTTAGTTCTCATTGAATTCTTTTTTTATGGCAGTGAGTGCAGAGGCAATGATCTGGTGCATGTCATAATAACGGTATTCTGCCAGGCGCCCGCCAAATATGGTGTTGGGCTGCTGTTTTTTCAGCTCGCTATACTTTTGGTAGATCGCCTGGTTCTTATCATCGTTTATGGGGTAGAAGGCTTCTTTGCCGGGCGTCCACTCGTCGGGGTACTCCTTCGTAATGACCGTCGATGGCTGTGTGCCAAACTCAAAGTGCTTATGCTCTATGATGCGGGTATAGGGAACTTCCTTATCATTATAGTTAACCACCGCATTCCCCTGGTGGTTAGCCACTGGCAATATCTCGTTCTCAAAGCGCAGTGAACGGTAATCCAGCTGCCCGAACTCATAATTGAAATATTCATCCACCTTGCCGGTAAACACGATCTTATCGGCCAGGCCTTCCCATTTTTCCCTTTCCTCAAAAAAATCAATATCCGTTTTACATTCTATTCCTTCCAACAGGCCGTCTATGATCTTATTGTAGCCGCCTTTCGGGATGCCCTGGTAGGTGTCGTTAAAATAATTATTGTCAAAGGTAAAACGCACCGGCAGCCGCTTTATGATAAAAGCAGGCAGCAGCGTTGCGCTCATTCCCCATTGCTTTTCGGTATATTCTTTTATAAGGGTTTCGTAAATATCCTTCCCCACCAGCGATAGCGCCTGTTCCTCAAGGTTCTGCGGGTCGGATGTCCCGTATTCAGCTATTTGCTCATCGATCTTTGCCTGCGCCTCTGCCGGGGTTATCGTTCCCCAAAGCTGGTAAAAGGTATTCATATTGAAAGGCAGGTTGTACAGTTTGCCCTTAGACAGCGACAACGGCGAATTCCTGTAATGGTTGAATTCGGCAAATTGGTTCACGTAATCCCAAAGGCCTTTATCGTTGGTATGAAAAATATGTGCGCCGTATTTGTGCACATTGATGCCCTCTACATTTTCGCAATATACATTGCCGCCCAAATGGTCGCGCTTGTCTATCACGAGGCATTTTTTTCCCCTTTTGGAAGCTTCATGCGCAAAAACGCTTCCAAAAAGCCCCGAACCCACTATAACGTAATCATATTTGTCCATTTGGCGAAATTATGCAATATTTTTTTAAGTTTTGGCGAACCGCCGTCACAAAGAAAATATTACCTGCACATGAAATTCAAAATTATCTTAACTTGCACCGCATAAAAATCAACATCTTCCAACATGAAAAAAATACAGGTAGGCTTTCTTGTGTCGTATGATTATAAGCTGATTAAGTTCGCATTGCCGCCTATATATTCTGAGAGCGATACCATTTTCCTGGCTATCGACAAGAATAAGAAAACCTGGAACGGGGAAAGTTTTGATATCGACCCGTCTTTTTTCGAATGGATAAAAGCCGTAGATACCGACAATAAGATTGTCATTTATGAAGATGAGTTTTACGTGCCGGAACTCAGCACTATGGCATGTGAAGTAAGGGAACGCAAGATGCTGGCCGAAAAAATGGGTGTTGGCAACTGGCTTGTACAGCTGGACAGCGACGAATATTTTTATGACTTCAAATCGTTTACCGACTTCTTAAGGTCAAAGAACCATTTCCTGAAGGAAGGGGCCGAAAAGATACAAATATGTGCCTTCAAGGTGAACCTGTATAAATATGTAGATGAAGGCGTTCTCTATGTAGATAAGCTAGATAAGTTCATGGTGGCCTCCAACCACCCGGGTTATAAGGTGGGCCGCCACTGTAAATGCAGGTCCGTTTATACCAACAGCATCGCGCTGCACGACTGCCTTTCGAGGGAAAGGGGAGAGCTGGTGCAGAAGCTGGAAAACTGGGGCCACAATACCGATATAGACAAAGAGGCTTTTATGAAAAAGTGGGATATGGTGAACAAGTCGAACTACAAGCAGATCGAGGGCTTCTTTTACCTGAACCCGATGCATTGGAAAACGCTGGAGTTCATGCCGGGCAAAACCATACAGGAGCTGTTGGAGAACTTTAAGCGCTCGGGTAAGCTGAATGTTCCTTCCTTCTTCCTTCTTAAAAAGAATTTCGGGCAGTGGTTCAAGTTTTTGTTTAAAAAATAAGATAATCTTGCAGCTTCGAGCGTACTCGGTAAGCATGAAGAACGAAAATGCCGCATTTCGACTGCGCTCAATCTGACATTTTCGTTCGGCTTTAGAATATTTTCGGTTGTAACGTATTAAGCATAAAAAAAAGGCCCGGTGTGTTTAGCATCGGAGCCTTTTTATATCTCTTTAATTATGGCATTGCTTTGTTTACCGCTGCCTTAAGCTCTTCGAACGATATCAGGTTGAGGTAGCCCTTTCGGTCTTTGGCAAATACATCGAACTCATAAAAAGGATTGCTGTTAGGTGTAGCTATGCTGTTGCCTATAGCATGTTTTTTAGCAATTACGCCCACGCCCCAGTCACTGTCTACACAGCAGGAGTAGACTGATGATTCGTGCCTCCATTTTACAAATCCCTTCCAGGTGGTGCCGTTCCATTGCACGCCTGCTGGGGAGTGCTTGTAATCGTAATCTTCCCGGGCATGCCATTCTGTTGGCGGGTTGCAGTCGTGCAGCACGATAAAGCCGTCATCCTTAATATACTTCAGGGAGTTGATGATGTCACGGTCTACCTGCTCTGCAAGGTGAAGGCCGTCAATGAAGATCGCATCGAACAAAATATCCTTATCGAGAACTTCGCCCTTTTCCAGCTTTGCAAAAAAATCATCGCTGGGAAGCTGGAATCCATTAGGGTTGCCTGCAAAATCAACTCCCGGGTCTACGCCATATTTTTTATCAGCTTTTACATGGTTGTGGTTATCATTCAGGTTGCGCACGCCAATTTCAAGGTAGGTCGTTTCGCGGTTCAGTTTCGATAAAAGGAAGTTAATAATATCGCTGCGGGAAGGCTTTTTATTCAGTTCGTCGCGTCCTTTTTGCTGCGCGTCCTTAAATATAGGATCGTTCAGAACCTTTTTGCCTTTAGTAAAATATTGCTCTATTATCATAGTGTGTTATTTATATCGTAATGTTACTTGCGGTACAGTTCCAGATAGGCATGAGCGGCTTTGTCCCAACTGAAAAAAGCTGCCCTTGCTTTTATTTTTTCAACATAACTGCCCGGACTGGCATGATAGCGCTGCAGGTTTTGCAGTACGAAATCCCTCATGTATCCCGGATCGAAATTTTCCCAGTAAAAAGCAGCATCCCCGCCTATCTCGGGCAGCGACGACAGGTTGCTTAAAAATACCGGCTTACCAAAGTACATAGCCTCTATCGGCGGAAGCCCAAAACCTTCATTAACAGACGGAAACAGGAACGCGGCGCAATTGGCCATGTAGAACCGCTTGCCTTCCTCGCTCACCTTTCCGGTAAGGAATACCCTGTCCTGAAGGTTCTTTTGATTAATGTAATCCTTTATTTCCTGCCCGTAGCTTTTGTCGTTATTCCCTGAGATGACAAGATTATAGCCATCGGTTATTTCGATCATTTTTACCAGCGCCATAAAATTCTTGCGTTCCAGGAAGTCACCAAGGCTGTAAAAAAATGGCTTATCCATAGGTGCCTGTGGTGTATAGCCTTCATAATTTAACGCTGAAGCAACAGGGTTCCCATTATAGATGATTACTTCCTCCACCTGCGGGACCCGGAAATGCGTGTGCACCTGCTGCCTGGCAAAGTCGGAAATATAGGTTATTACATCGGCACGCTCCAGCTTGTCCTTAAAAAGCTTCACGTTTTTCTGCCTGTCTGCTTCATTCCCCTGTTCCATAAAAATTACGTCATGCACAGTAAGGATGTATTTTTTAGGCGCAGAAAACGGCTCTACTTTCGTGTTTTGGTTCATGCTGTGCCATACATCGAATTTCCCGCGTATCCTGAAAAAGGCATGACGCTGCAGGCTGGTGTATTTTTTATATTTGAATATGTCCTTAAACTCATCCTGTGCCTGTTGCGGATCTTTCAGGTTCAGGCAGATCTCCAGGTCTGTCAGCGGCTTTTTCGCGATTGCTTTGATGAGCTCATAATTGAAAGTGCCCAGTCCGCCGGCGCGGTTCTTCATATTGTGTGATTCCAGGAAGACAGATCTCATGTAATTCTTTTATAGGATTATCAATTCCGGCAGGTCCCGCTATTGTTTTAATTTATAAATGCCAAGCGCTTTTTTGAGCGACTTGTTAAACAGTACCCAGTTTACGTACAATCCGTTCTTAAAGCTGGTCCACCACCACTGGCTGTGCGGCAGTATGTCCCGGCTTATAGTTGATGCCATGGCACCGGACACGATAAAATCGTTCTTTACATCGTCCCATTTGATGTTGCCGTAGCCGTCGAACTCGTTCACTTTATTTTTCTCGTGGATGATCGACATCCATAAGCGTTTGTCGGTAACCTGCTTTACCCGGGTTTCTTTTTTCCAGTGGTTATGGTCGTTGGCCCAAACGGTCGTCGGGTTGTCGTTTTTCTCGATAAGGCTAATGAACGGGTTGAAGATGTGCTCTTTCTTGCCCAGCATGATCACGGGCTTTATCTGTAAAGAATAGCCTTTTATTACATCGATGGCAAGGTAATCCTGTTTGTCAAATTGTTTTTGCACTTCGTCGATGAAGGTGTTCCGTATGCAGTCGTCATTATCAATGCGCGAAGTGATGAGGTAAGGCTTTCCGGTAGCTTCTGTTGCGATGAGCTTTTGGATCTCAGGGTAAAAAGCAGGCATCCCTTCAATATAAAACAGCCTGATGTTGGGCTGGTTCCCGATGATAGCGGCAATTTTTTGCTTATAAGTATCAGGTGTGGTTATGTCAAAATAAATAAGCCATTCAAAGTTCCTGTTCACCTGTGCCGCCACAGAAGGGAAGCAGAAATTCTCGAACAGCCAAAGCCTGTGTTCCAGCCACTCATCCGTCAGAAGGGATTCGTTGTTCTTGGTAACATCCCACTTGGGGTTTTTCAGGTTGAAGCGCGTGATGAGGTAATGGTTGAACATAAAGCGGGTTATGGTTAATTATACGATCTGTTTTATTTTTAACCACATAGATACATAGGCCTAAAAGAACCTTTAAGTGATGCTTAAGAACACATAGATGAAGCGACGCTTCACCTATGTGAGTATACACTTTCTTTAAAACGCTATGAAACCTATGTTCCTATGTGGTTGGATATTTCAGCCAGATACTTAATCCGGTAAAAATAGCGCAATTATTTGAAGTGTAAAATGCAAAATGGTTACTTTTGTACAAAATTTGCAATTGTAGATGAATAAAACCATCCATCCTGAATTCCTTCCGCAAACACAAGAGATAACACATATTATCGACAATTTTGATACCGAAGGCGTTCTGTTCATCGACGGCAAGCGCAACAGGATAAAGCTATTTCCGCTGGGCAGTATGACGGTAAATGTCAAATCGTTCAAAGTGCCCAACATCCTCAATAAATTAGTGTACCGTTTTTTGCGAAAAGGCAAGGCACAGCGCTCTTATGAATTTGCAAACATCCTGCTTTCAAAAGGTATTGGCACCCCGCAGCCCATTGCTTATTTTGAAAACAAGGGGCCTTTGTCGCTAAAGGACAGCTATTATATGAGCGAGCAGCTGGAAGCCGACCTTACATACAGGCAGCTGATAGAGATTCCTGATTATCCGGAACACGAGATCATCCTGCGCCAGTTCACGCAGTTCACCTTTAGGCTGCATGAGCTGGGAATAGAATTTCTCGACCATACACCGGGCAATACACTGATAAAAAAGACCGGCCCTGAGAAATATGAATTTTTCCTGGTCGACCTGAACCGGATGAACTTCCATAGCAGCGCTATGACACTGAAGCAAAGGGTAATCAATATGGCAAAGCTCACTCCCGAGATCCGCCTTGTGGAAGTAATGAGTGATGAATATGCCAGGCTTTACGGCAGCCCATACAGTGAAGTACTGGCAATGATGGTAAAGTATACGGAATATTTTGCCAACCGCTTTCACCGCAAGCGCCGCCTTAAGGAAAAGCTTGGCCTCAGGAAAAAGACAAAATAACTATCTTTGTGCAGTAAAAGGTGCTTAGGTGCTGAGGTGCTTAGTTCCTTAGTTTGCTAAGTACCTAAGAAATTAAGAATCTCAGAAAAAAAATGAAAATATCAGTAGTAGTAAGTACGTATAATGCAGAACGCTGGCTGGAGAATGTCCTGATAGGGTACAGCAACCAGACCTATAAAGATTTTGAGCTTATTATTGCCGATGACGGTTCGCGGCCGGCTACAAAAGAGCTGATCGACCGCTATGCCGCTGATTATCCCGTTCCTGTACGCCACCTTTGGCATGAGGACAAAGGCTATCGCAGGCAGGAGATACTGAATATTGCCATTATAGAGGCGGCCAATGAGTACATCATCATGACCGATGGCGACTGCATTCCGCGTAAGGATTTTGTAGAGATACATGCAAAATTTGCCGAGAAGGGGAAATTCCTTTCAGGTGGGTACTGCAAGCTCACCATGAAAACAAGTGAGGCCATTACCAAAGAAGATATCCTCAACGAAAATTGCTTTGATGTAGACTGGTTGAAAAAACAGGACAAGCTGGGCTTTTCGCAGGCGCTGAAATTATCTGCGGGCCCTGTATTAGGTGCCGTGCTCGATACGGTGACTACTACAACACCTTCGTTCAATAACTGTAACTCATCAGGTTTCCGTGAGGATATGATAGCGGTGAATGGTTATGATGAAAGAATGAAATATGGCGGTCCTGACCGTGAGTTTGGCGAACGTCTTGAGAATTTTGGCGTGAAAGGCAAGCAGATACGCCACAAGGCCGTATGCTTGCACCTTGACCATGCACGCGGTTACAAAACGCCGGAATCATTAGCGGCCAACCTTGCCATCCGTAAAGAAGTTAAAGAGAAAAAGATAAAATGGACACCTTATGGCATTGTGAAGGAGCCGGGCGTTACTGTTGAGTAATTTTTAAGTTCCCACTACGCGAGTCATTGCGAGGAGGCACGACGAAGCAATCTTTCTATGAAACGGACGCAGAAGAAAATAAAGATCGCATGTTCAATATGCTCTAAATAGGCATATGCTGCTTAACATTCAGTTTCAGGAAACGTAGCAGCTTGTCCTTAAACAATTCCGGCTTCAGCTTTTGATATAGTTCGAGTGACTTTTCCTTGAATTCCTTCGGGTGCCTGTCGCCATAAATTTCCGGGAAAAAGTCCTGTAGGTGCACTGCCATGTGCGTTTCATCATCGTTGAGCATGCTCCACGATCCTTTGTTGATCCACGGGGAAAATATGGTAAATGTAGGCACACTAAGCGCTTTGGCCATATTCACCGCGCCGCCTTCATTACCTATCAGCGCATCGCATTGCGAGAGTACTGCCATAAATTCGCGCAATCCCCTTATATACAGGTCGAATAATATCCTTTGCTGTGTTTCGGGGCGGCACAGGTTGTAGATCTCGCGGGCCTGATCCACTTGTTTAGGGAGGTAATTAAAAAGCAGCTGCGCATTGCTGTTCTGTACAATAGCATCTAATATGGCCGCCATTTCAGGTGCCGGCATGCTCTTTATTTCGTCACTTCCCAGTACGCTTATCATGATCACGGGCAACGACATATCAAGGCTTGCTTCAAGTACTTTTTTTGCCCCGGCCACTTCGCTTTCGGAAAGGTATATCTTAGGGTACACTACCGGGTGTTGTTGTCCTGTAAGGGCTTCTGCAAGCTGCATACGGTGTACCAGTGCCGAGTTGGGCGCTTTCCAGTCGGGCGAAATAGTCTTGTCGTAAAAGAAAGAGGTATACCATTTTTTATAGCCTATCCTTGTTTTTGCACCCGAGAATAGTGTAATGATGCCGCTTTCCCATTTGTTATACGCATCGATAACCGCATCGTATTTGGATTTTCGGATTGACAGTGCAAAGCGGAACAAGGCCAGACGGCTTTTGCGGTATTCTTCCTTAAAGACAATGATGTTGTCTATATTAGGGTTGTTCTCAATTACCGGTTTGGTAAAGTCGTGCACCATATAATCTACTTGCGATGCCGGGCAGTTTTCTTTCAGTGTATTGCAGATAACGCTGCTGGCCAGCACGTCTCCAATCATTTTCTGCTGGATCACTAATATCTTTTTGCCTTCGCCGGCATACATTTCTTTGAGGTACACATAGCGCATGTACACATGGTGCCCCAGTATGGATGCAATTTCATAGCCGCGCCTGCCATTTACAAAACCGAATTTCAGGACATAATACTTAAAGAAGCGGAAAGCCGGGCGCACCGTAAAATGAAAAATATTCGGCCTTATGCCATCTTTATGAAATTCTTTTGCCTTCAGTTTTGAATATTGGAGCCTTTTCTGCAAAAAGTCTTCCTTGTCCTTAAAGGAGTAGTGGTGTATGGCATGCTTTAGTACACGGCTTTTGCCGTTGATGCTCAGCTGTTCGTGCACAAGCTTATCGGAATAACGGCACAGCGACTTCCGGAAAACCCTTGCGGTCCTGTCTTCGTTAAAGCTGTTGTTTACAAGCGGCCTGCCCTGGTAGTAAAAAATACGCTTTACCCAGAAAGCGGCTTCTTCAGGATTGCTGTTTACCGTAGCAACGATCTCTTCAATGCCTTGTTGGGTAACCCTTTCGTCGGCATCAAAAAAAACCACCCATTCGTTGTTAGCCAGGTCTATGGTATAATTACGCTGTGAGGAAAAATCATCGAAAACACGCTGGTAGAACCGCACATGGGGGAATTCTTCCTTTATGATTTGTGGCGTACGGTCGGTACTGAAAGAGTCCACAACAACGATCTCGTCGGCAAACGACATGTTTTGCAGGTACTCCCTTATATTATGTTCTTCGTTAAAAACAATTGCGAGGGCAGATATTCTTGTGTTGAGTTCACTCATAAGCTATGGTTAAACCGCTACGTCATATTCCCTTAAAGCGTTATTGAGCGAAGTTTTCAGGTCGGTTGAAGGCTTGCGCTTCCCAATAATAAGGGCGCACGGCACCTGGTATTCGCCTGCAGCGAATTTTTTGGTATAGCTGCCCGGTATCACAACACTTCGTGCAGGCACCACACCTTTCATTTCTATCGGCGTATCGCCTGTAACGTCTATAATTTTTGTGGAGGCAGTCAGGCACACGTTAGCGCCAAGCACCGCTTCGGCCTCTACGCGAACACCTTCTACCACAATGCATCTGGAGCCGATGAAGGCACCATCCTCAATGATAACGGGTGCGGCCTGGAGCGGTTCTAATACGCCGCCAATGCCCACACCGCCGCTCAGGTGTACGTTTCTGCCTATCTGTGCGCAGCTGCCTACGGTGGCCCAGGTATCTACCATGGTGCCCTCGTCTACATAAGCGCCGATGTTCACATAGCTTGGCATCAGGATCACGCCCGATGATATGTAGGCTCCATGGCGGGCTACGGCATTAGGTACCACACGAATGCCTTTTTCGGCATAGCCGCGCTTTAGCGGCATTTTGTCGTGGTACTCAAATATACCGGCCTCAAGGGTTTCCATCTTCTGGATAGGGAAATACATCACCACTGCCTTTTTCACCCATTCGTTTACCTGCCAGCCGCTTTCTACAGGTTCGGCAACCCGAAGTTTCCCGGAATCTAAAAGTTCGATAACCTCGCGTATGGCATTGGTAGTTGTTTCATTCTGTAACAGCGACCTGTCATTCCAGGCAGCCTCTATAATAGGTTGTAAGGCGTTCATAGCAAAAAGTATGTTTTCGGCAAAGATAACAATCCGTAATTATTATGGATGCCAAATTTCACGGAACAAAGTACAAATATTTTTCAATGTACTGTCTCGTTTTTGTTATATTTTTTTATCTTTATGGTAAACAGCACACAATGAAAGACAACTTCTCTCCAAGCGAAAATATACCGATAAATAAACATTTAAATAAATTATTTTATGAATGAAGGGTTTAATATCAATCCCAAACTTATCAAAGAAAGTGAATTACCTAAATTGACAGGAGAAAGCTATTTTGCTTATTTGGATTCTATTGAGAAAATTATGGGAGAATTACATATAAGGTTCGACTGTATCAATATTAAGGATGCTCTTCAGGTAAATATTAATAATGAAACCATTTTAAATTTTCCTTCAATAATTATTGATGTTCGTGGAAATTATTCAAAACTTATTGATAAATTCGGAACGGATTTTATTTATGGAATGGAGAGTGATTGGATGAAAATTCAAACAAATATAAGAGAAACAGATATTTTACAACAACAATTTTTCAATTTTCAATTAATAGGCGAAGAGCCTATGGGTAATTATGATTTAGAAAATATAACACTATTTGAAAACCTTTCCGAAATCGAGCAGGAAAAGATTAGGGAAATAGTTTCCGCCACCCAAATAAGTAGTACCCCAAGAAAACAAAATAAAGCATTTTTGGAGAATATTAATTTGAATAGTTTCAGTCATGTTAATATATATAATGTGGGACAGGGTAATTGTAATGCATTAGTAAGCGGTGATAATATACCTTTACTTTATTTCGATGTTGGCGGGGGATGTAATGCCAATAAAAAAACTTTTCCTTTTGGATTTAAGTTATGTTTTTCTAATCAACCCAAAGTAATACTTTCACATTGGGATTTAGATCATATATGTTTAGCTTTCGACATAAATAACTCAGACCTTTTAAATACTGAATGGTTAGTTCCAAAACAAAGGCTAAGTAATACAGCGATTAAATTAGCTACTGCTTTATTACGGAATGGAAATTTACTATGTTGGAATAATTCAGATAACTTTATTGACTTTTCAAATCACAGAATAGTTAGGTGTTCCGGCAATATAAATAATAAGAACAATTCTGGGCTGGCTTTATTTGTTCACTATGGAAATAATGAGTATGTTTTATTATCTGGGGATGCAAAATTTTTAAAAATACCTTATCATCCTTCAAAAACAATTATAGGAATAACAGCTAGTCATCATGGTGCAAATGGAAGTGTTGACGGTGTGCCATATGCCAGTAAACCATCAATGTTGGCATATTCATTTGGGCTTGACAACACTCATAAACATGCTCATTGTAATGCTAGAAGAAAATATGTTTCAAATAATTGGAATCATCTAGAAACTATTAGAGGAAGCATTGCCTTAAAAGAAAATTTGATAACAGCGACTGCTCCGTGTTCGGGCTTATGTACATTAAATATTTCACAAAGCTATTAAAATGAAAGACAACTTCTCCACACAGGCGCAAACCTATGCTAAATTCCGGCCCGACTATTCCCATGAGATCATTGATTATATAATTTCCTTAGTCCCTCAAAAAGGCCTTGCCCTCGATGTAGCTACAGGCAATGGGCAGGTAGCAGCAAAGCTTGCAAAGCACTTTACAACGGTATATGCGACAGACATCAGCGATAAGCAGCTGGAAAATGCTGCTACTGCCGATAATATTATTTATAAGAAAGAAAGGGCAGAGCATACCTCTTTTAATGATAAAATGTTCGACCTTATAACAGTTGCTCAGGCCATCCACTGGTTTGATTTTGATGCTTTTTATAAAGAAGTGTACCGTATTCTTAAACCGGATGGGCTATTCATAGTTATGGGTTACGGCCTTTTTTCCACCAACCCTGAGAGCGACCGCATCATCCGCCATTTCCATCAAAAGACATTAGGCGACTACTGGGATCCGGAGCGCAGGTATGTAGACAAGGATTACGAAACCATCCCTTTTCCGTTCGACGAAATTGAAGCAAAACAATTCTCTGAGACCTTTACATGGACGTTTGAGCACCTTATTGGCTATATCGACTCGTGGTCGGCAGTGCAGCATTATATCAAAAAGAACGGCAGCAACCCGGTCGACCTCATTCGTGATGAATTAAAAGAATCATGGGACAAAAGCGATGGCAAGGCTGTTTTTCTGTTACTTTTGCGGGTGGGAAGGCTAAAAAAATGAAAGCAGCCCGATGTTTATGGAGACGAAGCACTACAAAATAAATATATACTGCGTACGCCAGCTTGCGGATATCAATCAGTTCCTGATGAAGAAATCGATACTAGGGTTTTTAAAGTTACGGGGGATCGAATTATATGATACCAATGAGGGACGATGGGCTGCCAGATCGGAATACGGTTCTTTGGAGATCGATCATTCAAAGCTTTTTGATACTGAGGATAGCTCGGTTGAATTGTTTATCAATTCTTCCTATTTTGAGAATCCTTACACGCCTTCAGTATACCTGCTTGAAGATTTTTTTAAGTTGAACTTCAGGGAATTTTATTATATCGAAACACTTACTGATGAAGAGATCCTGCATGTAGCTGACAGCGGCCGTGAGCTAAACCCCGTGGACATTATAAACCTGTTGCAACATCATGAGGACGTCACTGTTGCCGAACATGTCGTTTTACACAAGCCTGCCCCATCGGAACAGGAAATGTTCATTTATATTGGCTATAAAAGGGATTTTAAAGGTATAAACGATTTTTGGCTTTCGTCAAGGCCTGCCCTGATGAGTTTCAGGATGATGGCCAACCTTAATTATTTCAAGGAGATAACCGATCATTATTACGACAGCTCGCAACTTGGCGCCTGCATTCCTGCTAAAAACAAATACAATGGTTACTGTGATTTTCTGAAAACCCTTGACCCGGCCCTGACGAATGATAATTTAGCTGAATGCTATGAAATGCTAAGGGATACCTGCGCAGTATTCGATTTTGAAAATGAATACATCCTCATGGATGTACTAATGTAAAACAATAAACTAATAATCTAACTCCAGAAATGAGGATCCTCGCCATAGATCACGGACTTAAACGCACCGGAATAGCAGTAACCGATGAGATGCAAATGATAGCCTCTGGACTTACCACTATTGAGTCGGCTACGGCTATCGATTTCCTGCGTAATTATTTTGCAAAAGAAAAAGTAGAGCGCGTACTTATTGGCGAGCCAAAACAGATGAACGGCCAGCCATCCGAAAGCGCGCCTATTATCGAAGCTTTTATCGTAAAATTTAAAGAGCAGTTCCCAGATATGCCGCTGGAACAGGTAGACGAGCGCTTCACAAGTAAAATGGCCTTCCAGACGATGATTGACAGTGGCCTTAAAAAGAAGCAGCGTCAGAATAAAGCCCTGATTGATGAAATTTCGGCAACGATCTTATTACAGGATTACCTATCGCGAAAAAAATTCCTGTAATTCCTTCAAATTCGGTAAAAATGGTGCTTTAGGCCTGCAACTGCGTATATTAAGATAATATTTAGACTCTTTGGAGGTAAATTTGCATATTCAAATTTACACAATGTCTGCAATCATACAAAATGAACCCGATGTGGTTCTTATAGGCGCCGGAATCATGAGCGCTACCCTTGGCATGTTCCTGAAAGAGCTGATGCCTGAAATTACAATAAACATTTACGAAAGGCTTGATGTGGCTGCCGCCGAAAGCAGCGATGCGTGGAACAACGCGGGTACAGGCCACTCGGCTTTCTGCGAGCTCAACTATACGCCCGAGCTTCCCGATGGCAGCATCGACACCTCCAAAGCGGTGAAGATCGCCGAATCGTTCGAAGCTTCAAAACAATTCTGGGCACATCTGGTCGAAAGAGGCCTGATCTCAAATCCCGAAGAATTTGTAAAAAGTATTCCGCACATGAGTTTTGTGTGGGGCGCAGAGAACGTGGCCTACCTGAAAAAACGCTATGATGCGCTTCAAAAATTCCCGCTTTTCCAGGGGATGGAATATACCGAAGACCCCGCAGTGATCGCCGAATGGGCGCCGCTAATCATGGAAGGCCGTGAAGGCAATGAGCCTGTGGCTGCCACGCGCATGAAGATAGGCACCGATGTGAACTTTGGCGAACTGACCCGAGATATGTTCGTTTGGCTCGAAAAGCAGGAAGGCATAAACCTGTTTTTTGAGCACGAAGTGAAAGGTATCCGCCGTTCGGCAAAAGCACCCAAATGGAAGCTTAAGATAAAAGACCTGCAAACCGGTGAAAAGACAAGGCCTTATGCCAAATTCGTCTTTATCGGCGCGGGAGGCGGCTCACTGCACCTTCTCGAAAAAGCCAATATCCCGGAAGGCGAAGGTTTTGGCGGCTTTCCTGTGAGCGGGCAATGGCTAAAATGCAACAACCCGGAGGTGATAGCAAAACACAATGCGAAAGTATATGGCAAAGCTTCGGTAGGTGCGCCGCCAATGTCGGTGCCGCATATCGATACCCGTATGATCAACGGGAAGAAAGAATTGTTGTTCGGACCCTATGCGGGCTTTAGCACTAAATTTCTGAAGAACGGTTCATACTTCGACCTGCCGCTTTCAATACAATTCAATAATATAGGTCCGATGCTTTCTGCTGGTTTCCATAATATCCCGCTGACGAAATACCTCATTGAACAGGTTACCCAAAGCCGCGAAGACCGCCTTGAAGCCCTGAAAGAATACCTTCCTGAAGCAAAGATGGAAGACTGGGAACTGGAAACGGCAGGGCAGCGCGTGCAGGTGATCAAGAAAGATGAAAAAGAAGGCGGCAAGCTGGAATTCGGTACCGAGGTCATCAACAGCGCCGATGGCTCACTGGCCGTATTACTAGGTGCTTCCCCGGGAGCATCAACAGCGGTTTCTATCATGCTCGATGTTATTGAGCGCTGCTTCCCGGAGCAGATGCAAAGCGCTGAATGGCAGGATAAGCTTCGTGAGATGATCCCGTCCCACGGGCAGTCCCTTAATGAGAACCCGCAAATCCTTAAAGCCATGCGGGAACATACGAGTGAAGTGCTGGGGTTGGTGAATTAGTAGTTTTCAGTCGCAGTCACAGTTTTCAGTCGTGTAGCGCTAATTCCGTGTCATTTCGACCGCAGCGCAGCGGAGTGGAGAAATCTCAAAATTCAAATTTCATCATTGAGAAATTTCCACTCCGGATTGAAGGCGGTAATGAGTGCATCCTTTTTCTTCCGGCTCCATTTTTTTAGCTGTGTTTCCCTATCAATTGCGATATCAACATCCTGGTAATGTTCCCAATACACAAGGTTATAGCATTTATATTTTGTTGTAAAAGCCTTGCAAAATGCTTCAGGATGTTGATGATAGTATAATCGTTCCTTCATATTGTTTGTAAAGCCAATATAAAGGACTGTTTTTATTTTGTTTGTAAGGATATAGACGTAGTAATTGTGTGTTCCAAGTGTCTTATACATCGTAAGGTATTTATTTCAAATATATGTTTTTTCTGAGATTTCTCCACTCCGTTACACTGCGGTCGAAATGACACGGATGCACGTTCAGTATAAATAATTAAAGATTTCTCCACTCCGTTGCACTGCGGTCAAAATGACACGGATGCACGTTCAGTATAAATAATTAAAGATTTCTCCACTCCGTTGCACTGCGGTCGAAATGACACGAACATTCGTTTCAAAAGAATAAATAATTAAAGATTTCTCCACTCCGCTGCGCTACGGTCGAAATGACACGGACGCATGTTGCCAAAACGCATCGGACTTCGGACATCCCTGCTTCCAACAAAAACCTACTTCACCAACTCCAATTGCCTGGCCGCTTTCACTATCTTTTCAGATAAGCTGTTCAACCAAACCAATTGCTCTATAACCAAGTGTGCCTCTTCCATTTTTAACCTGAATTCCTCTTCTTCGGTTAAATGTTCTTCACGAAGTTCACGCGCCCGGATGTTTTTGAGTTCTGTAAAGCGCATGGCAAGCTCTTCGTTTTGCGATTGCTGTGCTTCGCCCGCCTGTGTTTCCATGGCAAGCAGGGCAATGGCATGGTCAAGGTTTCGGATGACCGTATTCACGACTACATTGAATGCTTCAGACGCCTTATAGGTCTTGTGTGACTGGATGTACGTGCCCAGTGAAGCCAGCGACGATAGCAATGTATGGTTGAGCACTGCCAACTTGTACACCTGCTGCTGCTGTTTTTGTTTCGACTTAGGTTCCTGTGCCATACGCTGGTAGGACGACATCAGGTTACCCAACTCGATAAAAGCACTCTTACGGGCAAGGCGGTAGGAAGTCGTTACATTGCCTTTATGATTGTAATACACCGATATTTCTTCAAGGTAGTTCCGGTTGGCTTCTATGGATTTTTTGATGAATCCCGGCAGGTTGATAAATTCCCACGTGGGCCACAGGAAATAATTCGCCATAAAAGCGAGCAGCGCACCCACAGCAGTATCTACAATGCGGTACTGGATAACGTCGGCAAAATTCGGGTTCAGCAAGGCATAGACAAACACTACATAAATGGTCACGAATGTTGCACCTATGCGGTAATTGATGGCTGTGAACGCAAAGCCCAATATCATGCATACAATAGCCAATGTACCTATAATGATATTATGGTGCACAACGCTCAGGAAGGCGAAGGCAATCACGCCGCCTGTTACCGTGCCAATAATCCTTTGGAAAGAACGCTGCTTGGTAAGCCCGTAGCCGGGGCGCATGATAACCACAATAGTGAGCAGTATCCAGTACACGTTTTCCAGTTCAAAGATGATTCCGATGATAAACCCAATGGCAACCGTAAGCGTGAGCCGCAGCGAATGCCTGAATATGGTTGACGAAAAGCTAAGGTTCTCGCGCAGTGTATGCCATGGATAATACTCCGGCGCAAGGAATTTTTCAAGGTCTTTATCGCGCCCTTTCAGGTCTTTGAAGTCAATTTTATTGGTAAAGGCACGCTCAATGATCTTGATGCGCTCTAACTGCTTTTCGGCATAATGCAGCATGTTCGACAGCATCCACACCCCTTCGGAGGCAGCTTCTTTGCCAAGCAGGGCTTCATAATCAGTAATGGCTTGTTCGAGCGCTTCCACATCCCGGAGCAGTTGGTGCTTTGGCAGATACTTTTTGCGGTTAAAAATGCTTTTCGATATCCTTTTTAATGTCGATGCCAAGTTGTAAGCAAGATTTTGGTAAGTGTCCAAAACCTGAGGGTGCGCGCTGAATTTCTGGTGCAGCTTGCTGTGGTCGAACGAGGTGGACAGCGCCAGTTCGAGTATTTCCATTAACGATATGAATACCAAGAGCATTTTCCGGCTTCGGTTAGAGTGCCCGGCATTGCTCCGGTTACGAAGGAGTATTTCCCTCAGGTTTTCGTGGGTGGTGTTTATCTCGACCTGCAGGTGCAGCTGTTTCTCTACAATGGCAGCCCTGTCGGCATCTGCGTTCCAGAGGTCACCGCGCAGCTTCATGTATTTTGAGGTTAGCTTCATACACTCTGCTACCTCCAACTCGGTATAACGGTGCGGGCTGAGGTAGTTGAATGTTACCGATATAAAGGTATAGAACAGTCCCCCGGCAAGTACCAGTCCTACATAGGTAACGATATCCCACCCTGTATGAATGTGCCCGGAACCCAGCGCCAGCGCAAGCAATCCCGAAAAAGAAACCATCGTGGCGCGCTGCCCGTAGACCGATATCATCGAAAGGAAGAAAACCAGCGCAATCACCACGGGATAGAACAACCACGGCCAGGGATGCAGCGTATTCACAGCCAGCATGCACCCCGCAACGATAACGGAAGCAGTAAGAAGGCCCTTGGTACGGTGCAACAGGTTGCTCGGGATATCGGACGGATAGGTAAGGAATGCGCCTATGGCAATGGTAAAACCCGTCTCGAAATGCCCGAACTGAGCGAGGATAAGTACAGGCAGCACGGCAGCGACCGTTACGATAACGGCTTTGGTAAAATTGGTGCTGTCAGCAAACTGCCTTATCTTTTCGATCATAAAAAAAGGGTATGCCGCAAAGGTACTAAATGCCAAATCATTCTTCGGGAGCATGCGTGAATTCTCACAAAATTTTAGCATTTGGGCAAGGGTTAAAGAGTCAATTTTATTTATTACTTTTGCAGTCCGGAAAAAGGCGTTATGCCTGATTTAAAATACATTTGATATGATATTACCGATTGTAGGATACGGCGACCCTGTGCTCAGAAAAAAAGGAGAGGACATCCCGAAGGATATGCCGAACCTTAAGCAGATCGTTGCTGATATGTATGAGACCATGTATAATGCCTATGGCGTTGGCCTTGCTGCACCACAGGTTGGCCTTGCCATACGCCTGTTCATTGTAGATACCAAGCCATTCAGCGATGACGAGGACCTTCCGAAAGAAGAGCAGGAACAGCTGGCGAATTTCAAAAAAACGTTTATCAACCCGGTAATGCTGAAGGAAGAAGGCGAGGAGTGGGGCTTTAACGAAGGCTGCCTGAGCATTCCTGAAGTTCGTGAGGACGTGTACCGCCATGAAAAGATTACCATAGAATATTACGACGAGGATTTTAACAAGCACACGGATGTGTATGACGGGCTTATTGCCAGGGTGATACAGCACGAATACGATCATATTGAAGGTATTTTGTTTACCGATAAAATATCGTCGCTGAAAAAACGTTTGATACAAAAGAAACTACAGAACATCATGGAAGGCAAGACAAGGCCGGACTATAAAATGAAATTTATCGCCAAAAAAGGCAGGTAATTTTTTGTTTTTAAAACCAAACATTGCATATTTGCCATCCTTAAAAAAAAGAAAAATGAGTGTTGAAAAAATATTAGCTATCTCAGGGAAACCTGGATTATATGAACTAAAGATCCAAACGCGCACAGGTTTTGTGGCAGAATCGCTTATAGACGGCAAGAAAATAACCGTTGGCATGAGGAGCAACGTAAGCCTGCTTTCTGAAATATCGGTATACACGTATGACGGCGAGATAAAGCTTTCAGAGGTATTCCGCGCCATAGCTGAAAAAGAGGATAACGGCCCGGCAATGTCGCATAAAGAAGACAATGCCAAGCTGGAGTCGTATTTCAGGGAAGTGCTTCCTGAATTCGATGAGGACAGGGTTTATGCTTCTGATATCAAAAAGATACTTAACTGGTACAACATGCTCCAGGCAAAAGGCCTTGTTAATAAAGAAGCCCCTGTTGCTGCCGCCCCTGCCGTAGATGAAACCCCTGCTGAAGAGGTAAAGACAGAAGAATAATACATCTTACGTTATATTACTAGTCCTGCTTTTTGCAAACAAGAGGCAGGATTTTTTATTTTCCCTATGAATTGTGTTTGCTACGAATTACACGAATTCCTTAAATTTTTGGAGTACTGGAATTTTGAAATTTGTGTCATTCGTTGTAAAAAATCTTTTTGATTTCCCGTAGGAGTATATTTCGGTAGCTATTCCGTAATTTTGCACAAAATTTTCCACCATGAACACACGCCAGCAACAACTCGATGCCTTTGGCAGGCTGCTCGACATAATGGACGACCTTCGCGAAAAATGCCCGTGGGATAAAAAGCAGACGCTCCAAAGCCTTCGCCATCTTACTATTGAGGAAACCTATGAGCTGGGGGATGCTATCCTCGACAACAACCTTCAGGAGATCAAAAAAGAGCTGGGCGATATACTGCTGCATATTGTTTTTTATGCCAAAATAGGCAGTGAGACGTGCGACTTCGATATTGCCGATGTAGCCAACGAGATTTGCGACAAGCTGATACACCGCCACCCGCATATTTATAGCGATGTGGTTGTGGAAGATGAAGAACAGGTAAAGCAGAACTGGGAAAAGCTAAAGCTGAAGGAAGGCAAGAAGTCGGTTCTGGAAGGTGTACCAAAAAGCCTGCCTGCGCTAGTGAAAGCCAGCCGCATACAGGACAAGGCAAAAGGCGTTGGGTTCGATTGGGAAGAGCCGCACCAGGTATGGGATAAAGTGCAGGAAGAAATTGAGGAATTCCAGGAAGAGGTGAAAAACGGCGATGCGGATAAAATCGAATCGGAATTCGGTGATGTGCTGTTCTCCATGATCAACTATGCGCGTTTCCTAAACATCAACCCTGAGGATGCCTTGGAGCGCACCAATAAAAAATTCATTAAACGGTTTATGTACCTTGAAAGCAAGGCAGGCGAGCTCGGCAAACCGTTAGCCGATATGACCCTTGCAGAAATGGATGTTTTCTGGAACGAAGCAAAAAAATTATAGGAGTTTAGTATTATGATCAGATGTGTTGTTTTGCTGTTATTTTCAGCATTTTCTTTTGGGCAAAAAATGCCCGTTGCCGATTTACAAATTAAGATTGAACCCGGAGCCACCGAAGAGCTGATGTACGGCTTTGCAGATGGTGACAGGATTATTTTTACAATCGAAGCCCAAGGCAGCGCTGTCAGTGAGGTTACTGTGACTGAATATCCTGCTGCGCTGAAGTACAGAGGCCAAAATGTAAAGGAGGAAAAGAAGGAATTTACGGTACAGGGCAATTCGGTATATGTTTTCAGGTTTGGCAATACTACTAAAGGAAAGCGGAACTGCAATGTAACGATACAGCGCGTACCGAAAAGATCGGAAGATAAGAACTTTAATACGGCCGTAAAGTGGATAAAAGTACAGGATACTGTCTGGAATTCACTTACTAAAGATGTGGTGGCCGGCTATGATACGCTTCAGGTACAAAAGACAAGGCGGGTAGTCGCTTTTGAAAAGAAATATGAAGAAATGGTGTTTGATAAAAGCCAGCGTGTGAATGCTAAGACAAGCTTTGGCGATACAAAAGCATCAGTAAACTTTTCGCTTCCGGTAAATACGGTTACAAAAGATGAGACCAAAAAGGTTGTGGCCTGGGCCTATTGGATTGGCGTGGGCAAGGAGAGCAATGAATTTTGGAACCAGAACCGTAAAGTGATCGCGGGCGCGGTACAGGGCGTGGCAACTTATTTTACAACACCGCTGGGTGGCATTGCGGCCGGGGCGATAACCAATCTTATGCTGCCCGTGAATGGTGAAGATGTTGAGTATGCCCTGGTGAACGAGCAGAACAACAAATTGTTCCTGCAAGGCAAGCCATATAAATCTTTCGATAGCGGAAAGGGGATAGCAGGCTATAAGCGAATTACAGAAAACGACAAGCTGCAGGGAAAATTCGTCATTGCACTTGCCAATGATAATATTGTACAGGCCCTTGATGTCAATGTAAAAGTATCAGCGATCATTGAGCATATCAAATATAAAGACGAAAAATATATGGATAAGTCGGTTACGCCGCGGTACGAAAAAAAGATCGTGCGGGAACCGTCCATCGTCACCAGGGAGATACCTGTTCCTTACGGTAAATAACAAAGCCAATTTATTTTGTGAAAATAGTGAGCCCTTTCCTTCAGGAATGGGCTTTTTTATTTTTTTAAAACGGCTTTTTATAGGTTTTGTTGAATGATTATTAATTTATATCTCAATTTTATGCGATATCCTGATTATTCTATAATGTTCTTTTGTTTTTGAATGCTATTCCGCAAAAGGTGAATGTATTTGTTAAATTACTGAGTATTAGTTACCTTGATAACAAAAATTACTATCAATTCAACCAATTAAAAACCTACTTGCATGAAAAAAAAATTACTTCAATCCTTTACTGTGTTTGCGGCGCTTTTATCGCTAAGTACGATAAAGGCACAAACCTATGAACAGCTTTTGGTAACATCAGGCTTTAACCAGGATGTAATAGCCAACGGTGCGGGTCCGGCCCTGAATTCCTCTACAATTGGTATCGATAATGGCAACATTTGCTTTATGGCTACCGATTTCCAGCCTGGCTCGATAACGCCGCCTGCCTATGCGATCCCGGCAACGGGGCTTATAACATCAAATGTAACCAGCGGGCTTACCTTCCAGCTTGGGCCATTATCCGGTAACAACTCATTGCGCCTTCCTGAACAAAATGATACAGGTACCCTGGTGTTCTCTAATGGTGTACCTGCATCAAGACTATATTTGCTGGCTACAACGGGCAGCGGATCGTCTACCATAAGTGCGACCATACATTTTACCGATTCTTCTACGCAGCTGGTATCGGGCGGGGTAATACCTGACTGGTTTTTCAGTAATGCGCTTCCTGTAGCGATTTCAGGCATTGGCCGTGTTTACAGAAATACCAATGTCATTGAAAACCCTTCTGGAGACCCAAGGATTTATCAATATACCATGGAAATATTGCCTGAAAACCAGTTAAAGACCATAGCCAGCATAGAATTTACAAAAATATCATCTGCTGAAGGAGCACTGAATATATTTGCGGTTACTGCGGAAGAAACGGGTACTTGTCCGTCTCCGGGAGGCCTTAGCGCTGTAGCTACGGCTGATGCTGCGGTATTATCATGGTCTCCGGCTATTGTAGTACCTGCCGGCGGATATGACTATTATTATTCAACAAGCAGTACGCCGCCTACGGATGCTACCGTGCCATCAGGAAATGTCGGCTCAGCTATAACTACCGCAAACCTTTCCAGCCTTACTACAGGCATACCTTATTTTGCATGGGTGAGGTCGAATTGTAGTACTACCGATAAAGGCCCATGGGTAATGGTAACATTTACGCCCGGACAGCTTTCGGGAACCGGCCCGTCAGAGATACCAACACTCTTTGCTGACGATGACCCGACGGTAGATACAACCACTGATTGCCCTGGAACGCTGACTGTAAATGTTCCTGCGGGATACCAAATCGCTTCAGTGGCGACGTCCTATACTATGACAACCGCATCCAACGGATGGAAATCAGAGCAGCGCTCACTTTTGGTTTGTACGACAACCAATACTTCTGAAGATGCTGTATCTACAGGTACCGGCAACAGTGGCGGAACACAGGCATACAGCCGTACGGGTCTTACTTTTGCCAATGGTGCTACAGGCGCTGTACAATTTGAGCTAAGGGCGTGGAGAATGTATGGAGGCTCGGATTGTAATACCACCTGGAACCGTGTAGACCCTAACTGGACGGTAACTGTTACCTATTCAGCTCTTAACTGTACAACTCCTGCCGATCCTGTCGCTACGTCACAGCAGGTTTGCCCGGGGTCAACAATAGCAGCCCTGCAGGTTACAGGGGCTTCAAACGCAACTTTTAAATGGTATAGCGCTGCCACTGGCGGAACTGCCCTTGCGGCTACAACACCATTATCAGCTGCAACATATTATGTATCCCAGATGGTGGGTGGCTGTGAGAGCAATAGGGTACCGGTAGCGGTAACTTTCACAACGGTTGCAGCACCTACAGCAAGCGCTCAAAGCTTCTGTCCGGGTACTACAGTTGCCAGCCTGGTAGCTACAGGTGGTACTGGTGCCGAATTTAACTGGTACACTACAGCCTCAGGAGGTACAGAACTGGTCCCTGCTGCTATTTTACTACAAGGAACGTATTATGTTTCGCAAACCATGAATGGTTGCGAAAGTACGAGGATACCGGTAGCGGTAACGATCACCACGGTTGCGGTTCCAACTGCAAGCGCCCAGACACTATGCCCGGGCTCTACAGTAGCTAACCTTACTGCTACGGGAACTGCAAGTGCAGAGATCAATTGGTATACTACTGCTTCAGGTGGAACCGAGCTTGTTTCGACCGCTGTAGTGGCTACAGGAACATATTATGTTTCTCAAACAGTAGGAAGCTGCGAAAGCACAAGGGTTGCTGTAGCAGTAACGGTAGCTGCGCCTTCGCTTCCGATGGCGGCCAACCAGAATTTCTGCCCTGACTCCGGTGCAATGGTTAGTGACTTAACTGTTACAGGATCTGCATCTGCAACTTTCAACTGGTATACCGATGCAACAGGTGGTACTGCACTGGCAGGAACTACACTGCTGGCGCCCGGAACGTATTACGTATCGCAGACGGTAGGTAATTGCGAAAGTGCAAGGGAGGATGTTGTCGTGACATTTAATGCAGCTCCGCTTCCCGATATCGAGGCCACCCAGACAGGATGTTATGGTATCACTGTAGCCGATGCTACAGAGGGTAATGATAACTACCATATTTACAATACAGCTACCGGCGGGGCTCCGCTTGCGGGATCGGTAGTTTTACAAACGGGTACATACTATGTGTCGCAAACTGTAGCGGCATGCGAGAGCGCAAGGGTCGAAGTAGCCGTAACTATAATAGAGCTGGATGAGCCTGCAATAGCTGCCGGACAGGAATTCTGTTCAGGCGCTACACTTGCCGATATTGAGGCAGATTACATGGAAGGTGCAGACCTGCAATGGTACGAAGGAGAAGGTGGCGAAATGCTGCCGGGATCTACACTACTTGTAGACGGTGCAACTTATTATGCTACACAGGTGCACGACGAATGTGAAAGCGGTACATCCGAAGTTACAGTAACTGTTCACCCAACTCCTGAGCTTCCGGGCGGAATGGATTTCCAGGATTTTACAGCAGGCGAAACTATTGCAGACCTGGAAATTACAACGGAATCAGGGGCTACCGTAACATGGTACATGATGAATGATGCTTTTGAGCTTGTGGAAGTAGGAACTGATACCCCACTTGAAGACGGGACTGTTTATTACGTAACACAATCCGTTGGCAATTGCGAAAGTATGTCCCTGTCAATAGAAGCCAACGAATTGCTTGCAACTGCATCCTTCGGGCTTAAAAACCTGATGGTGTACCCTAATCCTGCCAATGATATTTTGAATATTTCCAACGATGGCATCATCAGCCGTATAACTATTACAAACCTTTTAGGCCAAAAAGTTATGGATATTGACGGTAACAGCAATGACCTGAAAGTAAATGTTTCAGCGCTGGCACAGGGAAGCTACATACTACAGGTATACTCCGGTAATGGTTCGGCTTCTGTGAAAATTGCGAAGCAGTAAGAGTACTTAAATATATATTTACGTTGCGATTGTCACTTCGAGCGCAGTCGAGAAGTAAGAATAATAAAAAATGCCGCATTGATCGTAAGACACTGCGGCTTTTTTATATTTGGGCGTGTCCCGCCACGGCGGGACGGGCTTTCCGCTCTATCCCTCCGCAAGCGGGGATGCCGCTGCAATTCCTCACGCGAGCGCCACTTTGGCCAGTGTTCTGGGGTGTATATATAGAGTTTATTAAATGTTTTCAATTAGGCCAAGAGTTTGCTCAGGAATCCGTGTAAATCCGCCGAAATTCGCGTCATCCGCGTTCTTATTTATCGGGTATTTATATAAGTATTTATAACTCCATATAATTGCAAAAAGTAAAAACCCCGGCTTTACAGGCCGGGGTTTATTATTATTCGCTCTTCATGCTTCGTATCTGCTTAAGCTTGTCTTTCCAGGTCTTGAGCTCATCCTTGTGGCGCTCAATGTTCTTGCGGACTTCTTTTACGAATGGATTATCGCCTTTTGCATTAGAGAAGAACTGGATGTTGTTTTCCAACTGGAATATCTCCGCCTGGATCTCATCAATCTTGCGCATGATGAACAGCTGCTCATTTTCCAGCCTGCGGGTATCGTCGCCCTCAGCCATCTGCTCAAGGCGGTTGTTGAATTTCACCATGTCCGTCTCTTTTTTAGAGAGGCTCAGCTTGTCAAATAACGCATCAAGTATCTTGTTGAATTTGCCTTCGATGTGCCTTCTTGCCTGAGGAACACGGCCAAAGCCTTTCCAGTTCTCAATATGCTTTTTGATGGCATCAAGATCGGTTTTATGGTCACCTGTAAGCTCAAAATCCTTTATACTGTCCAGGTATTCTTTTTTCTTTTCGAAAGCGTCTATCTCATCTTTGTTGGCCTCGTTGCGGTACGCATGGAGCCTGTCAAAATAATGGTTGCACGCTGCCTTGAAATCCTTCCATACAGTATCAGAATATTTCCTTGGCACATGGCCAATGGTCTTCCATTCGTCCTGTATCTGCTTCATCACCTGTGTAGTGGTATCAAAATCTTCGCTGTCTTTAAGCGAATTTGCCCTTTCCACCAAGGCAAGCTTCCTGTTAAGGTTGTCCTGCTGGTCTTTCTTGATGTCTTTATAGAAGGAGTTTTTCACTGAGTTGAAGTTCCGCACAGCATTTTTGAAAGCTGCCCACGTATCCTCGTTCACTTCGATAGGCACTTTACCTGCTTTAAAGAATTGTTCCCTCAGCGCTTCAATACGGTCTATCTGTCCCTGCCATGCATTATGGGCGGTTATTTTTTCCGCAGCTATAGCATCGATCTGGGCGATAATGTCCTTTTTCTTCGCAAGATTTTCTTCCTCCAGCTCACGGCTTTTGGCAAACAATGCCTCTCGCTTGTCGTGCAGCTGCTTCGTCAGTTCGCTGAAACGGTTCCATATATCCTCGCGGTGGTCGCGCGATACCGGCCCGATCTCTTCTTTCCATATTTTGTGCAACGCCTGCAATTCTCGGAACGCTTTGTTTATGTCTTCCTCTTTTACAAGCTCTTCAACACGGGCTATTATCTTTTGCTTTTGCTCCAGGTTGTGCTTAAAGTCCATGTCGCGAGCCTCCCTGTCAAGGTGCAGGTGGTCGTAAAAACGCTCTATATGGAAGTGGAAGTTATTCCATACGTGGTTGTACTTATCACGTGGTATAGGCCCTGCATTTTTCCAGCGCTCACGCAGTTCGGTCACATGCTTCAGCGCATCTTTCATGCTTTCGCCGCCATCGGCAAGGTTTTTAAGCTCCTCGATTATTGCAAGCCTGTTTTCCAGGTTGCCCTTCAGGTCACCCTGCACTTTTTTGAAATGGCTGTTCTTTTTGTCCCTGTACTGGTTGTAGAGGGTGTCAAACTTATTCTTTAGCGGAAAATGGTATTCAAAGTCGGTAGTGTCGCCATTGTTTTCATGGCTGTACTCGTCTTTTTTCTCTTCTATGAAATGATTGTATTTGGCGTAAAAGGCTTTCCTTATCTCCTCTACATGCTCTTTTACCGACATCACTTTTTCAGTGCCTACCAGCTTTTCAAGCTCGTCATGCAGCTGTTCCATGCTCAATGCATCATAATCCTGCATCGGGATGTCGTGCCTTTCGGCCAGTGATTCATCTTCGCCTTCCTCGGCATTGCTTTCCGCAATCGACTCAACGGCCGAAAGCGGTGTATCTTCTGTTTCAATCGCCGGCTCTATGGTCTCGGCAGCGATTTCGTCTATTTTAGTATCATTGGCAACTACCTCCGGGGCATAGCTTTCCCTGTTGGCCTGCGTCACTTCGGCATTGGTTTCCGCAGCTGAAAGCCCCGCACCGCTGTCATCGGTATCTTCTTCCGATGCAGGTTTGGTTTCCTCTGTTGCCGCTTCTGCTGTTACTTCTTCATTTTCAGCTACTTTAGCAGCGTCCAGCAGTTCTTTCGGGGCAAAAGGCAATTGGCCTTCCGTTTCGTGAACTACAGGCATATCGTCGCCATCAGCTGCACCGTCTTCAGGCACAAAGTCTTTGTTTACGGTACCGTTCACTTCGTTCAGTTCCTCTCCATCTGCGCCATGCAGGTTATCATTCTTTTCTTCTAACATTGTATATAATGCTTAAGGGTTTACTACTTTAATGGCGAAAGATAATAAAGCAAGTTTAAAATTCAAAGAAAAACATGAATTTCTGCCCTGATATACAATTATTTTAAAAGAGAAGTAAGATTTTATTAATCAGGAAATGAAGGGTTTATTTCTCGTTCCATATTTTCCATGCCTTTTCGGCCTGGTGTACCAGCATGGCATAACCGTTTTCAGTAACGGCGCCATTAGCCTTTGCCAATCGTAAGAACTTGGTTACCGAAGGGTTATATACCAGATCGAAGGCGATATGTTTATCGGTGAAAAGGCTGTAATCTATCGGTGGGCATTCCTCAACAGCGGGGAATGTCCCGAGTGGCGTTGTGTTAATGATTATTTGATATTCACTGAATATCTCGTTGTCCAGGCTGTCATACGAAAATACGGTATCGGTTTCTTTACGCGAAACAAAATCATATTCGATTTTCAATTTACGTAAGGCATAGGCCACCGCTTTGGCTGCACCGCCCGTCCCCAGTATCAGGGCTTTGGTGTGGTGGGGCTGCAATAAAGGCTGTAATGCTTTTTTGAAGCCATGATGGTCGGTATTATAGCCTTTTAGCGTTCCGTCCTTGGATATTTTTATGGTATTGACCGCCCCAATAACCTTTGCCGTTTTCGACAGCGAATGCAAAAGCGGTATCACTTCCTCTTTATAAGGTATGGTCACATTGAGCCCTTTCAGTTTTTTGGTGTTTTCGATTATGCCGGGCAGCTCGCTGATGTTCTGGATATCGAAATTAACATACGTACAGTTTTCCGTCCCTTTTTTTTCTGCGAACTTCTTATTGAAATAGGTAGCCGAAAATGAGTAATGGATATTGCGCCCAACCAGCCCGTATATTTTTTCTTTGATCTTCATATAGGTTTAGGATATTTTTATTGGTAATGGATAATTAACCCGTACAGGCTTTCCATTTTGGACACCGGGATTCCATTTGGTCTTTATGGTTTTTAAAACCCTAAGCGTTTCTTTTCCTATGCCGTAACCCGGATCTCTTTCTATTTTGATATTAGTCATGTTTCCGTTTTTTTCTATAATAAACGAAACATAAACAATGCATGATGGAGGATAATTCTTTTCAAACGCATCTTTTCTGATATTCTTGTCTAAGTAGGATGCTAAAAAAGTATTCCCACCAGAAAATTCAGGTAGCACTTCTACTTCTGAGAGTTGATAAACTTTATTGTCCTTTTCAAATTGCTCTGGTTCTGCTATGGAAGCATCGATAGGAATATCGTCACCTGATATTCTAATATGATTTTCCTGTGCTTGTGTAAACAACGTAAAGATGAGCGTTGAAATGCTAAAAATTATCTTTTTCATAGTAATAAAAAACCCGGCAAAAGCGCGAGGCCCTGTCGGGTTTTACCTAAACTAAGCGGTTATTTTCTTTTTTTATGTTTTTCTATAGCATCCTGAACCATATCCGAATACCATACCGATGGGAAAAATTCTTCTATCAACGTATGGTTTTTAAAGTTCAGCCTTAAACCATTACTGAGGTGGAATATCCCTTTATCCGGTTCCTGCTGTGTGAAATATAGCCCGGCAAGTCGGTACTCAATCTCATATTCTTCCGGGAAATATTCGCAGGCCTGCAATAACGTAGTGATAGCCGTATCATATTCGCCCAGTGTTATCAGGCTGTCGGTCCAGAAAAGCCAGGTGTCCAGCTGGTAATCGCCAAACTCCACAGCCTTGCGGTAGCCTTCTTCCGATTCCTCATGAAAGCCCAACGCCTTGTTGATGATGGCATAACGCTTCCAGTACAGCTTGTTCTCATTGTCAATACCATTGGCTTTGTTCACATAATACAGCGCTTTCTGGTAATTTTTGCGGCGGATGTAAAAGTCGGTAATGGCGATCCACCCTTTATCCAGAAGCGGGTCTTCATGAACCGTCCTAAGGTAAAATTTCAGTGCCTTTTCATGGTTGCCAAGGCGCTCATAACATTTGCCCACACGCAACAAAGCATACGACGTAGGGTCGTCCAGCTCCATAGTTACATTGTAGCATTCGATAGCATCTTCATAGCGTTTAAGCCTTTCCAGTGTCTTCGCTCTTTCAAGGAATGCACCGAGGAAGCTGTCATCGATAAGCGTAGCATAGTCAAAAGCACGCAATGCACCAGGGTAGTCTTTTATGGCATAATACTGCCTGCCCAGCTGGTGCCACGCCACTTCGCTATACGGGTTCCTGTCGATAAAGCTGTTAAGGAAATCAATAGCCTCAAGGTTCTGGTCAAGAAAATCAAAGCAGTACACCACATTATACAATGCAGAGTGGTCTTCGGTATCTTCTTCAAGGCACTTGATAAAATTATCCCTTGCCAATTCCAGATTGTCCATAAAAAGGTACTCCATCCCGATAAGTGAATATACATCGGCATAGTCATCGGTATATTTAAGGGCTATTTTCAGGAGTTCAACCGCTTTTTCGTGGTCATCCCTTTTGGAATAAATATTGGCTTTCTGTATATATATTTCTTCGTTCGTGGGCTCTATGGCGTATAATTCATTCAGTAAGCGCTCTGCAACTTCGAGCTTATCGTCAAAAACTAAAATCTCTACCTGTACTAATTTTAAGCCTGTTGACCTGGGATGTTGTTCCAGGCCGAGTTTTAAGGCCTTTTTAGCTAAATTGATTTTTCCGGAGTCGAGGTAATGAAGAATAATGTCCTCAAACTCTTCGGAGTCAAAGAAGAATACTTTGTTGGTTTTCAACATAGATTCGAACTTTGATAAGGATAAACTGTGATCTTCTTCTTCGTGACTCAAATTCATAGTCTTTTGTTTAAAATTATCCTTCTTAAAGTTACGAATAGTTACGGTAAAAAGGAATTAATTAAGATATCTTTTGAACAATTTAATTAACACTTAAATAGTGTTTTTTATTGTTCTGCCACTACCTCATTCATAACTTCAATAATAATGCCACATCCTGCTATTATCTCATCATCCGATATGGTGAGGGGAGGGGTTATCCGGATGGCCGTCCCTTCAAACAGCAGCCAGAACAATATCAGCCCTTTTTCCTGGCAGCGCAATATCACTTTATTAGTAATATCGGCGCTTTCGGTCATTGCCGCCAGCATCAGCCCTTCGCCGCGCACCTCTTTAATAAGCGGGTGCACGAGCAGTTTACGGAACAATTTCTCTTTTTCCAAAGCCTGCGCCATAATGTCAGTTTCGGTTATTTCCTGTAATGTAGCCAAACAAGCCGCTGCAATTACCGGATGGCCGCCAAATGTCGTGATGTGTCCAAGCTTCGGATCGTGGCTCAACAGGTCCATCATTTCAGGCGATGCGGTAAAAGCGCCCACGGGCATCCCACCACCCATGCCTTTACCCATAACAATTACGTCGGGAACTACATCATAGTTTTGGAAACCGAACAATTTGCCGGTCCTTCCAAAGCCCGGCTGTATTTCATCGATTATCATTACTGCGCCCACTTCATCGCAGCGCTGCCTTACTTTTTTAAGGAAATCGTTATGCGGCTGTATAAAACCCGCGCCTCCCTGTATGGTCTCCAGGATAATGCCTGCGGTTTTTGTTGTTATCTTTAGTAGATCTTCTTCGTTATTAAAGGTGATAAAGTCCACATCGGGGATCAGCGGCCTGAATATTTGCTTGCGCTCCTCAAAACCCATAACGCTCATCGAGCCCATAGTATTGCCATGATAGGCATTAAAGCAGGAAATGAGCTGGCTTCTCCCGGTTACCCTGCGTGCCAGTTTCAGTGCACCCTCAGTAGCTTCGGTACCCGAATTTACAAGATAAGTCTTGCTCAGTTTTTCAGGCAGGTGTTGTGCCAGCAGGCGGCAGAATTCCGTTGCGGGGTGTTGTGCATATTCGCCGTATACCATTACGTGCGAATATTTGTTAAGCTGGTCTATGATAGCGCCGTTCACCCGTGGGTGCTGATGGCCAAGGCTTGCTGCCGAAACCCCGGCTACAAAGTCGAGGTAAGCATTGCCTTGCGTGTCGTATATATAGGAGCCTTTGGCATGAGAAACTTCCATTCCTAAAGGGTAAGGGGAAGTCTGCGCCTGGTATTTATAAAAATCGTTGATCATTGTTAAAATGCTGCCGTTATTTTTTAGGCTTTTTCTTAGGTGCTGCTTTCGGTTTTTCAGGTTTCGCCGTGGCAGCAGGCTTTATTGTATCTGTCTTTGCGGTATCGGGTTTAGGTGCTGCCGGCTTGGGCGCAGGATGATCTTTGTCGTAATTTACCGTCTGCGGAAGCGGTTCCATAGGGGTATCTTCCTGCTCTTTTTCCTTTTTGCTTTCGGCAACGATCTTATCATTCAATTCCTGTTCTTCGGGAGGGAAAATATCTTCCTTGCTTTTTATGATCTCGTCACCCCGCCAAAGGAAACCTCTGAGTTTCCGCACGTTCTCCGGAAGGTCTTTGTCAGGGTAGGAGTTGCTTTCAATATTGGTATAAGACGTTACTGCCACGATCTCATTATTCTCTATATCAAGATGTATCCTGCTGCTCACGCCTTTGTCAATACCGATAAGCTCATCGTCGTCGTCATACATAAAGTATATCTTTTCGGTGTTCTTTACGAGGTCGACTTCCGATAGCTTGTTGTCCTTAAATTTCCCGTACAGGTTAGCGCCCTTAAGCTGGTTATAGCCGGTACCGAGGGTGTCTTTCTGGATAATGAAGGCGTTATTGAGCACTTTAATAGAATCCAGCTTTTCGGTCTTGCTGTTGGATATCAGGTGTATTACGTCGCCGGTGATCTGGTTGAGCCCGTTGAACACAACCGGCCTGCGGATAAGCTGCGTCAGGCCTTTAGCCTCATCCGAATGGATAGAGTCACATTTGCCATTCATGTCTGTTTTGTAGAACCGCGCATTATTATACCCCCTAACGATCCTGCTGCCCTGTTTTCCTGTAATGATCATTTTTTTGGCATGGGTAAATAACGAATCGCCTTCTACCAGCGTTGCCACCAGCGCCCTTTTGGTCAGCATCAGCGAATCCTTTGCCCGGTACACTTCGGCATAATGCCCCGTACCCTTGAATTTGTTGACGGTATCGGTCACGCTCACATTGTTCTTTGCCGTAGCGAATTGCGTGACCTGGTCGTAATACATCTCATCTCCCCTAATGATCTGGGTGTCATATTTTATATAGGAGTTGGTATACAGGTTGGCCTGCTTTTTACGGGTATCGTAGAAGCCCTTTTCAGTATAAACATAATCCTCCTTGCTGGTAATGGTACTTGGCCCAAAAACATAAGAATGCCCGGAATTGGTGTAATAATCCAGATTGTTCGATTTCAGCACATGCTTCGGGTTCGTAAGTGTTACTGCCGTCCTGAACTCGTATTTTTTCTGCCCTACAATATACCGCCCCGATTTGCTTTTAAGCACATTATCCTTGTTCACGATAGTGCCGTACGTATTATAATAGGCCTGTTGGATTGTACGGTCAAGGTTAATCGTATCAGTAGTAAGGGTCATATCTGGCGAGCGCATCACAACATTGCCGGTAGCAAAGGCAAACTTCTTGTCACCATTGTATTCGGCATAGCGGCTGTCCATAAAAAGGGAGTCGCCCTGGTTCAGCTTTACATTACCAAAGAGCTTTATGTAATTCTCGTCTGTAAAATGGTAGGCCTTATTGCAGGTAATCCTCACACCTTCGTGCAGTATCCTTACATTGCCGGTAAGTATCACCGCACCCGGAACCTCATTTTGGTTCATTTCTGTAAAATCAGAATTCTCAATAATGATCTTCTTCTTTTCCTGGGCAAATGAAGCTGTGCCACATAGTGCTATGAGGCTTATGATAAAGAAAAACAGTTTTTTCAATGTCTGAAAGTTTGATGCAAATTTACGCAAATAATATCACAATAGCTGTGCCGCGCTTTATTGTTACGTTAAAACGTAAGAAGGATTTTGATAGTATAACGATCGCCGCTTTACGCAAAAAGACCTGACAGGTTTTTACACTTGTCAGGTCTGATGATCAAAAGATCAATTACATTTATTTCATTATCGTCTGTGTTCTGTCCGGCCCTACCGAAACAACTTTGATAGGCACTTCCAGTTCTTTCTCGATAAACTCAATGTATTCTTTCAGTTCAGCCGGCAGTTCTTCGTAGGTAGTCATTCCTGTGAGGTCGGCTGCCCATCCTTTTTTCTCCACAAAAATAGGGGTTACATTTTCCGGCTCGATGTTGTACGGGAAGTAATCCATTTTCTGCCCTTTGTATTCGTAAGCGGTACAGACTTTCAGCGTGTCGAAGCCCGAAAGTACGTCGCCTTTCATCATGTACAGTTGGGTAACGCCATTTACCTGCACTGCATATTTCAGCGCTACAAGGTCCAGCCATCCGCAGCGCCTTGCACGCCCGGTTACCGACCCGAATTCATTGCCCACACGGGCCATGGTGGCGCCGTCTTCGTCGAAAAGCTCGGTAGGGAAGGGGCCGCTGCCCACGCGGGTAGTATAGGCCTTGAATATACCGAACACATCTTTCACTTTATTCGGTGCAATGCCAAGTCCGGTACAGGCTCCGGCAGCAGTAGTGTTCGATGAAGTTACGAATGGATACGTTCCAAAATCAATGTCAAGAAGCGAACCCTGCGCTCCTTCGGCAAGTATGGTTTTGCCTTCTTTCATGGCATTGTTCAGGTACTGCTCACTATCAATGAAGTTAAGTTTCTTAAGCTCTTCTATGGCAGTGAAGAATTCTGTTTCCAGTTCTTCGAGGTCGTATTCTAAGGAAACGTCATAAAAATCGATCATTGCCTGGTGCTTATCGGCCAGTGTCCGGTAGCGCTCGTTAAAGTCGGCAAGTTCGATATCGCCTACGCGGATACCATTCCTGCCGGTCTTATCCATATACGTAGGGCCGATGCCTTTTAGCGTAGAGCCTATCTTTGCCTTGCCCTTGGATGCTTCCGAAGCGGCATCAAGCAGGCGGTGTGTAGGTAGTATGAGGTGCGCCTTCCTGGAGATTAGCAGCCTTGATTTGATGTCGATGTTGAATTTCTCCAGCCCTTCCAATTCTTTCTGGAAAACCACAGGGTCTATTACCACGCCATTGCCAATGATGTTGATGGAGTTTTTGTGGAATATCCCTGAAGGTATCGTCCTTAACACGTGTTTTATGCCGTCAAACTCCAGCGTGTGCCCTGCGTTAGGGCCGCCCTGGAAACGGGCAATAATATCATATTTGGAAGTAAGCACGTCAACAATTTTTCCTTTGCCTTCGTCACCCCATTGCAATCCAAGCAGCAAGTCTACCGTCATTCTCTTTAGTTGTTAGTTGTTTATTGTAGTTATTGTTATTCCGTAAAAAAATAAAACCAATCCGTTAGGGTTGGTTTGCAGCCGGTGTCGCTTCAGCATCGGTCTTTACATCATTCTCTTCTACAGCAACAGGCACTTTTCTGTGGCCGTAAAGGTATAAAGAATGGTTGTGAATTTCAATGCCAAATATCTCTTCTATCGTTTTTTTGATCGACTGGATGCGCGGGTCGCAAAACTCGATCACCTCTCCTGTATCGGTCATGATAATATGGTCGTGCTGCCTGTCAAAATACGATTTTTCGTAATGGCTCTGGTTCTGCCCAAACTGGTGCCTGCGCACAAGGCCGCAATCCAACAGCAGCTCTATCGTGTTGTACAGCGTTGCGCGGCTTACACGGTAGTTCTTGTTCTTCATTTTTATATAAAGCGACTCTATATCGAAATGTTCCTGGCTGTTGTATATTTCCTGGAGGATGGCATAGCGCTCAGGGGTTTTCCTGTGGCCTTTATCCTCAAGGAATTTTGTGAAGACATTTTTTACAATGTCCTGGTTTTTATTATTTTCCATGATGGTAGTATCAGTCAGGCAAAGATAATCTAATTTTCGGGAAGTGGAAAGTTTCTCTGGAAATAGCTATTCAGGCTTAAAAATTACCTTCTGTTGGGCATCATTACGCGAGAGTACTGCTTTTTCTTTCGTTAACGAATGGATATGCCAGATGTTAGTGCCTCTTCTGTCTTTCGTAGTGATCTCTTTTTTAGCAGGGTCTAACGTCCACGTACCGTTGAGCTCTGACACAAAATCGAAGGTATAGGTTTTATCCTCCCTGAAGGTAAGTGACGTGCCTTCCAGCATTTCCCTCATTTCAGCATTTTCGGCTTCACTTTTGTCATTTATAACATCGCTGAAAACCCATTTTTTACTGAGGTTCTTTTCATTAATTTCAATTTCCTGACAAATAGTTTGCTGAGAAACCAGCACAAGGAGTAATAAAAGCAGTTTTTTCATTTCTAATTATTATAAATCCGTGTCACTTTATCAATGCCGTCTATCTTTTTGATATTCTCCATCAGCTTTTTCAATATGGTATTATTTTGTACCACAACGGTAAGCTGTCCGTTAAAAATACCCGCGTTACCGCTAAGGGAGATGCTCTGTATGTTGACGTGCATATTGTTGGATATTACCTTAGTAAGCTCATTGGTAAGGCCCAGCGAGTCCATACCGGTGATTTTGAGGGTAGCCTTAAATTCTTCCTGCGAGGAGTCAATCCACTTGGCCTGGATGATGCGGTAGGCATAGTTGCTCTGCAGCCTGATGGCATTAGGGCAGTCCTTTTTGTGCACCTTGATGCCTTCATTTATGGTCACGAACCCAAACACATCATCTCCCGGAATTGGGTTGCAGCAGTTGGATAGCTTATAATCAAGCTTATCTTCATTTTTCCCGAAAACCAGGAGGTCGTAATTGCGGCTGATCTCTTCTTTATGCAGCTGCTCCGGCGGAAGGTTTGGCGTGCGCTTGATCTTCCCCTTAAAGAAGTTCATGAACGTGTTGCTCTTCAGAGCTGCAAAATCTTTGAGCTGCTGGTTCTCTATGGTACCTACGCCCACACGATAAAACAGGTCGAGGCTGGTTTTCAGCTTAAAGTAATTTACCAGTTCGTTCACTGTGGCTTCATTGAGCGTGATCTTAAGGTGGCGCAGTTTCCGCGTAAGCAGTTCTTTGCCATCTTCAGCTATCTTTTTGGTGCTTTCATTAAGCACGTTCTTTATCTTGTTCTTTGCCCGGGCGGTAGTCACATAATCCAGCCAGTGCGGGTTGGGCTTTTGGTTTTGAGAGGTGATCACTTCTACCTGGTCGCCGCTATTCAGGATGTGGTTCAGCGGTACCAGCTTGCCGTTCACCCTGGTTCCCCGTGTGCGAATACCTATCTCCGAGTGGATGCTGAAGGCAAAGTCCAGCGAGGTGGCGCCTTTCGGCAGCGATTTTATCTCGCCTTTCGGCGTAAACACATAGATCTCCTTCGCGTAAAGGTTCAGCTTAAAGTCCTCCACAAAGTCAACAGCATTAGACGATGAATTCTCCAGAGCTTCTTTCAGCAGGTTGAGCCATGTTTCGAGGCCATGCTCTTCGGTATCGCCACCCTGTTTGTATTTGTAGTGGGCTGCGTATCCTTTCTCGGCTACTTCGTCCATGCGCTCGCTTCGTACCTGTATCTCTACCCAACGGCCTTTTGGGCCCATAACGGTAATATGCAGCGCTTCATACCCTGTCGATTTTGGCGAAGATATCCAGTCCCGCAGCCTGCTTGGGCTCGGGCGGTAATGGTCGGTCACGATAGAATAGATTTTCCATGCCAGGAATTTTTCTTCATGCGGACTGGATTTATAGATGATGCGCAAAGCAAATTTATCATACACTTCATCAAAGGTAACGCCCTGAGCCAGCATTTTCCGTCGGATGGAATAGATCGATTTCGGCCTGCCTTTGATGGTATATTCTATCCCTTCGGCATCCAGCGATGCCTTCAAAATATCCGAAATTGCCTTGATATAAGCGTCCTGCTCTTCCTTTGTTTCCTTTATTTTGCTTACAATGTCATTGTAAACGGCGGGTTCGGTATATTTCAGGCCGAGGTCTTCCAGCTGTGTTTTTATGTTATAAAGCCCCAGGCGGTGTGCCAGCGGAGCATAGATGTACAAGGTTTCCGATGCTATCTTGGCCTGCTTATAATCAGCCATCGAGCCCATCGTCTGCATGTTGTGCAGCCTGTCGGCTATCTTGATGAGGATCACACGCACATCGTCATTAAGCGTCAGGAGCATTTTACGGAAGTTTTCCGCCTGCATCGATATTTCCTGGTCGGTCTTAACCTGTGCTATTTTGGTAAGCCCCTCCACGATCTTCGCGATTTTGGGGTTGAACATCCTTTCGATATCCTCAACCGTGATATCGGTATCTTCCACCACATCATGAAGCAGGGCAGAGGCAATAGAGGTAGCTCCCAAACCAATCTCCGAAGCTACGATTTTGGCAACGGCAATAGGGTGGAAGATGTAGGCCTCACCCGATTTCCTTCGCTGGTCTTTGTGCGCATCAACGGCAACGTCAAACGCCTTGCGTATCAGTTTTTTATCGTCTTCCGAAAGTGTCTGGTAACTGATGCGGAGCAGTTCCTTATATTCTTTGGCAATCGCCTTGTTTTCCTGTTCTATATCAACTTCAGTCATAGTATCGTTTCAATATCACTAAAAGTAAGGAAAAGTTTTATGATTTGCAACAGGCGAATGTTATATTGTTAAATAACTGAAATAAAAAAACAGGCAGAAAATGCTGCCTGTTTAATGATTGCTGTTTTATCTTTTTATTTCATACCGCCTGCGGTAGTAAGGCGCTCACCGGTGATCCATGCCGAATCGTCCGATGCAAGGAACGTAACTACGCGGCCAATATCTTCCGGCTGCCCTATGCGCCTCAGCGGGGTTTGTGCGATCATCCCTTGTTCAAAGTCGGTACCTTTAAACCCAAGCGTGGCAAATCCTTCCGTGTCAACAGGGCCCGGCGCTACTATATTTACACGAATGTTCTTAGGGGCAAGCTCCAGGGCAAATGTCTCCGAAATCATGTCAAGCGATGCCTTTGTAGCCGAGTACACCGCGGCGCCCGGCATTGCTTTGCGGCTCGAAACCGAGCTCACATTTATAATGCTGCCGCCCTTTTCTCCAAAGTGTTTGGCTGCTTCTTTAGTAGTTAATATAGGGCCAAAAACGTTGGTGTCGAACTGCCTGTCAAACTCTTCGCGGCTGATCTCTTCCAGCGACTCAAATTTATAGACCCCGGCATTATTTACCAGGATGTCCAGCCTTCCATAGTTTTTTAGCGTCTCTTCAAAAATGCGCTGCACATCGGCTTCATTGCCTGTATTGCCCTGAACGGCAAATGCTTTTCCGCCTTCAGAGGTTATTTGGTTAACGGTCTTATCCGCGCCAGCTTTATCCGATACATAATTAACGGCTACTGCCGCGCCTGCTGCTGCAAGGCTTTTGGCTATCCCGGCACCGATACCTTTGCTGGCTCCGGTTACAACGGCTACTTTTCCTTCTAACTGTAAACTCATTTTTCTTTAAATTTAAATTATTTATATATTTAAATATTTCGATATAATTGATTGAGAAAATCCTGCTGCGAAATACAAGACAAATGTAGTAATTAAATCAATACATTTAAATATTTCGATGTGTTTTATTTCCCGAATGATTGCAGGTAGGAGATGTAGCTGTTGAGTTTATCGCTATCAATAGTATAGCTGATGTTTCTTCCTTCCTTGTGGGGTATAAGGAGGCCGGAGTCGGTAAGCTGTTTGATGTGGTGCGACACGGATGGCTGCGCCAGATTGAGGAAATTGATGATACAGGCACAGGCCATGTTGCCTTGTTCCTTAACCTGCTCCAATATTTTCAGGCGGTTAGGGTCGCTCAGGGCTTTCGAAATGCGTTCTATATCTTTTGGATCCATGATGTATTTAAAAATGCAAATTTATCAATTTAAATTTTAAAAGCCTAATAAGTAAATTAAAGCTATACCACAGAGCCGCACAAAGAGACACAGAGTTACGCCAAGGATTTTAAGATGACACCTTTGTGTGAGGCCACAGAGCATACGGAATATCACACCCAACTCTGTGAATTCACGCAGAATGCGCAAACTGAAAATTTCTTTGTGCAACTCTGTGCTTCCTCTGTGGTAGTTTTTAAGTTTATTATTTTGCATACCGCTCCAAAAGCTCCTTATCGACTCCCATACGAATTGCCCCCTTATAAAACAGTGTCACCATTGGAGAGAACAGCCTGAAAAACTGGCTTGCCAAATGGGTGTCACCCCATTCATATAGTACGGCTATGTGGTAAATGTTTTTGGGTATCTGGTTCTTCGTTATGGTCTTACCATCGTTCACCAGTCCGAACATAACTTTCAAAAAGTTTTCAAAGCCGGGCTGGCCCGGTCGCAGCACGACCCTGAACACTATTGCTTCTGCGGTATCATTAAAGAACCGGTGTGGCGTGCCTATGGGGACTAACTTACTTTCCCCGGGCTTGAGGTGCACAATTTCTTTTTCATACCGAAGGCCGAGGTTACCTGTTACGGCGGTGAATTCCTCGGTAAAGCGGGTGTGGTAGTGTACCAGATTGCCACCACCGGGCGAAAGGCTCACCTCCAGCAGCGAATAAGCACCATTTGTATCTTCTGAAGATTCCAGGATGCGGGTATATTCGCCATTAACGGGATTGTAATATGTTTTAGGCCCGGGCATCAGTCGCAGGGGAACCAGCATTCGAGGAAAACCAGCTTCCCATCCCTGAAATAAAAGCGCCACTCAAAGTCTTCGGTAGTGCCTTTGGGAAGTATAGTAATCATTTCGAGGACATCGCCGTCACGGTCGGTCACATCTTCAACAAAAGAAGCCGATGCGGGGAAATCCTTGCTGAAGCTCTTTAGTGTAGTCGTATGGTCAAACCAATTGTCTTTTATGGAAAACCAGGTATTCCTGTTTTTGGTAAAATCCATACTCCTGAAATTCATGATGCCGTTATCCAGTTCGAATTTAGCGCCTTTATAATGCACCATTTTTACTGTTGCTTCTTCCTCGCGCCCGCAGGTTTCCTTATCTGTCGGGTCGGTAATGCTGTCGGCTTTTTTATAGCGCTTGTCGAATTCTGCTTTCGATATGGTAAGCGTTATCTTATCGCTGATCTTCGCCTCATCCCACGAAATGCCTTCAACCTCCTGGCTGAATACCGGAAGGCTTATAAAGAAGAGTATGTAAAATAAGTATTTCATTGCAATTTTATTTAAACCCCCGCTGCCTTTTTGCCTCAAAGATCAATATGGCCGCCGCAACCGATACATTCATAGAGTCGATAGCGCCCTGCATGGGGATAATTATGTTTTTGGTCGATGCTTCCCGCCATTCCTTCGAGAGTCCTGTGGCTTCGGTACCTACTACAAGGGCAGTTGGTGCGGTGTAATCCTGCGTATGGTATTGCGCCGAATCCTGAAGCGTCGCACAGTAGATATTGATATTCTTAGACTTCAGGAAAGCGATTACTTCGTTGGTACTTCCGGTGGCGATGTTGTTGGTAAACAGGCACCCCACACTAGATCGCACTATATTCGGGTTGTACAGGTCGCTTTTAGGGTTGGCGATGATTACGGCATCAAGGTTGGCCGCATCGGCTGTACGGAGCAATGCACCGATATTTCCCGGTTTTTCGGTAGCTTCGGCAACCATTACCAACGGATTATCTCCTAATTGAAGGTCTTCCAGCTTCAGGCTTTTGGTTTTAGCCACAGCGATCATTCCCTCGGTAGTATCGCGGTAGGCCAGCTTTTGGTACACCTCGCGGCTTATCTCTATCAGTTCGGTTTGCCTTCCGGCGATGGTTTTTACCTGTGCTTCCGCGATCATTTCAGGCACGAACAGCACTGTCTCAATTTCATAGCCGCCCTTGCGCGCCAGTTCCGTTTCGCGCTGCCCCTCAATAAGAAACGTGCCGGTTTCCCGGCGGGCCTTTGCTTTGTCCTGCAAAAGAATAAGTTGTTTTATAAATGGGTTTTGGGCGCTGGTAATTTGTTTCATGAATGAGATGCTATTGCTGCAAAGTTATCACGTTCCTCCGTATATCGAAGTATCAAAGCCCATTTTCTTGATTTCTTCCAGTATTGTTTCTCTTAATTCATCATGGCTGCCCTTATTACTGATGACCATATTTATCAGTTTGGTTGTAGGGCTGTCGGGATATCTGGCAATGAATTTTTTGAAATCGGCCAGGTTCTCCGGATAAATTTTGCCACTCTCATAGTCCATTACAGGCGTGTTGTCCTGCCCAAAAAGGTAAGACATTACGTAATCCAGGTATAAGTTTTTTGCATCGCCAATACGTTTGCTGTCAGGATATTTGGCAATAAATTTTTCCCACGAGATAACACGCTTGCCTACGTCTTCCAACGGAATAGCTATAGCGGCATCGTTAGAGAACAATGCTTTGTCCTCTTCCGCATTTATAGCAATGAACTCGCTGTAATCCTCCGTGACATACTTTTCAAAAATATCTTTGTAATAATCGGGAACAGTACGTATCTCCACCATGCCTTCGCCAATATCCCATACTTCGAGTTTTGCCCGGGTAAGAAGCTTGACTTTTTTCTGGATAGAGTCAGGCGGTGTTATTTGTTTTTCACCTTCGTAAAAATAATTATAGTAGTTGATTACAAAATCTTCTTCAAGCTTTTCGATAGCCATTAATGCCTGCCCATTTTGTTTTAAAAGGTCTTCATACAATGCATTAGCTTCCAAAGGGCTTAACGCCTTAAGCTTTTCTTCGGTCTCCTTCTTTCGTTTTATAAAATCGCCGGTAAGCTTTTCGAGTTCCGGTATTTTATGATTGTCATCCGGCCTAACTTTAGCTATAGTATCTGCCGTGGTTTCGGTAACGGTTTCCTCCATTTTCTCTTTTTTACAGGATGCAAGGAATAAAACAGCGAGCAGGCATAAAAAATGATTTAATTTCATAGTTGGTTTATGTATTGCATTTATCCGAAACGCTTTAATAATTGCCGTTTAATTTCCACAAAGCTCAGGTGGTTTAGCGGGAATTCTAAAACCACATGCGCGAAACTAAGCACATAAAGCCATTTCAGCCCCGTTTTATAATCTTTTATATACAGCGCGACAGAGATGATCCAGATGATTGCGATAATAACGAGATTGCGCCTTTTGGTATTGTGCCACTGTATGACCGACGTTTTCGAGAACCAGTTGAGGTAATGGTAAGTATACGCAAACGCTATGAACCGCATGATCCTTATGCCTGTACCGGAAAAATAGATGGGCATGTCGCTTTCGCTAAAACGGGAAGGGATATCGAAATCGGCTTTTATCTCGTCTACGTGCATCACGTTAAAAAGGTCGATCATTACCATGTTCAGGTGCCTGAATGGACTGTAGCTTTCGGCAACATAGCCTGATACCACAGAGAATCCTGCACCGGCAAATAATGTCACTAATGCGCAGGCCACAAAAACGACCAATGAAGCTACACCCAGACGACTTTTGGACCGTAATGCACCCAAAAGGATAAATGCCCCAGTGAACAGGAAAACATGCATAATCGTGGGCAGGAGGGTGAGAAAAACAACCCTGAAATTAGCATAAAAGCTGGTGAAGAGCAGGTAACCGATGAGCGCGCTCACAACGGTAAACAGTATTTTTTTTACTGTGCCCTCAAAAAACATAAAGCCAAAAGAAGCAAAAAAAGCAATAAACACAAACAGCGGGATATAATACCGCCACAACGATTGCGTGAAAGGCAGGAACCCGATAATACAGCTGAAAACAATCAGTACAAGGTAATCGTGCTTTCTTGTGGTAAAGTATTGCTTTTTGTGCAGCCAGTTGATCTCGGTTAGGTAATGCAGCGGCCCCAGAATGGCGTACACAAAGAGGAACAGCTCAAAAGGCAGGAGCATTGCTGGCACTAAGGCAAGTACCATTAACCCGATGTTAAGGCCGTCTGTAAAATTTGCACTGACCTTTGCTGCCATAGCTTATTAGTTGGAAACAGTTTATAATATTCCCCTTGCCTTTATTTCAAGGTATTTATTGATGCTGTCTATAGTCAGGTTCTCCGGTTTTGTTAGTACCGAATAGATACCGTACTTCTTAAGCTCATTCACGATTAGCCTTTTCTCAAAAGCAAATTTTTCGGCGATCACCTGGTCGTATATCTCCTGGATGTTGCCGGCCTTTTTTTGCATAAGGTCTTCAAGCTCCACGTTTTCAAAGAATACCACTACCAAAAGGTGGTTCCTGGCTATCCCTTTCAGGTAGGGCAGCTGGCGCTTGAGGCCGTCCAGGGTTTCAAAGTTGGTATACAGCACAATGAGGCTGCGTTGGGTAATGTTCTTTTTTATATCGGCATATAATCTTCCAAAATCACTCTCAAAAAAATCGGTTTTAATATTATACAGCGTGTCCAGTATCCGCTGCATTTGAGACGAGCGCCTTTCGGCAGCCACACGGTTTTCCACCCTTTTCGAGAAAGTGAACATCCCCGCCTTGTCCTGCTTTTTCAGGATGATATTGGATAATACAAGCGTTGAATTGATGGCATAATCCAGCAGGCTCAACCCGTTGAAGGGCATTTTCATCACACGGCCTTTATCTATGGCCATGTACACGTTTTGCGATTTCTCATCCTGGAACTGGTTTACCATCAGCTGGTTTTTCTTGGCTGTGGCCTTCCAGTTTATGGTACGGATGTCATCACCGCCCACATATTCTTTTATCTGTTCGAATTCCATGGTGTGGCCGATACGGCGTATCTTCTTAAGCCCATACTGAAAGAGCTTGTTCGAGAACGCCATCAGGTCATATTTCTTAAGCTGGATGTAGGACGGATACGTAGGCACCATCTGGCCTTTATCAAAAATGAACCTTCTTGCCACAAGGCGCAGGGGAGAAGAGGCATACACATTCAGGCTGCCAAAATAGTATTCGCCGCGTTCCGTGGGCCTCAAAAAATATTCAAAGCTAGCAGTGCCGCCAGCATCCAGTTTTTTGTATACCTGGAAATTACGTATCTGGAACTGCACCGGAATCTCGTCGATGACTTTTAAGGAAACAGGGAACGAATACCCGCTTTCCAGTTTTACGGCAACAGGGTTCTCATCGCCGTTCGATAGTTTTTCGGGCATGGTACGGGAACCTTCGAACCTTTGGTTGCTGGCAAAAAGCAGCAGGAAGTCGATCACCGTAAAACCTATGAAAATATAGGTCCCGAGCCATGTAGCGTTATACAGCGCAGGGAAAAAATAAGCCAGCACAAAGCACACCATGATGCCCATGAGCACATAGAAGAAGAAATTGTTGAGGTATATGCGGTTAAACCACTTCATTAACGTGGAATTTCTACAGTGTCAATTATCTGCTTGATGATCTGCTCGCTGGTAAGGCCCTCCATTTCGCGTTCCGGCGCTACCATTACCCTGTGCTGCAGTACCGGTATGGCTGATTCTTTGATATCTTCCGGGGTAACAAAATCCCTGCCCCTCAGCGCGGCAAAGCCTTTGGCTGCATTCAGGATAGCGATAGAAGCCCTTGGCGATGCCCCCAGGTAAAGGAACGCGTTTTCACGGGTGCTCGTTACGATCTTCGCGATATATTGTATCAGTTGCGGCTCAATAACAATGTGCTTCACAATTCCCTGGTATTTCAGGATGTCGGCCTGCGAAAGTATCTTCATGATGTTGTCCAGTTTGTTCCTGTCCTGCAATGCATTTTCACGGTGCAGTATCGCGATCTCCTCATCCAGTTTGGGGTAGTCTATGGAAATTTTGAAAAGAAAACGGTCCAATTGCGCTTCCGGCAGGCGGTAGGTGCCTTCCTGCTCGATAGGGTTTTGCGTAGCAATAACAAGAAAAGGCGCTTCCATTGCGTGGGTGGTGCCTTCAATAGTTATCTGGCGCTCCTCCATTACCTCAAAAAGGGCTGCCTGTGTTTTGGCCGGGGCCCTGTTGATCTCGTCTATGAGTACGAAATTCGAGAATATAGGCCCTTTTTTGAAATTGAATTTTGAAGACGAAAGGTCGAAAACCGATGTTCCCAAAATGTCCGATGGCATAAGGTCGGGCGTAAACTGTATCCTGCTGAAGTCGAGCGTAAGGGTTTTTGCCAGCAGCTTTGCGGTAATGGTCTTGGCAACACCAGGAACGCCTTCCAGCAGCACGTGGCCGTTAGAGAGTATCGAAACCAAAAGCTGGTCGATCATCTTGTGCTGGCCTACGATAACCGAATTGATCTCCGCCTTTACCTTCTCAATGCTTTGCTGCAATGCCGAAAGGTCCAGCCTCGAAGTGAAGTTGATGTTCTCGCTTTCCGAAGGGATGTTTTCTGCATTATTGGTATATCCTCCTTTTTCAAGGTTTATCTCGCGGGGATCGTTGTTGAATTCTTCTGTCATAACCTTAATTTTTCAATTGCTTTGTTGATCTCTATCACATCAGCTTCGGTACTCTGAAACTGGTGCCTGTGTTTTTTTATTAAACCTACCGTTTTTTGGATGTCTTCGAAAGATTTACCTGATTTCAGGTGCAGTTTTTCTATGAATTTCTCATCCAGTGTGTAGGTGTCTATCATGTATTCGTTCCTTATGTGCTCAAGGAAGTAAATTATTTTCTTTTCGATGATCGTGTGGTGGTTGCCTTCCTGGTAGTAAAGGTTGCCTATGGTCTTGGTAAAGTCCACCGTCGTGTTTTTAAGCGGGGTGATCTCCGGGATGATGCGCTGCTTCCTTTTGGCATTGAAAAATATAAAGATCACAATAGCGATGAGCCCGATGCGGAACGCCCATTTCAGCCCCGGCTGGCTATTGATATAACGGAACGGGCTCGAGGAAATATTCTCATCCCTTTGGCCCGAATGCCAGTAAATATTTCCCTGGGGAAAATATGACAGTACGCTTTCGGCATATTGATAATGGTCGTTTTTAAGCAAATGGAAATTACTGAAAGCCGCCGGCTGGGTATGCAGCAGAAACTGGCCTTCGCCAAAAGGCACGCGTATAAAGTTCGGCTGGTCTTTATCAGACGCATCCTGGTAGCCAAGTGCTGTAGCCCCCGACTTTTCGATCGAATCGAAGCAGGTAAAGCCGATACCTTCATTAAACCAGTATTTTTTAGCTTGCTCCCTGCCAAGGCTCATTCGGATAGAGTCTTTCATGAAATAATTGCCGCTAATTTTTACCTGAAGTGTATCGAGCAGGATTCCCGGGAAGTCCTTCATACTCAGGAATACGGTGTTACCACGTTCGGCAAAATAGAGCAGTTCCTTAGCCGATTCCTTATCTATGTTATTTTCCTCGCTGATGGCCAGGAAAGTACCTTTAGCCTTATATTTCTTGGTTTTGTAGTCATACAGCGCATCGAAATATTCGTAGGGGGTTATACCAAATTTCTTTATAGGCTGGCCTTTAAATAAAGCAGGCGCTTCCTGGTCGAGTACATAAAGCCCCAAAGGTATCTTGTCTTTTGTATTATACGTAGGTGTCCAGTTAACAGGCTTTGGCCTCGAGGCATCTATAAAAATGATGATGCCTATCAATACAGCCAGCAATACGATATAAATGGTGAGTTTCCTGTTCATTTTACAGCGTATTTAATGTTTTCCGGAATGCTTTTTCTGCCTTGGCAAAAGCCATTTCGTCAAGAGGGAAATCGCCATACCAGCTGTAGTCGTACACATACGAAAGGTATTCGAAGTCTTTCCTCAGGTTGTTGTCGCGTATCTCGTACAGGTAGTCGCTGTTGGTCTTATCCCAATGCCAGTCGATAATCTCACGGCTGGACAGCTTTTTTAGCAACCAAAGGTAGTAATACCTCACGGTAAGCTTATAATTGCCCGTTTGTTTGGTCTCGTCTACCAACTTTCCAAAGTCCATTTCGTGGATGTTCTCTTCGTCAATCTCAAATGCCTGGATTTTTTTATTGCCCCTGCCAAAAATCCAGTAGCCTTCATTGTTGAGGATCGCCCTTGCAATAAGGTAGACAGCAAGGCCTATCACTACAAAAGCAAGTATTCGAATAAATATGGTAAACCCATCGGCTTTTTGCGTTTTATGCCCAAAGTTGAAAATACGGTCAATTACCCGGGCTACCCATTCCCAAAAGCGCTGCCATTGCGATTTTGCAACGGTTTTGTTTTCATATTGAAATTCTGTGTCCGAATATTTCTCTTTCAGACCCTTATCAAATTTCCGGTCTTTGTAGTACAGTGTTTCGGCAGCCTCCGCTTTGGCAGCGGGTGCGGCTATGCTGTCCTGCGTAGTGTTCGCAGGCATGCATACAGGACTGCCAAGCAACAATATGTATATAAGGAGCTTATTCAAAATCGGTACCTATTAGATCAATATCAGAATGTAATGAATGGTGTTCGTTGTCTTCCCTGCAGCTGTAGTATATAAGCCCCTGGTTTACCATCAGGATATTGCCGAGAAGATAAGCCAGTACAAAATACAGCATGAATGTTAGCAGCATCAGGATCCCCATGAGCGATATGTTTTCCTGCCCCATCTTTCCGTCGGTGCTGAAAAGCATGATAAATATCCCAATGAAGTAGGGGATGAACGACAGTATGCTCTGCGCTATCGAAATGATGACATAGATGATCGCTGTCGAGCCCATGTGTGGCCAGAAATTTTTGAAAAGCATCTGCATGCCACTGCCCATGGCAGCAAAATAGTTCTTATCGGTGTTCAGGTAATCATAAAAGCTGAGGAATATCCAGTTGGAAAGCGCCGCAAATAATATGATTGCTACCGGTATGCCTATAAATATGGCAAACATTAGCATTCCGAAAAGGCCTATTATTATAGCTATGGGCACAAAGGTTATAAGCGACAACAGCCCGAACAGCAATATCCTGCCGATCTTCTTTTTTAAAAGCCCCAGTACTTCGCGGGAAGTTGGCTTTTCCTTCTTTTCAGCCAGGCTGAGATATAGTACAGGGTAGCTATAGTTAGTTATAGTGATAAGCAGTACAAGGATACCGCATACAACCCCGGCAGCAATGAAGAAACCGGTATTTGAATCAAAATAATCGTCGAGCATCTGCTGCGACTCGGGAGAACCCATCCCAGAGAACATATTCTCAAAGAATATCCTGCTTATCAAAAAAATGAGCAGCAGCAGCACAAGCATCATCCCGCCATTGATAATAATGTAATTACGGAAATAGTTCTTGCCTGACACCCTGAAAAAAGTAAAGGTATCATTAATCAGCGCACTGAAGTTTCGTTTCTTATATAGCTGGAACATGCTGGTTTTTTATTTTTCTGTTAACGATAAACGGATACACCAGGTAGTAAAACGATATAAGCGAAAGTGTGAACAGTATGATGAAAACATTCAGTATGCGGGGCATATCCGGGGCATAACGGGTCACAAACCCCTCGAGCATCCCGGCAGCAAAAGTAAACGGCATAGTGCTCAGTACTATTTTCAGCCCGTTTTTAAAGCCCATTTTCATAGAGGTAAGCCTTGAATAGGTTCTTGGGAACAATATCCCTGCGCCAAAAATAAGGCCCGCTGCAGCTTCTATTACCATCCCGAAGATTTCCATAGAGCCGTGTATCCAGATACCGCGTACGCTTTCCCAGAAAACGCCCCTTTCGTAAAAGAAGTACTGGAAAGCGCCCAGCATAAGTGAGTTTTGGAACAATACATAAGCAGTGCCAAAACCTCCGAACACGCCCATTATAAAAGAAAATAATCCTACTTTAAGGTTGTTGAGGGTAATACCAAAAGCGCTGCCCCAGTTGCTGCCGCTTTTATATACGGCTACCGCATTGCCTTTTTCTATGTTTTCCAAAGTCATGTTCACATAATCATCGCCCATGATAAGGCGCACGAACGAGTCGTCATTCATGGCAGAGATAACGCCTATGCCCAAAAAGATAAAGAACATCAGGAAGGCATAGAGCACATAGCGCCTGTTCTGGTATACGATCAGCGGGACTTCGGTCTTAAAGAAATGTACAAGCCTGTTGGTTTCTTCACGCTTGGTCTTATATATCTTTTGGTAAGTAATAGAAGCAAGGTGGTTCAGGTATACAACCGTCTTGCTTTTAGGATAATAGGTTTGTGCGTATGACAGGTCATTCACCAAATGAATATACAGGCTCGCCAGTTCATCAGGATTTTTTTTAGCTTTACCGAAAATAGCCTGCTCAAATTCAAGCCATTTTTCTTTATTTTGTTTTATAAACGCGACCTCTCTCATACGAAAGCTAAAATATAAAATATGTCAGAACTATCTATCACAACTACGCAAAATGTGAATATAAATTTTAATACGGCATCCGCAGGCGACCGTATGCTGGCCTATTTGCTTGATCTGGTGATATGGATAGCCTATTATATTGTGGTATATGTAGTGATTTTCGGGATTACGGGGTTCGATGTTTATCTCAGTGAGCTCGATGGATGGTCGGAAATGGCGGTATATACGTTCTTTTTCCTGCCGGTAATGTTGTATGCGCTTGTTCTTGAAAGCCTTATGGAAGGCCAAACCCTTGGAAAACGCATCATGAAAATAAAAGTGATCAAGATCGATGGCTACCAGGCCGGCTTTGGCGATTACCTTATCCGCTGGCTGTTCCGGCTCATCGAGGTTACGCCGCCATTTAGCGTTATTGGGATCATTTGCCTTATGGTCACCGGCAAAACGCAGCGCCTCGGCGACCTTGCTGCAGGCACGGCGGTTATATCCCTTAAAAATGATATCAGCATCAACCATACTATCCTAAAGGAAATAAACGACACCTACATCCCGGTTTATCCATTGGTTATTAAGCTTAGTGATAATGATGTGCGCATCATCAAGGAAACCTACGAGGCCAGCATCAGGGCAACCGATTTTGAGATGATCAATAAACTGCAAAACAAGGTAGAAGCCGTGACCGGAATAAGATCGGTATCTGCAAATGCGACCGCGTTCATCGATACGATTTTAAATGATTATAATTATTACACGCAGAAGATGTAAAAATTTCAGATTTCAGAAGGTAGATTTCAGATTTGCCACTCCTGCACTATAACAAGATTGAAAGGCAAGAGTGTAGCTTAATCTGAAATCTGAAATCTACAATCTGAAATAAATTCCTCATCGGATCATCGAAAAATGCCCCTTCACGATCCTGCCGTCATCTAATGCTATTACAAACCAGTAATCGGTAGATGGGAGCCTGTGCCCGTTGTAGGTGCCGTCCCATCCGCGCCCTTTTGGGTCTACATCGGCGAGCAGCTTGCCATAACGGTCGAAAATATAGATCTTGCTGGTTTCAAAGAACTGTGCATTTACGCCAATGATATCCCAGGTATCGTTAATGCCATCGCCGTTCGGGGTGAAGAATTTCGGGATAAACAGTACTGCCACATCCCGGTAAGCTACACCGCAGCCATTGGAATCATGCACGTAAACAGTATGCAGGCCTGCACTCACATGATCAAAAAAGTTCGATTCCTGCCATGGGCCATTAGGGGCGTCAAGGCTATACAGGTACGAGGTATCCGGATCCTGGTCCGGGTTTACATTTACGGTAATGGTATTGTTTAATAAATCGACAACTGTTATCGCATCAGGCAGCGGGTTGACAATAAGGGTTACCGGCAGGACAGTGACACAGTTCGTAAACGTACTATTCATAATACGGGCATAGACTACCTGCTCATCACTTACAGTATTGTAAAATTGTACAGGCAGCGGGTCGGCCTGTGTGTCAGCATTTGCCTGTGTGGCATAATAGGTAGTGGTATACTGCGCGCTGTTTGGCACCAGTGCCGTTGTAACAGTAGCCATATCAAAAGTGGCCCTGCCGTTCGCGCCATCGCCATCAGTGTTGTCATCGCAAATGGCAAATTTATCGGTATTCAATACCGGTGCGGCTGTTACGCTTATCTCAAAAGAAGTGGTTTTGTAGCATTTTGTGTTGCCTCTTTGGTGCACGCGTGCATAAATCGTCTGCGGGTTAGACGTGTTGGTATAAGCTGTTGCGTTAAGAGCATCAGTATTGTCGTCAGCGGCCTGCTGCGAGGCAAAATATTGTACATCAAAGGTTTCGGGATTTTGAGTTCCTAATATGGCGGCATTATCGGCAGAGAGGTTAAATACTTCAACGCCATCATTTTCAGGGTCACATTCGTTAAGCGGCAAAGCGCTGTTTGCCACCGGCATCGTGTAGATGGTTATGTCCTTTATCACGGTATAAACATCCCCAAGGTTGGTAAGGGTTGCTATTACAGTATATCTTCCCGGAGCGGTATACGAATGTGTCGGATTAAGCTCTGGCGAAAGGGTGGAGGAATCGCCAAAATTCCAGGAAACGGTTTCAAAGGTACCTACAGAATTAAGCGAAAATTCAGTTGTATCGCCAAAGCAAGTGTTGTTAACAAGCATATTGGCCGAAAACATCGATGTGATAAATGGCGGGAGCCCGAAAATAGCAATTTTACCTGCTCCAAGCGCTACACCATTAAGCTCAAAATCACAGCCCGCCCCGTCTTCTTCGGGTGCATTCACTACATCCAGGAAAGAGGCGCCGTTCACCGCCCTGTATATTTTACCATTGGGACCCAGCTGTAGTGCCGTAGCGCTGTTTACTGAGGTAATTAAAACATCCGATGCTGCCACATCAGCAGCTTCAAGATTATACTGGTGCAGCCCACCCGCTACACTGGGGGTGGTATCGTAGGTGACATAGAGTTTTTTTGATTTGGCCGAAAATTCAACACCGTAGGGTACTGAATTAGTACTTACCATTACCGGATTCGAAACCACACCATTGGAATTATTAAAATCATACAGGTAAACCGCCCCATTCTGTGCTGTACCTCCGGTTATTGTTCCGCGCTGGTTGTGAGCAATGGCCAGCTTTCTTCCGTTTGGCGCCGCTTTAAGGTAGCCTATGGCATTACGCCTATAGCCATCGATGTTTACTGTAGGGGCAAGCTGGGAAATTACAGGTGTTTCATTAACACCGGCCTCATCTACAAAAAAAGCATAAAATTTATCGATAAAATGCGTAATTACCCAAAAACCGGTGCCTGTATTGTTTTTTACTGCCGTGATCTTTTCGGAGCATTTATATTTTATTTCGTTTACGTCTGCAGGATTATACGTTACAAGATGCGTATTTCGTGTCACCACATCGCCTATGCTGCCATTGGAGCCGGTTACAGAAAGGTCGACTACAGAGTAATTAAGCCCGTTGTTAAAGCCGTCGTCTGCATCAGGCACACCAAGGTTAGTGTCCGAATAAATACTGCTAAACTGGGCCGGGTATACCTGTGCATTTTCGTGGTGCGGCTCGTCGACGGTAAAAATGTAATAGATATTCGGGTCGCCTTTTTTCGGTACGATAATGCCTGATTGCGTACTCGACGGGTCGCCCATAAGGCCGGTTCCCGCATTATAATTGCCGTTCGGCATCTTTACATGGTTGCGGTCCCACACATTGCGGCCATCAGTATAAAACAGCAGGTTACCGTCGGCATCCGATATCACGCTGCACCCTTCATTGGTATCCATCTGGCCTCCGGTAAGCGCTACGACAGACCCATCATCAAGGAAACGCATCCCCGCCAACCTGCCGAAAAACCAGTTATTGGCTTCTTTCTGGGCGAAGGCATTCAGGGAAAAAAAGAGTAACAGCAGGGGGGCAAACTTTTTCATATCAAACAAATAACCGCCAAAAGTAATTTAATTTTATCGTATCATAGAGAAGTGGCCTTTTATTTTCCTGCCACTGGTAAACACCACTTCAAACCAGTAGTCGGTAGAAGGGAGATTGTGCCCGTTGTAGGTACCATCCCATCCTAATTCTTTGCCGAAGTAGCTTTTGATGAGCTTGCCGTAACGGTCGAAAATATTTACGATGGCATCAGGGAAATAACGGATGAAAAATACATTCCACACTTCATTGATGCCGTCGCCGTTCGGGGTGAAGAATTTAGGGTAATTCAGCACGGGGACAAATGTCACTGTTTCGCTGCACCCGTCTTTAGACCGTATCCCGATTTTATAGATACCGGGTTCGAGCCGTTCAAAAATATGCTCATCGGAAAAATCCCCATCAGCCAGGGAAAACTCGTAATCCTCAATATTTGCCATCGACAGGGTAATGCAATTGCTGTCCTGGGTGAAATCCTTTACATCAACAGTATAAGTTATTTCCGGCACAGGCAGGATGTTTATGGTGAACGAAGCGAGGCCATGCCGGTAGCAGCCATCGGTACCCGAAAGCCTTGCCCATATCGTTTCAGCAACATAGGGCTGTTGGTTTCTGTAAAAGTAGGGTAGCGGGTGCTGCTGGTTTTCAGCATCTTCTTCCGATGCATAATAGATAACCACAGTTCCGGGCCTGCCGTCTTTTATCAGGGCATTATTCTGTGAAAGGTCGAAAACTGCAAGGCCTGTGCCGTCATCACATTTAAATAGATTATCCGGTATGCCAGTGGGAATGATCTTATCTATTGAAATGGTAAGGGCCTCAGTCGCAAAACAGCCAGTTACAGTATTAGTCATCCGGATATAAACTGTCTGCGGACTGGAAGTGTTATTAAATGCTTGCGGGAAAACTATAGGGTTTGCGCCTGTAAGCACGTCATCGGCATTCAGGTGGTAGGTGAAGGCCATATTCGTTTGGCTCCCTTCCAGCATGGCTTCAAAGGCAGTAAGGTCGAATGCTGTTGAAACATCATCAATGGTATCGCTGTCGCACTGCACGATCTCCAGCGGCGTACCTACAGGAAATCCGCTGTTGCGCATCATTTCCGGCAAACGGTAGACACCTATCGTAAAAGAAGTGATCCCGTAACGGAAACATCCATCATTGCCTTCAAGCCATGCCCAGATGGTTTGTGCGGCATAAGGGGTTTGGTTGTGATACAGTCCCGGCAGCGGGTTTGTTTCGTTTTCAGCATCTGCCAGCGAGGCATAGTAGGTTACAGTCGTATTATTGTTGCCGTTACTTATCGCTTCATCATTCTGTGTGAGGTCGAATTGAACGATGCCAGTACCGGCTCCATCACAAAGAAAAAGTGGTGCCGGTATACCTGTCGGCATATCGATATCCGTCCTTATGGAGAGGGTTTCGGTAACAAAACATCCTGTAGCGGTATAAGTCATCCGCGCATAAACTGTCTGTGGGCTGGAGGTATTCACAAAGGCTTGGGGATTTGCAATAGGCAGTACACCGTTCAGCGCATTATTGTAGTCCAGGTAATAGGTAAGCGCCACACCGCTTTGCGTACCGGTAAGCATTTCTTCAAATGCCCTCAGGTTAAATGCCGTAAACCCGTCATCAGTGCCATCGTCATCACATTCGACGATCTCCAAAGGCGTTCCGGTAGGGATATCGTCATTGCGCAGCATTTCCGGTACGGGGTATATAGTGATATTGAACGAGGTAATTCCGTGGCGAAAACATCCACTTGTAGTGTCAAGCCGTGCCCATATCGTTTGTACGGCATTAGGATTTTGGTTTTGATAGATTCCCGGCAATGGATTTGCCTTATTTTCAGCATCAGCCTGAGAAACATAGTAGGTCACTGCCGTATTAGGCTGGCCATTTATTACCAACTCATCGTTTTGTGTCAGGTCGAATTCCCCAAAACCATCGCCATCAGTATCGCAAAGCAGTAATGTTTCCGGATTCCCGACAGGCAGGCTATGATCTATGCTGAGGGTAATGGTTTCCCTTGCGAAACATCCGGTAACAGTATTTGTCATCCGTAAATATATCGTTTGCGGGTTTGAGGCATTTATATAAGCTTCCGGATTTTCCAAAGCATTATCACCAGTCTCAGCATCGCTGTTTTGAATGTGGTACGTGAGTGCGACATCGGTTTGGGTACCGGTAAGCATTTCCTCAAAAACGGTGAGATCGAAAGCGGTTGCATTATCATCCACGCCATCATCGTCACATTCTATGATAGTGAGTGGTGTACCGGGCGGAAAGTCATCCGTACGCAGCATTTCCGGTACAGGCAATACACTAATGGTAAAAGAGGTAATGCCATAACGGAAGCACCCGCCCGTTGTTTCCACCCTTGCCCAGATGGTTTGTGTGGTGTAGGCAGTTGCATTTTGGTAGGGAACCGTGAGCGGATTTGCCTTGTTCTGTGCATCAACCTCAGAAGCATAATAGGTTACCGACGTATTTTCGTTGCCATTGCTTATACCAGCATCATTCTGTGAGAGGTCAAATTCCCTGAACCCGTTGCCATTGGTATCGCAAAGCGACAACGCCTGCGGCTGGCCCGTCAAAAAATCATGATCCAGCTTTATGGTCATGGTTTCGGTGTCAAAGCAGCCTGTTACCGGGTTGGTCATCCGCATATAAATCGTCTGCGGGCTGGATGTATTGGCGTATGCCGCGGGGTTGTCCAAAGGATTATCGCCGGTAAGCATGCCATTGCTGTCAAGGTAATAACTGATTTCCACATCGGTCTGGACGCCAATGAACATCTCTTCGAATACGGTCAGGTCAAATACGGTCGAATTATCATGAACCCCGTCATCGTCACACTGTACGATCTCCAGCGGAATGTTATCAGGATTGTAAAATACCGGAATGTTGTGGAAGGTAGCCGTGCCCGTCCATTGCAGTGAGAAGTTGGCCTGGCCATGCGGGCGGTCGATTATCAGGTAATAAATTTCGTCGTCCTCTACATTTATCCAGTTGATCCAGGCATTGCCATCGCCATTTGGCCCTTCGGATACATCGGTTTCGGTTTCATTCATCCCCGTAACGTTCGAGTCGAGCCCTGCCGCACCGGGATTGGTTGTAGAGCAGCGTATCGCCGTCCCGAGATTTCCGCAGGTTGCATTGGGCCCGTACACCCAAAAATCAAAATCAACTACAAGGTCGTCACTTTCAGGGTTTAGTATAAAGCCAAGAGTCCCGCCATCTTTTATCAGTATCTTCAGCCACAGGCTGTTGTGCTCCTGGCTGGAACAGGCATTTTGTATGTTTATCTCCTGTGTACCTATGCCCGTTGCGTTAAGTCCCGTATAGCTGGCATTACCGCATACGATTATTGCGTCCGGACAGTCCGTCTGGGCGTTCAGGTGTACAAAGGGGAGCAGGATGAGTGCCAATAGCCATCTCCTGAAGGTAGTTTTCACAGCATTCTGATGTTAATTTTTTTATAAATTTATGAAAAACTATCGTAGCATCGCAAAATGCCCGTGAATTTTTCTCCCGTTCGCCAGTTCCAGTACAAACCAGTAATCGGTTGAAGGCAAAGCTTTTCCGTTTAAATTCCCATCCCAGCCGGGGTTTTCGCCCATAAAACCGTCGATCACTTTGCCATACCGGTCAAAGATGGTAACACTGGCGTTTGGCTGCAGCGAAAGGTATGGTATGCGCCATGTGTCGTGAAGCCCGTCACCGTTGGGAGAAAAGTATTTTGGGTAATTGAGTATCACTACATTCTCATGGATGGTCTTGCAGCCGGTTTTTGCCCTTATGAAAACAACGTGCGGACCGGCCTCCAATCCTTCGAATACAAAGTTGTCACTAAAATCGCTGCCGTCAAGCGAAAACTCATAATCTTCCGCATCGGGCATAACCACGGTGATCGAGTTGTCGCTTTCGCGGAAATCAACGATGTCCAGCGTATAAACGATATCCGGCAGCGGGATGATATTGATGGTGAACGACACCACATCGTACCCAAAGCAGCCGCTTACATTTTCCAGCCGTGCCCAAACGGTTTCGGCAGTATACGGCACCTGGTTGGTATACAATGCATTTATAGGATTCGTTTTGTTATTGGCATCCGCCTCGGTACGGTAATAGGTTACAATCATGTTGGCGCCACCATCCTTTATAGCATCATCATTTTGGGATAGCGTAAATTGTTGCTTCCCATCTTCATTAAAGTCACACAGGAAAAGATCGTCGGGCTGCCCCGCCACAATAGGATTGATGACTTCTATGGTAAACTCCATAGTGTTAAAGCATCCCGTAGCCAGGTTGGTCATACGGGCATATATCGTTTGTTGCAATTGGGTGTTGGCATACGCCGATGGGTTGGCAATTTCATTCGTCTCGGTAATCACATCGTTCTGGTTTTCATAAAATGCGATAGAAACGCCTGTCTGCGTGCCCAAAAACATCGCCTGGTGCTTAGTAAGGTCAAACAGCGAGGTCTTGTCGTCCACGCCGTCATCATCACACTGCTTCAGGTCGACCGAAATGCCATCAGGGTTATTGAATACCGGCGCGTCATGGAAAGAAGCCGTCCCTGTCCATTCAATCGAAAAGTCACTCGAGCCTACCGGCCTGTCGATCACTAGAAAATACGACTCGCCATCCTGTACTGTAAGCCACTGAATAAAGTTGTTGCCAAGTTCGCCCGGCCCTTCAGCGGTGTCGGTCTCTTCACCATTCATGCCGGTAAGGTTGCTTGCAGATCCTGCAAATTCAGGGTTGGTGGTAGAGCAGCGTATGGCCTGACCTATATTGCCGCAGGTAACATTCGGACCGAAAATAAAGAAATCGAAATCGACATTAATATCCGGGTTGCCGGGTGTTATGGTAAAACCCAGCGTGCCGCCGGTCTTTATTCGTAGCTCGAGCCAGATGCTGTTGTTCTCAAAGCTCTGGCAGGTGTTGGAGTTATTGAGCTCCTGTATCCCGGGCCCGTTGGCAGTAAGTCCAGTGTAGCCCATATTCCCGCACACGATCAGCGCGTCGCGGCAGTCGTTTTGGGCCTTCATGAAAAGGCAGGACAGGAGTGTTAAAATAGTAAGGGTGAATTTCATAGCAAAGCAAAATTTTTGTAAATATAATTTACATTGCTATACCATTGAAAAATGAGGGCCTAATTCTTAACATGATTTATTAAGTAGTGCCTTACGATTAGCAATCATGCTTTTTCATCGAGAATGCAATGTGCAGGGACTGGAATTTTCAGGAGCAGCCAGTTAAAGGCTTATTGCTATACATCGTCCCGCTCTCCGCTTTATCTCCCTTGCTTCGCCGGGAGGATATCGCAGCGATCGGGGCTAAGGGAAGAGGTGGTTTTGTATTTGAAGGCTTTTTGACTCAAGGCTCCGCGAAGTCTCTGACTTCGTTTTATGCGATTTCAACTTTATAGCTTGTTCCGCAGAAAAATACTTGCTCAAAGAAATGAAACAATTTATTAAAAATTCTAATAAAATAATCCACTGTATAGTTGTCAACAACTATTCCGTCAATATTGAAAGTGTCGAAAAAACTTCCTTGATTCATTAGAAATGTTTCTAAATCTTCCCCAGTATTCCATTCATCAATCATATTAAGATCCAACGGTAGTACGTATAAAGAGGGAAGTATATCATTAGTAATAAAAGACATTACATCCGGAATCTGCTCAATAGGGATACATACCTCTGTGTTATTATCTGAAAGGCCATTCAGGGGCAAATCATAGCCTAAGGCATAATGGTATTTATTTACCATTGCTTTATACAACAAGATAGCTTTTTCCTTATTAACAGTAAATGCATAGTAAAGTATTACACCGTAGTTGTCAAAATTTGTTGAAAAAGCAGGGGCATCACCATTTTCTTTGTCTGCAAATAATTCCAGTCTTCTTGCCATCGCTTAAATGAATATTTATATGTGTTTGGATGTGTTTTATTACTAGAAAAAGTCACAGAGCTTTGTGGGGTTGCATATTAATTTGATACGATAGTAAATCTGTATACATATCTTTTACCATTTTTAAAAAGATACAATCTGTCTGACTTAGCTGGTTTTGCTATACTGTCTCCTTTTTTTGCAAAATATTGGAATATGCTATAATCCTCGTCATTATTGTTGTTATCATTTTTATCAACGTATGGATTAAATATATATTCGCTTCCATTTTCCAAACTAAAAAAAGAGCCTTTAGAAAATACTTTTACTTCAGTTATGATCCCATTTATATTGGTAGTATTAAATTTTTTGAAATCTTCCCAGCCATGTTTACGGGCATCGATCTGGTTAAAGATCGAAAAGATCACCAAACCGATAATTAATAGTATAAACCATTTTTTTTTCATGAAATGATGATTTTAAATGTCCCGCCCGCTAAGTCTCTTAATATGTGAGCATCGTGTAGCTCAATCCAATTCTGAAATCTAAATTCTGAAATCTGAAATTCCTCATCGAACCATGGCAAAATGCCCCCTTACTTTCCTGCCATTTTCCAGATCGATAAGGAACCAGTAATCTGTAGAGGGTAGCGGCCTGCCATTATAGGTGCCGTCCCATCCCTGTTCGTAGCCCTTAAACCCGGTAATGATCTTACCATAACGGTCGAATATAGTTACAAAAATACCGGGGCGGTGGTAGCTGTAGGATATACGCCAAACATCATTTATGCCATCGCCATTCGGGGTAAAGAAAGCAGGATAATCCAGCACGAAAACCTTTTCAGAATATACCGGCCCGCAGCCATTGGCATCCCTTATGTAAACCGTGTATTCCCCTGCTGTGAGCTGCTCAAAAACCGGGCTGTCCTGGTAGTTGGCGCCGTCAAGGGAATATTCATAAACACCGGTACCTACAGGGGTGACCGTAATGCTGTTGTTGTTTCCGGCAAGGTCGTTTATTTCAAAAGTGGCATCTGTAGCACGCCCTGAGGGCGAAACGGTGAATGTCCTGCTGCCTTCGCACCCAAATGCATTGGTTAGTGCTACGGTATAAGTGCCCGGCTCGTCAATGGTAATGCTTCGTGTGGTTTGCACAGGGTCGGTATCCCAGCTATAAGAATCAAACCCGCTGCCGGCATCAAGGGTTTCTGTAGTATCGGCGCATAAAATTACTTCATCATCCGCAGGGCTTTCGCCAAAAGTATGCACGATAAGCTGTAGGTCCATGATGGCATAGCATCCGCTTAAATTGTAAACCCCTACATAGATAACCTGTTTTCCGGCTGTGGTATTGGTAAAAGAAGAAGCCTGGAGAGGGAATTGGTATCCCTGTGCATCTTCATAGCTTTTATAATAAAGTAACCATGTACCGGCAGGCATGTTATTGAGTATATCTTCAGAAAGCTGTGTGAAGTCAAAAGTATGAAAACCATCCCCATCGTCATCGCACACTTCGATTGGTGCAGGGTTGAAGGCATTAAGCGGCGGCGTAGAAAGGGTGACCGGTACAATGGCAGTACACCTGTATTCGTTCTTCACCCTGGCATAAATAACCTGGTCTGCTGCCGTATTGTAGAAAGGCAGCATTGTGTTGGTCAGTAAATTATTGGTGCCGCTTTGGGCATCCTCTGTTGTAAGGTGCCACGATTCAACGCTAAGCCCTTCATGGTTGTTCACCAGCTCACCACCAATACGGAATAAATAATACGCGCTCAGCCTGTCATTGTCATCATCACACTGGTTCCATGTAAAAGGATCCAATGTGACAGGAGGGTAGTATTCCACCCTTATTTCGCCACGGGTAAAGCAAGTTGTACCCAGTCCGGCTTCCACACTGTAATCACCTGCATCTGTTACGATATATGTTTCATTAACAGCCCCCGCGATAGGGTTGCCGTCTTTATACCACTGGTAGCTTATAGCATTAGTTACATGGGCGTTAATCCCAAAAGTCTGGCCGTCGCATATAGCAGTGTTCTCCGCTACAAGCCTGTCATCACCAATATTAATGCTGCTGCCAAAGCTGTTACCCTTTAAAAACACGGCAGCATCATATAATGTATCGCCCTGATCGGCTATAACAAGCTTGATGTGGTAAAGCGTTCCCGCAGTTACATCAGATTCTGCGGTAAGCACTACCGTTTGGCCGTTATAGTCGATCGGGCTGTCCACCCCATTAAAAGAACCGAAATACTCTGTATTTGCCGGTGGGCAGGTGCCAACACCCCGCACTGTGGTTACCTGTACAGGCGTGTTGGTGCCAGGTATCACCGCAAGGTTTTGGTAAGGTCCGGTGCTGCCGGCTTCCCTTAGCAGGAATGCAAAGCCGTCGGTATAGCTGCAGGCCTCGAGGTCGCCCCAGGAAGTATATTCTTCTGAAGCAAATATATAATCGAAACTGATATGGTTGGTGGCAGGCACAAAATCGAATTCCATTATTGTGGCATTAAACGTGTCATCAATACTTAGCACCTGTTCCAGGTCCTGGTCGCCTCCCCACGATTCGGCCCCGTTACTTAAGATATTACTATTCTGCCCCGGCGAATCCATCGCAAAACCTGTGCTTAGTATAATGCCGTTCTCAAAAGGGAAATCCGGGCCTGAAGTAAAATAGCCATAACTCCTTTGGGCTGCGCCTCCGCCCGATCCCGATATCCTTATATTACTGATTTCGGCACAGCCATTGTCCACTAATGCATTTACAAGCTGCTCGTCCGTCATGTTATTTACCACCTGTATAGGATCCTGCGCCCTGGCTCCCGGCGAAAACAAAAGGAGGAATGCAACAGGCAGCCCCGCAACTATATTGGTGATAAATTTCATAGTAAAGATTGAATTAAATTAGGCTAAATTATCGCACCATGGCAAAATGTCCCCTTACTTTCCTCCCGTTTTCCAGTTCAATATGGAACCAGTAATCGGTAGAGGGTAGCGGCCTGCCATTGTAGGTGCCGTCCCATCCCTGCTCATAGCCTTTAAAACCGGTGATGATCTTTCCATAACGGTCAAACACGGTTACAAAAATGCCGGGGCGGTAGTAACTGTAAGGTATTCTCCAGATGTCGTTTATACCGTCGCCATTGGGGGTGAAGAACACAGGGTAGTCGAGTATAAATACGCTTTCCGAATACCTTGGGCCGCAGCCATTGGTGTCTTTTATATAAATGGTATATTCTCCCGATGGGAGGTGCTCAAAAACAGGGCTGTCCTGATAGTCAAGCCCGTCAAGGGAATATTCGTAAGTTCCTGAACCAACAGGGTGAACAGTAATGCTGTTGTCATTACCGGTAAAATCGTTTATGTCAAATGTCGCGTCTGTAGCGCGTCCTGATGGCGAAACGGTAAACGTTTTGCTGCCCTCGCAGCCAAAGGTATTGGTGACAGTCACCGTATAAGTTCCCGGCTCATCTACAGTAATCCTGCGCGTAGTCTGTACGGGAGTGGTATCCCAACTGTAAGAAGTGTAGCCGCTTCCGGCATCCAGTGTTTCGGTAGTGTCGTCACATAATATAACATCTTCATCGGCAAAACCATCGCCAAAAGAATGTACGATCAGCTGTACCTCTGCAATGCCGTAGCAATCGCTGGCATTAAAGATACGTGCATATAGCGTCTGGCTGTTGGCTACAGTGTTCGTAAAGGCATCGGGCGCGGTTATTTCGTTCCCGAAAGTAAGGGCGTCGTTATATGAGGGGTAAAACGTAAGCTGCAATCCTGCCGGTAGCCCTGCCAGTATATCGTTAGCCGTATCGGTAAGGTCGAATTTAAAGAAGCCGTCGTCGGTTCCGTCAGTGTCGCACTCTTCCAACGGTGCCGGATTATTTACAGTATTACTGGATACCGAAAGCTTTACCGTAGCGATCCCGGTACACCCGTATCTGTTTTCCACAAGTACATAAATGTCCTGGTCTGCAGTCGTATTCTGGAAAGCAGTCGTGTTTGTTATGGCGTTAATTTCATCCTGTGCATCGCTGCTTGTAAGATAGTAGCTGTGGGCCTGCAGGTCGGGGTCGCCATTTTCGGCAAGCTGCCCGGCCTGGTCAAGGTTATAAACCGTAAGGCCGTCGTTGTCATCATCGCATTGCAGCAGGGTATAATTACCGAATACCAGGGCAGGTGCATATTCCAGCCTTATTTCGCCGGTCGCGGTACAGGTGGGGCTAAAAGTAACATCCACGCTATAGTCGCCCGGTGTGGTAACGTTATAAATACCATTGGTCGCCCCGGTAATAGGGCTGGTGTTTTTGTACCATTGGTAAGCTGTTGCCGCAGGATTTGAAGCATCGATTGGAAAGGTTTCTCCACTGCACAAAGGGTTCCCGGTGGCTAAAAGCCTGTCGGGGCCTATGTCTAACGTAGCGTCAAAACTGCCACCCCCAAGGAAGATAGCCGAATCGTAGAGATTGTTTCCCTGGTCGGCCACTACGAGCTTTATATGGTAAGTTGTCCCGGCCTCAACATCCGATTCTGCGGTCATGATAACGGTCTGCCCGTTAAAGTTCACCGGTGCATTTGTGGGGTTAAAGCTGTCGAAATACTGTTCGTTGGCAGCCGGGCATACACCGGGGCCGCGAACGGTATTTACCTTTACGGGTGTATTCGTGCCCGGGATAACTGCAAGATTTTGATATGGGTCGGCAGTGTTTGCTTTCTTTAGCAAAAAGGCAAAACCATCGGTATAATTGCACTGGTTGGGTGAGTTAATGCTGGTAAGGTACTGTTCCGAAGCAAAAATATAGTCGAAGCTGATATGGCTTGTAAAAGGCACAAAATCAAATTCCAGTACGGTGGCATTGATCGTTCCGGTCACGCCAAGCGCCTGTTGCAGGTCGGTATCGCCACCCCAGGACGTGTTGCCTTCGCTAAGGAGGGAATTGTTCGGTCCCGGCGCCGATGCGGCAAAACCTGTGCTCAATACGATACCATTAGCAAACGGAAAAGAAGATGTCCCTGCCGTAAAATAGCCAAAGCTCGTGCTGCCGGAGCCTCCCGACCAGCCGCTTACAGAAATGTTGCTCACCTGCGCGCAGGAATTGCTTACCAGTGCGTCTGCGAGCTGCTGTGCGGTGTAATTATCGTTAACTTGTATGTTTTGTGCCGATGCCATTCCGGCAACGAGGAAAAGTAATGCAGAAAGATATGCCAATCGTGTTTTCATAGCATCGGCAAAGATACTATAAATCCCTCTTTTTCAAAATTCTGTACGACATTAACATAAAGAAAATGGTCCATCCCACAACAATCAGCATCTCATACCACTGGACGGCATATACTTTAGCCATTTTGGCACCGGATACCTGCCCTTCAATAGCTTTGTAAGCCTGAAAACGGCTTATTGGCTCCTTGATGAGGTTGGTCATTGCCTCGAGTGGGAAAAAGCGTACCGGGCCATGGATACCGTCAAAATTTCCGGTTGACCAACCGATCAGTCCCTGGCAGATTTTTTCAAAAATGAACCATACCACTATAAAGCCTATCGCAAATGCCGAGCGTTTTATTAATATGCCGGCAAAAAGGCAGAAGGAGAAAAAGGCAACAAGCTTCAGGAAAAATGCGGCCAGATAACTCATATCCGAGAAAACAATGGAAGGCTCATTATAAGAAGAAAAACTGTAGCCTAAAATAAGGCTCATCACGAATATAAAGGCCGTTGACGCAGCCGCGAAAAGGAATACAACGAGAAACTTTGATTTTATAAATTCCTCTTTGCTCAGGCCGTCTATGAGGTTTTGCTTCAGTGTGCCATAGGTATATTCATTAGCCATCATGGAGACAATGACCACGGCCAGGAAAAATTTGCCTATGGAGGCTACCCACGTATTAAAATGCCAGATGTAGGGAAAGTTGAAAATCCCCTGGTCGGCTATCCTGAATTCCACGCCAAACAGTGTGAATTTTATGGAAGCTATAAGTGCTATAAAAGATAAAATGATAAAATAGGAGAGGATGAGAACCCTGCTGGCCCTGTTTTTCCACAATTTCTGGAGTTCTATGCTTAAGAGTCGTTTCATGGCGATGGTTAGTTTGAAGGTTGGTTAGAAGTTAGCAAAAGGAACTGCTCCTCAAGGCTGTTAGTCCTTTTTACAAGGTGGCTTAGCGTAATCCCGTTATTGAAAAGATAGCGGTTAAGCTCCCCGGGTTCGAGCGGGCCTTTCAGGTACACCGTCAGCTTGCCTTCGTTTTCTTCAAACCTTTCTACAGATGCGTGTTGTTGCAGCAGGTTTTTCAGGGTGTTATTGTCATCAGCCTGGAGTTCAAAAAAGCCTTCGTTGCTCAGCATACCGTGTACCGTGCCTGCATACAGCATCACCCCATGGCGCAATACCACTACGTGGCTGCATACTTTTTCGACTTCATCCAGCAGGTGGGAGGCCAGCAGGATGGTTGTACCCGTAGCGGCAATATCCCTAATGATGTTTCGTATCTGGTGGATACCCTGTGGGTCGAGGCCGTTGGTAGGCTCATCAAGTATCAGAATGTCGGGATCATTCAATAGGGCAGAGGCAATGGCCAGGCGCTGCTTCATACCCAGTGAAAAAGTTTTGAACTTGCTGTCCTTCCTTTCCAGCAGGCCTACCAGTTCCAGCTTTTCGTCTATTTTATGCAGGGGGGAACCTTTAATAGTGCACACCAGCTTCAGGTTGTCATAGGCGCTCATGTACGGGTAAAAATTGGGGCGCTCTATTATGGCGCCAACTTTTTTCAGGGCTTCATGGGTTTCCATCTGGCCGCCGAACCAGCTGTAGGTGCCGGACGTTTTATTCACTACGTTAAGGATGATTCCAAGGGTGGTCGATTTTCCACTGCCGTTAGGGCCAAGGATACCGTATACATTGCCTCTTTTTATTTCAAAAGACACGTTTTTTACAGCGTGTACTTTTCCAAACCTTTTGTCGAGGTTATTGATGGTTAAGATGGTTTCCAAAATAATTGATTTATCGGTTGTATCAGTATGACGAACACCGAAAGGTTTTGTTACCGGTAAATATGAAAAAAATAATGTAGCATTTTAGACGTTGCGGTGCAACGTCTCTACAACGTAGTACATCATAATCTGTTAATACAATCTGACACAGCGTAGAGGCGTTGCAATGCAACGTCTACAAAATGGTATATTCCTCCAGGCGGAATAAAAAATAGAAAATAAAAAATTACTGATATGGTACAGTAACCGGCTTACCTACCTGGAAATCAGGCAGGGTAATATCGGTATTCTTAAAGGTATTGGTCTTAAAGATTTCTGTGCCCTGTCCCGGTATACTGGGATAGTATGCGAACGATACCTGGAAGCTGTTGAATATCAGGTAGTCATTATAAATAAGCAGGCCGAGGCCAAATTTTGTATATAATTTGCTCTGGTAAAGGTTAGTATCTTCATTGGCTATTACGCCCATGGTAAAATTAGCGAACGGGTTAAGGCGAAAACCAAAAATATTCCACGGCGAGTAGCCCTGAGTCTGCAATGTGAGCAGTGCTTTTTTGGTACCCAGCGGCCTGCGGGTGTCAAAGCCCGATATGCCATTATCGCCGCCGAGATTCAGCTGGTCTGTGATTATGGGCATACGGTTGTCGCCAAAAACAAGCAAAGGTTTTATAAAATGCCGAAAACGCCACCGCCCCCAGTCCCGTATATCGGTAAAATACAGCGCTTCCAGGCGGAGTATATTCTGTTCGGTACGGTCCCGATAGAAATAGGCCCCCACCTGTGCATCGACACTCAGATAGCCCCAGTCGTAGTAGTTACCAAACGCGTAACGGCCGCCCAAGTACACCCGCCGCTCATTGTTTTTGTCCTGCATGCCCCCGGTAAGCGAGTACACCTTACCGATCGGAATATCCTCTACAATATCGTAGTTGAAAAGGAATTTATCCTGTACGAATTTACGCGAGGTCAAACCCACACTGGCGAGATAAAGCTTTTCATTGGAGTAAAACCCTATAGAGTCATATTCTATTGAGGGGCGCTGCTTATAGTAGCGGTTAAAGAACCTCCCTGTGGTTACCAGCCTCGTGGTCCGGTCTTCTTCTGTCTCTCCTTTGTATATTTTAAAAGCATATCCTGCCCAGTAGTCCTGTGCATCCGACCTATACTGCTGTAAGGCCCATTGCTGCTGCGCATTGGGCAGTGAGTCTACCTCCGACCGCGATTCAAAGTACGCCCCGCCGGCCCACTTGGTATAAGCCGAGAAGAAGCTGCGGTCTACACCCACGCTTTTCAGGGAGTTATCGCTCTTCCATATCTGGTAATTTATGGTCGTGGTAATGTAGGTATTCATGATATTGGGTATGGTGTACCGCGCCAGGTAATCCGTTTGCCCGGAGGAGAATTGCTTGCTAAAATCGTTGCGAAACTCGTGGCCCAGCCCGTAGAAATTCCGTTCCGTGAGTTCCAGCGATGTGCTTGATGTCGAGGCCGACCCATTAGGGATAAGGCTCCAGGAGTCGAGCACTTTTATCTCAACGTCTACCGAATCCTTGCTGCCCGGTACCGGGACTGGCCGTATAACAACCCGCCTTACATACCGCTGCCTCCGGATAAGGCGTTCCGATTCCTGTACCAGCAGGGAATCCAATGGCTGGTTGCGCTTTATCAGGAGCAGGTTCTTTATGGTAAGCGCCTTGGTTTTGATGTGGACCCCGTTACCGAATTTTTCGATCCAGTTATTGGGTTTTTCATTTGGGTCGTTTATCGAGTAGCCAAAAGGGTCGTAGGTATCCACATCGATCTTGCGCACGATCTTTCCTTCGAAGTTATTGAAAGAGACTTTCATTTCGGGCGTGCGCTCTTTTGTCTTTCTTCGCCGTTGCGAAAGCTCCTGTTTTTTTACAGGCTTGAAAATGAGCTTGTGCAGGAATTTTGTGAACTTCTTGCGCTTCGAATAGTCTTCCAGCTGTTTGTACATCTGGTCGCGCTTTTCCTTCACGGTATCTTTCTGTACAGGTGTCACCTGTGCCGCCATAGGGGCAACGGCTATAAAAGCAAATAACAACAGCAGCTTTATTTTTAAGGTCATTCCTGTTCGCGGATCAATTTAATTTTGAAAATTAGGAAATATAAACCTAACAAAAACATAAAATAGAGAAAGGCTATGTTTTTTACCAATGTTTTAACAACAAAAAAGAGGCCACGAAACGGGCCTCTGTAGTATTGCTCAAATAAGGCTATGCCTTCTGTTCTTTATTAAAATACACCAGGTAGTAATACATCTGCTTTTCTTCATCCCAGCCTTTTTCTACAAATTTTTCGGCGCTTTCCGGATTGATGAAGTCCAGCTTTATCTGGATATTCGTGTCCAGGCTGATTACATTCTTCATCTTCTTGCGGGCATCCGTTACGGCTGCGTTGGCAATAGGGAAGGAAGTCACGTCCTCGATGCTGTATTTCGGGGCTTTCTCTTCTTTGTAATTTTTAAATTCAGGGATGAGGTCCGGGTTGTCAAGGACTTCGTTAAGGAAGTTGGTTTCCTCAAAATCATCGTTTTTGGCAAAGTAGTTTACCGAACGGTTCATGAACATTACCTCTTCTTTCTTGTCTTCGGCAGGAAGCACGACATCCTTTGCAAAATCCTGGCAGAATTTCAGGTATTTCTTCGTGATGAAGTTCTCATCCTGGAAAGCATCTACCGAAAGAAAATGCTCCAGCCAATAGCGAGCGTCATAACGGTTGCTGTCTATGGTCAATATTTTGTAGCCGTCTTCTTTTTTGTAATTGAAAATGATACAGCCTTTATCCAGCTTGTTCAGGTTGATACCCTGTTGCAGCAGGATTTCGAGGTTGCTGCCTTTTTCCTCAAACTGCAGGAAGTCGGTCTTTATCTCGCTTTTGAAAATACCGATAGCGTCTACCGGATTATTATCAATGGTAAGGTGCGTAAAGTAGCTTATGTACACCTCGCCATTCTTGATGTGCGGGTGGTTCGACTGCTCAAAAAGGTGCTTTGTTATTTTTTTAGACACTTCGTGCACCGATCCCGGGTTGGTAAAGATCTCGGTAGCGAAGTTGTACATGTCGTGGTAATCCAAATGCACGTCGTGCGCGAACTGGAAGTAATTTTCTTCCTTGTCCCTGAAAGGCTTAAAGAAATATTCCTTCAATAGCGGAACAATCTCGTCGGTAAGGCCATACGGCTGTTCCGATAAAAATATAGCCTCATTACGGCTCTTATTGCCTACGCGGTGTACGGACAGGCTCTCAATGTGCGTGTTGAATAGGTTGATCATTTTGTGTAAGTAGCAAAGTATCAAAGTTGCAGAGTAACTAAGTTTTCTGCAACTGTTTTGGTTAATTTATATAAGTAGATATTATGGACGGCTTTTCAAACTTTGCAACTTTGTTACTCTGTAACTTTGCAACTCAAAAGACTAATTCCAATTATGGTCGTCAAGGCCAAGGTCGCCCATGTTGTGGTCGTCGTCGAACATATCCATGTCTTCCTCGTCGTAGTCATCGTCAAATTCACCATACAGGTCATCGTCAACGCCATCGGCCCCAAAAGCCATATCAGGCGCGGTGGCAGGCATTACACCATGAACAAAAAGCAGGTCCGGGTAGCTGACTCCGGTTTCCGGCTCCTCGATAGCGGCAAGTTCTACAAAGAACGTCCACATATTGAGGAAATCATATACGTATATGATCTTGTTATTATCCCTGTCAAGTATGCTGCTGAGTACGTAATCGGCCATTGTCTTTTGCTCGCCCGGCGTATCGCCTGTATCGAACAATGGTATTTCCTCATCCTGTATCCATTCATCATCGCAGGTGTAGAACGAAGCGATCTCAAGCCCGTCAAAGCCAAAAGCATTCACAATGGCGTTGTGCAGGTCTTCCAGCGTATCTTCCTCAAGGATAGCAATGTCCCTGAAAATATCCTCTTCCGTATCGAGTATTACCCTAAATTTATAAACCATAAACGTACTGTTTTAATTAGGCCAAAGGTAAGGTTTAAAATTCCAAATATCAAATCGCAAAATTTTAAATAAGCACCAAATCTTAAGTTCCAAATACCAAACTTTTGATGTACAGAAGTTTGCTGTTTAGCCGCCGGGATTCGTAATTTAATGATGTGCATCTGTAAATAAGAAACCCCGGAAATTATCTTCCGGGGCCGTTCCAAACATTGTACGTAATCAGCTACGCCATTTTAATCAATACCGCAAAAATGCACTTCAAACGTACCGTTGATGCTGTTAACGGCGTCGTCATCGCCATCACCCATCACCTGGCCTTTAACTGTGGTGTCGGTAATAGAGGTGATCTTCACATGTTCGTTGAAAGATCCCTGGAAGCTGCCGGCTGCATCATCGCTAAATTGTATGCTGGCCCCGTTTGCCGATGTGTAATCGCCTACGGCTGCCGGTACGATGATCCAGATCGGGGTTTCCACATCCGAATCGCAATCCATAGCAACGCCCGCCAGGTCGATGTACAGCACATCCTCGCCATTGGCATTTATGGGGCTGGCTTTACCGCCAACGAATGTAAAATCATGGCCATAAACAACGCCTGAAACGGGGTCGTTAGAAAAGCTGCCATTGTTGTTGGTTCTTTCAGAGTCATCCGAACTGCACGAAAACAGGAACGATGCCGCTACGATAGCAGGCAAGATAATTTTTTTCATAAAAATTGGTTGGTTTGAATTAATCGAACAAGATTATCCTGTCCGGCCCAAGAGGTACCAATTATGATGCCAATTATCCAAATTGCCCAATCCTGTGCTATTCTCCCTGTGTTATCCACCACTGGTTGCCAAAAGGGTCTTCAAACCCCGCCGAGTAGCCATAGTCCTGCTGCATCGGCGCATAGAGCGATGTGCCACCCTGTTCAATCCCGGCATTATAAACTGTGTCTACATTTTCTACAAACAAAAACATTCCGGCTGACTTTTGTCCCCAGTTCTCGTTGCTTTGGGCAAACATGATCACGGCATCATGTATCTTTATCTCGCCGTGCATAATGCTGCGCTCCCCTTCGCCGGGAACGATCATTTGCTCTTTGGCTCCAAATACTTTTTTTGCATATTCCAGAAATTCCGGGGCCTTTTCAAGGATGAGGTAAGGCATTACCGGCAGGTAAGATGATGGTATTTTCATAGGTTATAAATTTCTATAAATATACGTCCTATTTATTTTTCTGTGAAATACTTCAGGGTTTAATTGATCTTTTGAACTGCCTCCTGAACCGTTTTATCTTGCTGACCGCGAGCGGAGAAGGATACTGCCTGTTCTTCGTCATGTTATTAAAGATAAGCGCTGCGGCAAGTAATATAAGGCATCCTGTGAGTACGGGTGTAACTACATACATATAGCCCATTTCCTTTATTTCGGGCGATGCAGTTACAGCGATAAGTGCAGTGGCCCCGCCGGGAGGGTGCAGTGTTTTGGTTATCTGCATGAATACGATAGATAAGGAAACAGCCAGCGGCGCTGCAAGCCACAGTATATCCGGAAGCAGCTTTTGTACCGTAACGCCTATAATAGCCGAGATAACGTGACCGCCAATGAGATTGCGGGGCTGCGCCAGCGGGCTTTGTATCACCCCGTAAACCAAAACGCATGATGCCCCGAACGAACCTATCAGGAAAACGATATCCTGTTCCGTTAGGGCTTTATATTGCAGGAAAGCAATAGTACCAAGCCCGATAAACGAACCCACGAATGCCCAAAAATGTTCCTTATAGTCAATAAGGGTCTCTTTATAAAATACATAGCGTGCTTTACGGTAATTGCGTTTAATCTTCTTTATCGGCATGTCATTTGGCGTTGGTTGACAGGCTGTAAACCGTATAAGGATAGATCGCTTTTGCAGTATATTTTGAGATCAGGCAAACGATCAATACAGGCAGGAAGAGCGTATAGTCGCCCACCAGCCCACAGATAAGGAACAAAGCTGTAAAAGGCGCATGGATCCCCGCGCTCAGCATAGCCGCCATCCCTATTACCATAAAGTTGATCGGGATAACGCCTGCATCAAAATACGTGTTGAGTAGCACTGCCACAAAAAGCCCGAGGAAAGCGCCTATGAAAATACTCGGGGCAAACACACCGCCATCGCCACCCGCGGAAAGCGTAATGGAGGTTATGACCGGCTTTAAAAGCAGGATGCCAAAAAACACAATGGCAAGCGGTAGTGTCAAAGTTATTGTGTTGGCCGTAAGCAGGTTTTCACGTATGGCATGGTAGCCATCCCCGTATAGCTGTGGCAGTATGAAAATCATGGCGCTTATAGCCGCTGCTCCCGCAAGTATCCTGTAATAATTGCTTGCAATTTTTAAGAACTGCTTTTTAAAGAACATCACGCATTTGGTAAGGTACACGGCATTAATCCCGCACAGCACACCCAGCACGGCAAACCATGGAGCTGCACGAAGGTGCCATTGCGTAATATTGAGCGCAAAGAGTGGCTTTTCACCGATAAGCAGAATGAATCCATAGGCAATTGCTGCCGCAAGGATATTGGTCAATAAGAATATTTTGCCGGCTTTTTTTGAAACCACTTCGTAAGCGAACAGCAGCCCGGCAAACGGTGTACAGAACAAGGCGGTAATGCCTGCCGTGATGCCCGCACATATCAGTTCGGTCTTGTATCGTTTAAAGAATTTTTCTTTCTCCTGTGCCAATGAGCCTATAGCTGCCGAAGATACTACGGTAGAGACTTCAATGCCCGTGCTTCCCCCAAAGCTCACCGTGATGAGCCCGTTTATGAAATGCGAAGGTATTTTATACGATGGCAGCCCCTTGCCTGTAGCGGTGCTTTCAAATACTTCCTTAATGCCCTTGTTCTCCTTTTTCTTAAACAGGTATTGCCTTAATATGTAGATGAGTGACAGCCCGAAGAAGGGGAAGAGTATTATGAACAAAACATTACCCTGCGACTGGCCAGACAGCACTTCTTCATAATGGTCGGTCATCTTTTTTAAGGATACGGCAAGAAGCGCCGCAAGGAATCCTATGATAAGGGATACAGCAATTAATTTCTGGTATTTTACGAAAGGATATATTTTCCGGAAAGCATAGTTAGGCATTGCAATACAATTGAGTATTGCAAAAATAACCATTGCAATGCTTTTTCAGGCCGAAAGCTATGCTAAATCTGTTGTTAAAATAACTTATAACCCAGTATCAGGCTGACAGATGTATAGGTAGCACCCCAAGTATCGTGCAGGTCGGTAAGGCCGCGGCCGAAGCCGTAACGCAGCTCCGCACTGTATTTCTTATGGGCAAACCCTGCGCCTGCAGTAAAATTAGATGACTTCGAAATGTTTCGCGGTATGTCATTATACGAAATATGAGGGTCACCCACACTCAGTACAATAGCATACGCCGCATCCAGGAAAATTTTCGAATCGTTATTGAGGTACATGTAATGCCTGGCACCAAAAGGCACCTCAATGAATTTATACTCTATTTTCCAGTCGAATTGGTTCTGCCTGCCATCATTTTTATAGAACTGGATATTGGGGTCGGCAAACAGCGCCCATTTATTGTTGTTGAATGGCATAATATACTCCACCTCGCCGCCAATCCTGAAAGCAGGCTTTGCATCAAAATCATATCCAAAAGCGTTTCCCAGCCTGTCCTTTACAGTTACCGAAGCCATGCTGATACCCGGTGTGATCTTAAAGTTCACGCTGCTCCTGTTTTGTTTTGCTGTAAGGTCCTTCACTTCGCCGTTGCCCCCATTATAGTCTACAAACAAGTCGGTAAGTGCACTTTTTTGATACCTGGTATTTTCGTACAGGCGCACATCCGGTTTTGTATCCCTCATGAGGTTATAAAGCTGTTGGCGGAATTTAGTGTTCACTTTTATAACACCGTTTTCCTTGTGTTCCCTGTACAGCAGCTGCTCCGCGGTAGCGTGGTCTCCCGTACTGAAGAAGTATTTTACAACATTGCCGTCCTCATATTGGTACAATGTAGCTTTCCCTTCAACAAGGATTTTTAAAAACAGGGTTTCAGTCTTCCATTCCGGGATAGCGCTGGTGCTCATCTGGTCCATGATGGTAGAAGAGCGGTCAATGCTAACTGTAAAGCGCTTGAATTTATACCCTTCAACGCCAAATTCCGATACATCTTTTATAACACCTTTTTTTGTTTCTGACCCTTCATCTGCTTTGTAATCAAATTCAACAGGATTGTCTTTCCAGGCCACATTGCGTATCAGGCATTCGGTCCTGGTGCCATTGTTGGTTATAAAATAGCCGGGTTTATAATTGATTTGCGAAAAGCAGGCAAGGCTTGTAAAAAGCAGGAGAAGGGATAAAGCTTGTTTCATTTGGTTTGGTTGGTTTGTGCGAAAATAAAGGTTTTTTCCATATATGATTATATAAGATGCTTTTTTTATTGATAAGGTTGGGAGGCCAATTTAGTAACTGTTTAAAATTAACTTATAAGCAAAAAAAAACGTGAACGATTGTCACTTCGAGCGCGTTGAGAAGCAAAACAACGAAAATGCCTCATTTCGACTGCGCTCAATATGACATTTTTATTGTTTTTTAAAAATTTAGATAGTTATTTAGTTTTACAACTCATCCCCAAAATCCTGCAACTCGGTAAGCTTTTTTATGGAATATGGTTTTACTGCTGCAATTTTGACCTAACAAAACCAACAACCGATGAAACCAATAATTACAATCGTATTTCTTTTAGCAGGATGGCTGATGGAGGCCCAGACCAAAATATCGGGTACCGTGACCGATGATAAAGGCCAGCCTGTAGCCGGGGCGAATATTTATATCGACGGTACATATGATGGCGGCACTACGGCAGAGGACGGTACTTTCTCCTTCGAAACTGTCGAAACCGGTGCACAGGCACTGGTCATTACATCGCTTACCCTCGAAGACCTCAGGCAGGATATCGTGGTAGAAAGCTACCAGCCGGTCACCTTCAAAATGCATAAAAGCGTGAATACCCTCGACGCGGTGGTTATCTCTGCAGGAACCTTCAATGCCGGCGATAACAGTAAGGTAAACGTGCTCAACCCGCTGGATATCGTAACCACAGCAGGCGCGGCGGGCGATATCATCGGCGCATTGAATACCCTGCCCGGCACACAGACAGTAGGGGAGAGCGGCAGGCTGTTTGTACGCGGGGGTGAGAGCGACGAGACGCAGACCTTTGTAGATGGCATTCGCGTAGCGCAGCCTTATAATGCATCGGCTAATAATTTGCCTACCCGCGGACGGTTCTCCCCGTTCCTTTTTAAGGGGATGACATTTTCTACGGGAGGCTACTCGGCAGAATTTGGCGAGGCGCTGTCCAGCGTGCTTTTGCTTAACACTATTGAAGAGCCTGCCCAGGCACAGACCGATATTTCGCTTATGACGGTCGGCCTCGGCCTTGGGCATACGCAAAAGTGGGAGAAAAGTTCCCTGAGCTTTAACGCAGCCTATATGGATTTGAAGCCGTACCAACTGGCTGTTCCGCAAAATGTGGACTGGAACAAGCCTTACCGGTCGCTTTCGGGAGAAACGGTTTATCGCTATAAATTTGTGAACGGGATGCTGAAAATATACGGCGCTTTCGACCACGCCACTTTCGACCTCAACCAAAAAGACATCAACAGCCCTGTGCCGGTGCGTGTAGATATGGCTAATGATAATTTATATGTAAACACGTCCTACAAAGGCATGTTCGGGACGCAGTGGACGATACAAACCGGGGTGGCATACGGCTACAGCCATAACGATATTGGTCTGGACAACAATAAGGTAACCAATGGCGAGCACAGTTCCCATATGAAGCTAAAGCTCACTAAAAAGTTCCGTAACCATATTAAGCTGACATTTGGCGGTGACTATTTCATTACTGATTTCAATGAAGATTACAAACAGCCGGATGCTTTTACGTTCAACAGCGGCTATAACAACTCCATAGCGGCGGCCTACGCCGAAACCGAAATCATTTTCACCGAAAAATTCGCCCTTAAAGCCGGTGCCAGGGCTACCCATGCGAGCGTTCTGGGAAAGGGAGCAATAGAGCCGCGCACGGCACTTGCCTACAAAGTAAGCGATAAAAGCCAGTTCTCTTTAGCTTACGGAGATTTCCACCAAACGCCCAAAGCCGATTACCTTAAGTACTTCCGGGATTTCAACTATGAGAGGACTTCCCACTATATCTTCAATTATATGTATAATGGAAATGGTAAAACCTTTCGTGCCGAGCTGTATGATAAAGAATACAGCAACCTCGTAAAGTACAATACGGCAACGGTACAGTACGATACGCAGTTCAACAACAACGGTACCGGATACGCCAGGGGGATCGACCTGTTCTGGAGGGACAATAAATCAATAAAGAATCTGGAGTACTGGGTGTCCTATTCGTACATCGACAGCAAGAGGGATTATAGGAACTATGAGCGAAGCGTTACCCCAGGTTATATTGCCAAACATAATTTCTCTGTAGTAAGCAAATATTTCGTCACCAGCCTGAGGTCGCAAATCGGCGCTACCTATTCCTTCAACTCCGGCAGGCCGTATGACAACCCAAATGAAACCGCGTTCATGAACGGAAAGACCGGCAGCTACAACAACCTGAGCCTGAGTTGGGCTTATCTGATAGATGCGCAAAAAATATTGTACTTTTCGGTATCGAATGTTACAGGGGCTGATAACATATTCGGCTATACCTATGCGAATAGTCCCGGCACGGACGGGCAATTTGCAAGGCAGGCCGTTACGCAGCCTGCCAGCCGTTTCTTTTTCGTAGGCTTCTTCTGGACGATCAGTGATGATAAGAAATCCAATCAGCTGAATAATTTATAAGAATGTAGGATTGCCGGCAGGCTCTTAGGCTAATTATGTGTCGTCAGTCTTCACATATAATACATATTCAAAAACATCGGGATGGAAACCATACGGCGACCTGAACTCGAAAATATTTGCTTTTAGCTCGCCAATGGTTGTTTTGCCATTATATGTGAACCGGACAATAGCCTGGGCCTCTGAACCTCCCGAATTTTCAGGACCGTCAACAGTTTCTTTAACCTCCCATTTGCCGGATATGCCATTAGAAGCATTGCCTTTTGGAGCTAATGTAAACGTATGGTCATCCAATAGCGTAAGCTCTTCAGGTGTCGTCGCGGTTTTACCTTGTACGGTGATGCTTTTGTCCTGTTTGTACGTGCCGGGAACATTTAGATCCGCTACTTCATTGCAGCCAACAAGTGTAAGGAGGCAGCAAAATATGAGGATTATCTTCATGGTGTGGGATTTTTTAGAGGAATAAAAGTTATTTCAGGTATTTGGACATATTTTAGATCACCAAGATCAACCTTCTTAGGATAGGGTTTAAAACTCATCCGCTTCATTAAAATGTAAAACTTATCTGCATATTCATTAAGTTCCCTGGGACCCGCATCGCCGTAAAAAAAAATCCAGTCTTCAACCGTACCCTTTTTCTTGTAGAATTTTATGCCGGCACCATCCATTAAATTTTCCTGAATGTAAATACTATCATAATTAGGGAAATTAAGATGTTCGATAATAGCAATAATACTGTCCCTGTCAGCCTTGTTAGGCACAGCATAATAATTGCGCCCTGTTTTCATTTTGAACCTGTCCTGGTAATAGATGGTATCGCTGTTATCTATCTTTAAAGAAAAATCTTTAGTATAGGAGCCAACAGAAAATACAAAAGCATCGAAAGGTGCGTCCTTTTTATAGCAGGCAGTGACAATGAGTAACACCACTAAATAAATTCTTTTCATTGTTTTGTTTTACCACAAAGTTCAAAAGTGTTCGAAACTCAATCTGAAATCTACAATCTGAAATCTGAAATTATTTCGAAACATAAACCCACCCCACAATAGGTTCAGGGAAGCCGGGCTCGTTCAGTTCCAGTACAAAATAGTAGGTGCCTACAGGAACGGTGGTACCTTCGGGGCCTACTTTCTCTACATCGGCAATGCCATTCCAGTCGGCTTTGCTGTGGTCGCCCGTCCAAACCAGGTTGCCCCACCGGTTGTAGATGCTCATCTTAAAGTTCAGGAAGATGTTGCGCAGCCCTTCTACAAAGAAACTGTCATTATAGCCGTCGTCGTTTGGCGTAACATAATTGTAAGTTATCGGCGGGCATTTTTTAGTCGACAGCAGGAAGGAGGCCGTGGTGTGGCAGGTACCGTTGAAGAGCCGCACGAAAATGCGCTGCGGATTCTCGGTGCTCACAAACAGCGAAGTATTGTAGATACGGTCAAGATCCTGGTCGGCATTCTGCTGCGTAAGGTAGAAGGTCACCGTTTCGTCAGGGTAATTTTTCAATGACTCGGCATACGCCGAAAAATCGAACGTAGCCAGACCAAAGCCCTTATCACACATTACGATGTCGGCAGGCTGCTGTAATACAGGGGACAGCACAAGGTTGGTCGGCAACGTAAAGCTGTTGTTCGTTTCATCGGCTTCCACAATAATGCCTGTGCCGTCGCCGGTATCATCCGCAACAAAGGTCAGGTCAAAATCAAGCAGCACGCCTATCGGGATGGTGAGCAGTATGAAGTTGCTTTCGCTTTCGCCGATGGCAATATCTTCAAGCGTTTCGGTATATTCCAGGAATTCGCCATTCACATAAATACTTACCGGTGTGCCTGCAGGCAATATATCGGCGCTACCCGTATTGTGCACGGTATAATGCACGTGGATGATGCGCGAGTTGCACTGCTTGTACACATCGTCTATGGTAACGGTCGCATCCGGAAAATAGCAGTCTACGGCGGTAAGGGTAAACGAAGCCGTATCAAAACAACCGTTCACATCCTCCAGACGCACATAAATTTCCTGCACCAGCCCGGTAGAAATATAGGCTTCGGGCGCCTGGATGTCGTTATCTCCGGTGTTGGCATCCTGCTGTGAGGTGTGGAAGGTTACTATATCCGTTGGGTTGTTCCTGAGTGTTTGCAGGTAGGCTGAGAAATCAAATTGCCCCACACCCGAATTGTTGAAGGTTTCACAATCGATAATATCGGCAGGCTCCTGCAATATTGGCGAAACCCATAAAATGACCGGCTGTGTAAAGGAGTTGTTGGTTTCTATTGTTTCCACTACCGAGCCAACGCCCGTACCGTTGTCGTCAACAACAAACCTCAGGTTGAAGCCCAGCGGTAGCGAACCCGGGATGTTGAGCGTTATCGTCGCATTGAGGCTGCCGTTAATCGGTATCGCGGCAGTGGTTGTGGTAACGCTAAGCAGCGTAGTATTGGCATAAATAGCCACCTGCGTACCTTGTGGCAATACATCACCGCTTGCAGGGTTGCTTACGGTGTAATTTACGGTTATCGTCGGTGAGTCGCACGTCTGTGCCACATTGTTTACAGCTACAACACCATCAGGGAAAAAGCAGTCGATAATAATGAGGCGGAAGGATGCGGTATCAAAACAGCCGTTCGCATCCGTCAGCCTTACGAATATTTCGGTATTATTTGCGGCGATATAGGTATCGGCATTGCTTATTCCCGCTGTGTTATTGTTGGCATCAATCTGCGTAGGGTGGAAGGTCACTATATCGGTCGGTTGATTCTTCAGTGATTGCAGGTAGCCCGAAAAGTTGAACGACCCAACACCCGACCCATTGAAGGTCTCGCAGGCAGTAACATTAGACGGTTGCTGCAGTACGGGAGATGTCCATAGCGTAATTGCCTGAAGTGCCGTATTGTTATTTTCATTAATCTCTTCTACCTGGTTGTTATGGTCTACACGCAGTATCAGGTTAAAGCTGAGGGGGATACCTGCAGGTATGGTCACTGTAATGGTGCCGGGCAGCGAACCGCCAACGGGTATGTCGGCAGTTGTTGTAGTTACGCCAAGCAGTGTGCTGTTGGCATAGGCTGCTACAGTGGTACCGGCAGGAAGCAGGTCGACACTGTTGATGTTGCGCACGGTAAACTGTACCGTTATGGTACGCGAATCGCAAGTTTGGGCAATAGCGTCTATTACAACTGTAGCATCGGGAAATTGGCAGTCATCTACAATAACGAGGAATGAGCCAATTGCCACACAACCTTCGGCACTTTCCACACGCACAAATATTTCAGTGGGGGAGGTGGTTATGGGATAGTTAGTTATGCTGGTTATATTGCCGGTGTTGTTCTGTGCAGCTATTAGAGTAGGGTAAAAGGTTACGATGTCGGTCGGATGGTTTTTCATTGATTCAGCATAATCCGAGAAATCCACAAAGCCGGTACCGGGAGCGCTGGGGTCTTCGCATATCGTGATATCTGTCGGATTAGGCGTTGGCATTATCAGCAGGGAATCATTAATGGTGGTGCTATTGTTGGTTTCGTCGGTTTCGGTCACAGCGCCATTATGGTCTACCACAAGCATCAGCTCAAAATCATTCGGGGCACCGGCAGGGATAGTAATGTTTATCGAGCCGCTTTCCGATCCGCCTATGGGCAGCTCAACAGTAGTTTGTGTTGTGGCTACCAGGTCGCCATTGATATAAATACCCACAGTAGTGCCTGCCGGGAGCACATCGGTACTGTTTACATTATAAACGGTATAATCAATATTAACCACACGCGAGTAACAGGCAACTGCTACATCGTCAATTGTTACAGTGGCATCGGGCAGCTGGCTGTTCAGCTTGGTTACAATGGCGTTGATCATTACAAAATCCTGCCCTGAATGAAGCGCTATCTCTGCCGACTCATCGCCAATAGCTATGTTATTTTGTATATCATACACATCCAGGTCCATATTGTACAATGCGGTCGATCCGGTTATGCTGTTGGTACCGTTAAAAGCATTATTGGCAGGGTTAAGTGCATTACTGAGTACATTTCCGTTTATGGTGAGGGTCTCATCTACAGCAAGCGATGAATCTCCCTCCCAGGCAAGAAAGCCTATTTTAGCCCCAACGTTGTCTATTACGTTAAGGCTCGGCAGGGTAATATTTATCGAATTGGGCACATATTGCATGCCGTCATACAGGTTCAGCTGGTTGAGGGGAAGGTTGGTATTCGAATAAAACACGATAATTGCCCATCCTCCAAAATTGGTCTTGTTGCCACAATATAAAGGGTCGGCCACAACGGCAGTAAGGTCCAGGTCAGATAAGGTATAGTTGCCGTTACCTGTAGCCTGAACCTGTGCGGTCACATCGGCAAAAGCGCTGAAGTAAGGCCTGGTATTGCCATCGATATTAAGTGCGTTGAGCGGGAACTGCCGGCTCGCCGTTATGGGCTGCCCGTTGAGCTGTACGTCGAAATCCCCTGTGCCCGAACCTGCCCAGTACAGGTAGGCGCCAATAATGTTATCTCCGGCGCTAAGGTTGAGGCTGGCTGAGGAAGACGTATTGATAGTGCATGTGGGTGTAGGGTTATTTTCGGCAGGATTGAGCGTATTGCCGACAAAAGTAAAATCATACCGGCCATTGAACTGCTGGTACAGGCTAATGTCCTGGCAATATGAGCTGAAAGCAATCAACGCCAATAGTAAGGTGAGTAATTTTTGTTTCACGGCAATTTTCTTTTTTTGCTTAAAATTAACAATTATTTGCTTAAAGCCAATTTTTTAACTAAAACAACACTGTTTAATAATATATACAGTATAGTAGGACGTACTGCAATATTTTTCTATTTTTACCCTTCTTCAAAACGGGCCACGCGAACAGATAACCGGCTTGAAGACCAGGCCCATGTATAGCATAAAAAAATACGACGCGTCGCATTACAGCCAATGGAATGACTTTATAGAAAAGTCAAAGAACGGCACATTCCTTTTCCACCGGGATTTTATGGAATACCATAGCGACCGTTTTGAAGATTTCTCGCTGTTGGCCTTTGACGGCAATAAGCTTGTTGCGGTGTTTCCGGCCAACAAAGCAGGTGAAGAGGTGCATTCGCATCAGGGGCTGACGTATGGGGGGCTTATTTTGGCGGACAGTATTGGCGTTAATTATATAGAACATATTTTTGACGCTATAACAGCATATCTTAAAAACTCGCAGATTAATACTATAACCATAAAACAGGTTATATCTATCTATCATAAGAAGCCTGCAAACGAAATGAATTACCTGCTGTTTAAAAAAGGAGCAACCCTTTGCAGGAGGGATATGAACCTTGCAATAAATTATTCTGAAAGCCTGTCTGTTTCCAAAAGCAAAATGAAGAATTTCAGGAAATTAGCTTTGCTGGGTTTTGAAATAAAAAAGGATAATGATTTTGAGCTTTTTTGGGATAGTGTATTGATTCCGCGACTGGAAGAAAAGTATAGTGCGCGTCCTGTACACACTAAAAAGGAAATCGCAATGCTCCACAATAGGTTTCCATCAAATATTGTACAGTATAATATTTATTATGATGGAGAAATACTTGCCGGGATAACATTATTCGATTTCGGCGATGTAGTAAAATCCCAGTATGGCGCTACAACGGCTAAGGGAGAAGAGATGAGAGCGCTAGACTATCTTTTTATTACGCTTATATTTGAATATAAAGAAAAGCGTCGCTATTTTGACATGGGAACCGTAAACGAAAACCAGGGAAAGACTTATAATAAAGGGTTGCTAAAACAGAAAGAAGAATTGGGTTGCTCCGTCTATAACCATGATTACTACTCATTGGTGCTATAAAAAATAAAGTTGAATTATATAAAAATACATATAACAGCACTATTCAAAGTTACTCTCGAAATCTTTTGGAAAATTTCTTAATTTAGCTGAATGGGTATTGTCGACAGATTAAAGTTTTATTTTGCCTCTTTAAGGGTTTGGAAGTATAAATTGCTTTCTGATTGTAAAGCAACAGAAGGTACCCCCAGGCTGTATCATCCATTATTATTGAAAGGAAAAGGAAAGATAGTTTTTGGCAATGATGTACAGATCGGGGTTGTCAATTCCCCAAATTACTTTTCGCACTATACTTACGTTGAAGCAAGAAACTCTGCATCACAGATCATTATCGGAAATAATGTAGCTATAAATAATGGCTTTTCTATGGTCGCAATGAAAAAAATAGTAATAGAAGACAATGTCCTTATTGGTGTAAACTGCTATATAACAGATACCGACAGCCATCATTTGGACCCTTTGAGGAGAAATGAAGCTAATCCCCCCGTTAAAGAAGTTCATATTATGAAAAACGTATTTCTGGGTTCCAATGTTATAGTTCTGAAAGGCGTGACAATAGGTGAGAATTCAGTTATAGGCAATAGTTCTGTTGTAACAAAAGATATTCCTCCAAATGTAATTGCAGCAGGCAATCCGGCCAGGGTAATAAAACCTCTAGCGCTAAAGCATTGAAAATAAAAAATATATATAGGGGGCAATTATTTAAAGTAACATCGCTGAATTCCGTTAGTGTGCTTGTACGCATTGCCGGGGGGTTGCTTGCTTCAAAAATGGTAGCCCTATTTATAGGCCCTGCAGGAATGGCCCTTACCGGTAACCTTCGCAACTTCCTTACAGGTCTGGATTCTTTTTCTACACTTGGCTTCCAGAATGGAATTATAAAATATACTGCCCAACATGCTAACGATGAGCAAAAGCTTTACCGCACACTGGCAACGGTTTTTATATCCATTTTTTTTACTATCCTTTTGCTAAGCTCTATTTTGCTTGTACTGTCGGGTTTTTGGGAAGAAAAGATATTTGGAACAGGTGAGTACGGCTGGGTCTTTAAAGTACTGGCCTTTTCCTTACCATGGTATACGGGCAACCTTGTGTTTATGGCTGTTTTGAACGGCCTTGGCAAATACAAACAGGTGATAGGCATTAATATCTGGGGCAATGCTACCGGAGTATTATTATCGGCGCTGATGATATGGAAACTTGGTATTACAGGTGCTTTACTGGGACTCATAGTATACCCGGCTCTTTTGTTTATGTTCTCTTTTTATCTGCTGTACCGTACATTTCCGCGATTTCCTTTTTTGCGCTGGAAATATTTTGATCGTACCATTCTGCGTGGGTTATTCTCTTATAGCCAAATGAGTATTATTTCTGCTATACTTGGGCCTTTTGTTTTCCTCTCTATACGGAATAACCTTATGGAGAATTTCAGTCCTTCGGAAGCCGGTTTTTGGGAATCGATCAACCGTATATCGGTTTTTTACCTCATGTTTTCAACTACACTACTTACAGTTTACTTTTTACCCAAACTTTCTACGGCAAATTCCCGCGATGAAACCAGAAGTATATTCCTGAGCTATTATAAAGGGATAGTACCTGTATTTGCTGCCGGTCTTATTGCCGTTTATTTTCTCAGGCATTTCATTGTACAGCTATTATTTTCAGAAGAATTCATGGCCATGGAAGGTCTTTTTTTCTGGCAGCTGCTCGGAGATTTTTTTAAGGTTTGCAGCCTGATTCTGGGCTATGAACTGATAGCAAAAAAAATGACCCGGTCGTTTATCGCATTCGAACTAGTTTCCTTCACAATACTTTATGTTTCCAGTTATTTTCTTATTGCAAGATATGGAAGTGAAGGTGCAGTTATGGCGCATACCTTTACTTCTCTTATTTTTCTGATACTGTTGTTGATTTTTTCCCGTAAAAAGATACTTCCTGCTTTTTTAAATAAACCTGTCATAAATAATGGAAAATAAGTTTCACAGCATCATGCCCCACTTCTCCAGATATTTCCCTGCCACAGCAATATGATCATGCTCTTTTTCGATAAAAGCCCTTGCTCGTTTGCCAATTGCTAGTATCTCCGTGGGGTTTTCTATCAGGTAGGATAGTTCGTTCACTATCGAGTCTACATCAGGCAGTGCATTTATGGCCACCTTTTCCGTCAAGCCATAGTGATCGGAGAATTCTTTTTCGGCGCCTGTAAATACAACCTTGCCCTTCGCCATGGCTTCGAGCGCGTTGTATCCCTGGTCGTAGGCATACACCTGGTCCAGCAGAATATGTGCTTTGTTGTAAAGGTTTATATACTCGTTGTACGGAATGTTCTCGGTTATGATTATCTCTGTCCTGTTGCCATATTTCTGCGTTATGATCTCCAGTGCTTTTTCAAAGAAAGGGATGCCTTTTTTGTGGTAGGTACCTCTGTTAATTCCCAAAAAGATGACTACTTTATCTGTAATTACAGATTTTTGATATTCCATTTTTTTCAGGTTGACAGGATTCGGCACCAGCCCTAAGAATCGTGGGTGGCCCTTCATCGGCAGTACATAATCCATATCGCTGGCTATGACACCGCTTATTTTAGAGAATATAAAGTCATGTAGCTTTTTATGCTTTTTTCCAATGTAGTTAAGTATGTAGCGGTAATACGGGAGGAGGCTTTCATCGGCATAATAAGGATCCATCAAAGAATACCTGAAATTGCCTTCGAGCATATACTTCACTGAAATATAATCCACACCGCAGGATAGCAGGAACGTTTTTCCATTCTGCCCCGTTAGCCTGCCGAGAAGGGTCTTTTCAAAAGCAGCTGTGGTTTTGATGGGTGCTTCGTTGATAAGCTGTACCACATCATAGCCTTTAAGCTTCCTGAGTAAAAAATAAAACCGCAGGCCGCGCTCAATAGCCGCTATGTCATATCTAAAAAGCCTGAAAAGAACCTGCCGGGGCAGGTTGATGAGCTTTGTTTTACTAATGGCAGCATCGATTGTATGATCGGCAGGGAATTGCTTGAAGCCGTCTCCATCTCCTACCAGGGTTACCTCGTGCCCCAAAGCAACAAGGCCTTCTTTTAAGGAATTGTGCAGCCTGCTGTATTCACCTATCAGTAAAATCCTCATGAATGTTTATATTTGCCGTGAAAAGTAGCTAATAAAACCAAATGTTGCAACCCCGTAAAACTAAAATATGCCTGGTAGGTGATATGCTCTCCGGTGGTGGCGCCGAAAAAGCCCATGCAGCATTGTCCAGGTATTTTGCAGCACAGGGTATAGAGGTGCATAATGTTATTGTGCAGGATATCGTGACCTACAGCTACGCCGGGGAATTGCTAAACCTGGGGAAGGAAAAGGATAATGCCAATGGCTTTTACAATAAATTCAGACGGCTACGCATCCTCTGGAAATATGTTAGAAAGCACCGTTTTGATTATATTATAGACTTCCGTATGCGGAGAAAGCTTTTACAGGACTGGCTTATTGCAAAATTTGTTTTCACTGTGCCATCGGTATATACGGTTAGGAGCTCCAATATAGATTGGTACATGCCGGTGCAATCATGGCTTACCAGAGCGATATATGGTAAAAGCTACGGTGTAATAGCCATAACCGGCAAGATGAAGGAATATATCGAAAACCGGCACGGGCTGAAGAATGTTGCTGCCATTTATAACCCTATCGATACCGACTATATAAACAGAAGGCTGAGTGAGGGTAAACAGCCGGAAAAGTTCAGTTATATTATCGCTGCGGGAAGGATGAGTGACGATAACGTCAAGCAATTTGATAAACTTATAAAAGCTTATGCTGCTTCTGTACTCCCTGCGAATAATGTTAAGCTAATGCTGCTTGGGCAAGGTGTTTTAAAAGCTCAGCTGGAAGAACTGGCAAAAAGTCTTGGGCTTAAAGATAAAATCGTCTTTGAGGGTTTTCAGCAAAATCCATATGTGTATATGTGCGAGGCATTATTTTTTGTATTGTCGAGCAGGTTTGAGGGTATGCCAAATGTAGTCCTGGAATCGCTGGCCTGCGGGACACCGGTTGTGGCCTTTAACTGCTTTACAGGACCTTCGGAGATTATTGATGATGGCGAAAATGGCCTGCTGATTGAAGACCAGGATTTTGATAAGCTCACAGAAGGTATTAACCGTATGTACCTTGATAAGAACCTATACAATGTATGTAAATTGAATGCTGCAAAAAGCATTGAAAAATTTTCGATGGAAAATGTAGGGAAGTCCTGGATGGAATACCTTAAAATTAATTAATAGAGAATGCAACTAACAATAATTGATATACCCAAAGTTGAAGACCCTACGGGCAATGTCGGGATAATTGAAAAAAGTACAATCCCCTTCGAAATAAAAAGGGTCTTTTACCTGTATGACATAGCCGATGGAGCTACAAGGGGCCGCCATGCGCACAAAACGCTGCAGCAGTTCATCATTGCGATATCAGGCAGCTTTGAGGTGGTGATGAAAGACGGCAAAGATGAACTGGCCGTTTTCCTTGACAACCCTGCAAAAGGTCTATTGGTAAAAAACAATATCTGGAGCGAACTGAAAAATTTTTCCCCCGGGGCAGTTTGTCTGGTACTCGCCTCAGATGTATATGATGAAGGCGATTATCTGAGAAATTATGATGAGTATATCAGCTATTTGAATTCTAATAACTTGTTGGATTAAGCCCCCTTTTGTGCAACTGCGCTTTTATTTTTTTTATAAGCCTTAACACAAACGCGGGAACCATCAGGAGTATACGTTGCTTATAGTTGAGGTTTTTTAGGTCGATCGCTTTAAGTAATGTCCTGTAGTCATCTATGTTGCCACCCATTTTATACCTTTTTGCCATGGTATAACGGTGAAAATCGAGGTATTTTTTCAGTTCCTGATTATTGGGGTTTTCACGCTCATATTTGTTGTGGTCCATAATGACCTTACCTTTCAGAGACGAATGCGTTATTTGATTTTCGGAGTACACAGTTATGCATGCCAGGGGAATACTAAAATAAGCTAATTGATAATCCAAATTTGCCCTGACATTAAAGTCAACGTCTTCTCCCATAGTTATCTTTTCGTCAAACATTCCTACTTTTTCAAAAACATTTTTTTTAATGCAAATGGAGGAATAACAATAAATATGCTGCCTGCGCTCTTTATCGAAAAAATTTTTGATTATGCCATTTTTTAGTGGTAAATGACTATCAATCAGAATATTGTTAGGGTATAGCATGTCGTATTTTGTAGCAAATAGCCCTGCATTGGGATAGTTTACTGTCAATTCAAATATCTTTTCAAGAAATTGCGGCTGCCACAGGTCATCAGCATCAAGAAAAGCTACGAATTCAGCTTGTGAATTTTTTATACCTGTATTCCTTGAAGCGGAAAGCCCTTTATTTTGTTCATGGTATATAATCCGAATTCTATCATTTGTAAATCTTTGCGCCACTGCAAGGCTGTTGTCGGTAGAAACATCATTTACAATAATGACCTCAAAGTCTGTAAATGTTTGCCCCAGCACACTATCCAGCGTTTTGGCGATATAGTTCTCTTTATTATATAATGGTATTACTACCGAAAAATAAGGCATTTGCTTCACTTTAAAGAACAAATATAGCCTAACCTGTAAATATCAAGGCAAAAAAGGTTAGGGTCTTTTTTGAGTATCATTTTTTTCAGCAGCGGTTCGCCCATCCTGAAGAACAGGGCTGCGACCGGAACCAAACCAAAACGCTCCAGCATTTTATAATGCTTCAGTAAAGAATTAATAGCTTCAATACGTTCAGCTGAGGCAAGCAACTTTTTCCTGTTCCTTACCGATTCCAGGCATTTTTCAAAGAAAAGCGCGTTAGATTCCAGGCCGAGATGATAGACGGGATTATCGATATGGGTGACAGCAACCTTATTTTTATAAAGCCTGTAAGCGAAAAAATTGTCCATACCATACAGGTTGGCACGGTCAGGATAATTGTTCTCTAAAAAAATATGCTTGGAGATGAGCATGTTTCCCGACAGGATATTACCGTATGGGAAATTATTCCTTTGAACCGCGCTTTTCTCTTCCCTGTAACGGCCATACTTTCTGCGAAGGATGGTATTGCTGTCAACTGTATCATTTTTATAAGCGATCCCTCCCAGGAAAACACCTTGATAACCGATAAATGGCAAATAACCTTTTATAAAATCATCCGAAACAGGCATTACATCTGCATCAAGGAAAAGCAGTGCCCCATAGGTTGCGGCATCGGCAAGCTTTTTGCGTGTAAGCGTGCGCCCCAGGTTTTCCAGATTTTCAATATAGGTACAATACGGAAATTTGACGATAACCTTGTTGATTTCCCTGTATGCAACAGTGGAAAGGTCATCTGCCACAATGATCTCAAACGTGATTTTTGCAGCTGTGCATTGATCGTGCAAGAGGTTTACCAACGTGGTAATATCGTAATTATATGTAGGGATGAGTATAGAAAGCATTTGTGCAAATGTAGTAAAATCGCACGGGGCAAAAACATATTTTACAGATGTTAGGCTTATCTTTGGGAAATTAAACTACGCTACCATGGATAGGAAATCCTACGCTGATGTAATACTTAAAAGGCTCGAAGAGAACAAGGAAGCATTAAAAGTACAATACGCAAAAAGCAGCACTGCAATAGGCTATTTTTTTCTTGACGATCTGCTGCCGAAAGAAATGGCTACCGAAATATACCGCGCTTTTCCGCCCGCCGGAGAGATGGTGCACAAAAAAAGTATCAGGGAAGACAAATATGTTGCCGCCCAGATGAATAAATACAACCCCCTGCTCGAAGAGATCATTTATGCGTTCCAGGACAAAAGGATAGTGGATGTAGTATCGGAAATATGCGGCCTGTCAGGTATTATGCCCGATGAGCATTTGTATGCAGGCGGCATTTCGGCAATGGGGTATAAGCAGTTCCTTAACCCGCATCTCGATAACTCGCATGATAAGGACCGCGAACGCTGGCGCGTGCTCAACCTATTGTATTATGTAACAACCGACTGGAATGAAGAATATGGCGGCAACCTGGAATTATGGCCCGATGGCATGCGCCAAAAACAGGTCACCATTTACAGTAAGTTCAACAGGCTGGCAGTTATGGCTACGCACAACAAGTCGCTGCACTCAGTTTCCCCGGTAATATATGAAGGGTTACGCTGCTGTGTTTCTAATTATTATTTTTCAAAAGAACCATTACAGCAAACCGATACTTTCCATGTCACCTCTTTCCGTGGCAGGCCGGAGAACAAAGTTACCGATGCCCTGCTTCGCCTCGATGCTGCATTACGGATGGGATTACGCAAAATTTTTAAGAAGGGAGTCAAAGAAAATCCGCATGTTTATAAGAAAGATGAAAAATAATTACAAAATAATTAAAATTATCTATTTAATGAATTTAAATTCATAATTATTTAACATAATTAACATATATTGGTTAATTTTATATAATATATTTACAAAAAACAATAAATATATTTTATGAAAACAAGATTTTTATTTGCCGGATTATTACTGGCAGGAATTACAGCAAATGGTCAAATAGTGCAAACTAATACTGAAACCGGACTTGGAAACGAAAATGGAGCTTTCCAAAACACAACGACAGCAACAGTATATATCGGTTACCAGGCGGGTAAATATACTACCGCGCAGAACAACACTTTTGTAGGAAGTGGGGCAGGTTCATTTGGAGCAAGCACAGGAAACGGTAATAATTGTTTTTTTGGATACGGATCCGGTTATAAAATATCAACAGGAGAGTCTAACGTTTTCGTTGGTGTCCAATCAGGATACAACAATTCAACAGGAAGTTATAATATTTGTATTGGAACAGGATCGGGTGGGTCTACAACTAATGGTAATGCTAACCTTTACATAGGCCATGGAGCAGGAACCACAAATGTAAGTGGAACTGCGAACGTTTATTTAGGGTTTGTATCAGGTCAGTACAATACAGGTAGTGGGAATGTATTTATAGGAGCTAATTCGGGAAATAATACAAGCTTATCAGCAGTAAATAATAAACTCTATATTGCTAATTCTACTACTTTAAGCCCAACGATTTACGGTGATTTTTCTTCAAACAAAATAGCTATTGGGGGATATACGCCATTGACAACAGGAGATGGTTTTCCTACTACTGTGGGTGGTGTCAGTGTAAGTGCATACAGGCTATTTGTAAAAGGTGGTATATTGACAGACGAGGTACGTGTCGCTACAACATGGGCCGATTACGTTTTTGCAAACGATTACAAATTACCCGCATTATCTGAAGTAGAGCAATATATTGCTAAAAATGGACACTTACCAAATGTACCTTCTGCTAAAACTGTAGAAGCTGATGGTATTGAAGTAGGCGAAATGGCTAAGATACACCAGGAGAAAATTGAGGAGCTTACACTTTATGCTATTGAGCAAAACAAACAGATTGAAACTCAAAAAAGCCAATTAGAAAAGCAGCAAAAAGAAATAGACGAACTAAAAGCCGTAGTAAAAGCTTTAGCAGCAAAACAATAATATACGTTTAATCTAAATTTAGAATTATGAAAAACGTATATTTAATTGTGCTATTAACCTGTCTATCGGCTTTTGCACAAAATGAGAATAATCACTGGCAATTAGGACATGCAGACCTGGATTTTTCGACGAATCCCAACATCGTTAATTCAATTTCTACAGCTACAGGATATGGATTAGCAACAATTAGTGATTCAAATGGAGATTTATTATTTTATACTGATGGGGCTACTGTTTGGAATAAAAATCATCAAGTTATGACAAATGGTTTGATTGGCACGAATGCCTCAGCGGATCAACAGGCAATAATTGTTCCTCATCCGGGGAATAATAATAAATTTTATATTTTCAGGCAGGAAGAATTTAACTGCATGTGTGGCAATCCCAGTCAAGGATTTTATGTATATTCAGAAGTAGATTTTGCAAGCAATAGCCTTGGAGAAGTAGTTTATATTAATTCGTCTCCTTACTCGGCTGATGGAGGATTTAACAATTATACAAAAGGCTTACATGGTGGAGGTCTATTATTACAACATCCATTTACTTATAGTCCTTTAACATTTGCAAAAAATTCGACTAATGACGGATATTGGGTTATAGTTCAAGATAAAAATAGTTTGCTAAGTTATAAAATCGATGCTACAGGATTAAATTCTGAGCCAGTGATAACTTCATTTGCTGCAAATACAGTTTACAGTTTCGGACCGTACATTGAGCCGGCTTCAGGATTAGTAGAAGGAAGGGCGAGAAGTATGTTTAGGGTAGCAACTTTCGAAAGTACTGCAAAATTATATGCTTTAGAATCGTCAGGAATAGGTTTGACGCTTAATGATCCAGTATATCATAGTCACAAATTTTATAAGCTTGATTTTAATAATGCAACTGGTCAATTTTCAAATTATCAATCTATTACCGTAGAAGGTAATATTGCTTATAATTTTGAGCTCTCCCCGGATATGCAAAAAGCGTATTTTGTAACTTACTATATATATCCTAATACCTCAAGCGGCGATGGTAAAATATGGGTTAAGGATTTAACAAGTATATCTAATCCAGCTAGATTGTTATATGAGTTCGATAATCCCACAACAGCCTCAGCTCAATTTTCATATTTACAGAAGGATAGGTACAATAATTTACTTATAAGTTCTACCTCAAGCACTTTAAATAAAAATAAATATATACATAAAATTGATAATCCCGATTCATTTTCATCATCGTCTGTAAAGACAAATTATGCTTATCTAAATAATTATGCTATCGGAAAGCTGCCTCAGTTAATTCCATTTTTGAATAATTGCCCCGATTATATTACGCTGACAGCGGCTAATAATGTAACATCAGAAACTGATTTACGTAAAGCAGAATACACCATCACAGCCTCAAATGTAATAAGTAGTGGAGTAATGGCCACATACCACGCTGGGCAGGCGGTTGTTTTAACATCAGGTTTCCGTAGTGTGAATGGTTCTTCATTTAGGGCATATATTGAAGGATGCTCAAGCGGTACTGCAATCCATAGGACTAATATTGGTACAGATGAAACACAGGAAGTCCTCTCGTTGAAAGATGGTAAACTCTTCATTCTTTCTCCAAACCCTGCTTCTGAGATGATTACAATATCTGCTACGGATACTATTCAAAGTATAATGATAACCTCGATAGATGGTAAGGTAATATTCAACAGAGACCTTCATGAAAAAGTTAATAGTTTTGAGCTTCCTGTCAGGGATTATATTGATGGGTTCTACGCTGTAACTGTAACCACGATTAATGGTAAAGTTGAAACCCAAAAACTGATAAAAGATTAATTTCTTTTCATTTTAAACTGAGAAAGGCTGCCAATTGGCAGCCTTTGCTATTTATGCTATTGCTATCTAAAACTCTAGTAATCCAACAGTCCAACAATCTCCTTAAACCGTCCGCTGTACCACCTCAAATATTGTCCCGTCCTCGCATTTAAGCGTTTTCGATGGAAATTTCATCAGCAGGGCATAATCGTGCGTAGCGATGATGATGGTCTTACCATTCTGGTTGATCTCGCGGAGAAGTTGCATCACTTCCACACTGGTTTGCGGGTCCAGGTTTCCGGTAGGCTCATCGGCAAGGATAACCTCAGGGTCGTTCAGCAGGGCGCGGGCCACGGCAATACGCTGCTGCTCACCACCGGAGAGCTGGTGCGGCATTTTATTGGAAACATTCCTCATGCCTACTTTGTCTAGCACTTCGTCTATTTTTACCTTCATTTCTTCTTTGTCGCTCCAGCCGGTGGCCTTCAGTACAAAGTGCAGGTTATCAAACACGCTTCTGTCCGGCAGCAGTTTAAAATCCTGGAATACGATTCCTATCTTTCTGCGGAGGTACGGTATGTCACGCTCCTTCAGGGTTTTCAGGTCATAGTCCACAAACGAGCCTTCGCCTTCCTTGAGCTTAAGGTCGGCATACAGCAGTTTCATGAAGCTGCTTTTCCCCGAACCGGTTTTCCCAATTAAATAAAGGAACTCGCCGTGGTTTACCTCAAGGCTGATATCAGATAATACAGCATTGCTATCCTGATATATAGTAACATTTTGAAGCGAAAGTACGGGCTGGGACATAATCGTATGGGTGTTTGTTTTGGTAAAAGTACTAAGATAACGGCGGTATTCAAAATTTTATTTTTAGTAAGGGTAAGAGTTTTTTGCCACGAATTACACGAATTTTCACAAATTAAAGTATACAAATATAGGATGTTAATTAGCAACAAGAACTGACAATTTTTTAAAGATATGTCATGTCTGATGCTCTAAAACAGTGTTTAAAAATTAGTGAAAATTCGTGTAATTCGTGGCTAAGCTTTCTTCGTTATCCACAACCAATTGTTAATAAATACTCGTTAATAATAAATTAAAGCCTTTGAGACAGGCTTTGTATATTCGTAAGTTTGGCGTTGCGGATGCCTCTTTTTTGGGGGAGGCGGCTTATACTAAACCCTGCAGGCATCCGTTAAATACTAAGGAACTGATATATTTGGACAACACAAAAACACGAACTATGCGCATACTTAAAAAGTCTCTCCCGTTTTTGGTACCGCTTTACGCGCTCACCCTCTCGGCCCAGCAGTCGGCTATTTATACCCACCAGCTGAAGGATTTCGACAAAGCCGTTGCGCTTTATAACGATAAGCAGTACCAGGCTGCACAGATACTTTTTGAGAAAACAAAAAGCGAAAACCAGGACATGGAAGTGCAGGCCGACTGTGCCTATTACATAGCTACCAGTGCGGTAAAGCTCAACCAGAAGAATGCCGGTGAGCTCATGGAGGATTTTATAGAAGATTACCCTACCAGCACCAAGCAAAACCAGGCGTATGTAGAGGTGGCTCAGCATAATTTCAGCCAGGGGAGGTATAAAGAGGCGCTTGAATGGTATGACAAGGTGGATGAAGGAAGCCTTGGCAATACCGACCGCGACCGATACAATTTCCAGAAAGGCTACAGCTACTTTAGCGCAGGCGACAAAAAGAATGCCGATAAATACCTATTGAAAGTAAAAGACTCTAAGGAATACGGCTCGCAGGCCAAATACTACCTTGGCTTCATGGCTTATGAAGGCGATGACTACAAGAAAGCCAGCCAGTATTTTGAGCAGGTGGAAGACAAGGAAAAATACAGCGAGAAGATGTCCTACTTCCAGGCGGATATGGCGTTCAAGGAAGGCCAGTTCCAAAAAGCAATCGACCTTGGCGTGCCACAATTGCCGAAAAGTGATGCTAATGAAAAGTCGGAGCTTTCCAAGATAATAGGGGAGAGCTACTTCAACCTTGGGCAGTACGACAAGGCGATCCCGTACCTGAAAAATTACAAAGGCAAAAAGGGAAAATGGAGCAATACCGACTTCTACCAATTGGGTTATGCTTATTACAAGCAGGGCGACTATGAGAACGCTATAACCGAGTTCAACAAGATAATCGGCGGAAACGATGCCGTGGCGCAGAATGCCTATTACCATTTGGGCGAAAGCTACCTAAAGACTAACCGCAAGCAGCAGGCGCTCAATGCATTCAAAAATGCTTCGGAAATGGAGTTCGAGCCGAAGATACAGGAAGATGCTTACCTGAATTACGCCAAGTTGAGCTACGAGATAGGAAACCCGTACCAAAGTGTTCCTGAGGTATTAGGCAACTTCATCGAAAAATACCCTGCAACGCCATTTAAGCAGGAAATTCAAAACCTGCTTATAGATTCGTACATCACGTCTAAAAACTATACCGAAGCTTTGGTACTTCTTGAAAAGAACAAGTCGCCGGAGAACAGGGCAGCCTACCAAAAGGTAACATTCTACCGCGGTATGGAGCTTGCTACGGATGGCAGGCACCAGGAAGCGCTGGCATTGTTCAAAAAATCGCTTGCAGAGCAAAGGACACCAAGGATCACGGCACGTGCAACATTCTGGAAAGCGGAAACCGAATACAACCTCGACCAGTTCAATGAGGCGTTGATTAGCTACAAGCAGTTCCTGGGTATGAACGAGGCGAAGACCACACCTGAGTATAAAAATATCCACTACAATATCGCTTATGCGTATTTCAAGCTGAAAGAATATGAGCAGGCTGCTAAGCATTTTGGCGATTATGTGGCTGTAAACAAAGATGATAAAGTGCGCCTTAACGATGCATTGCTCCGTTTGGGCGACAGTAATTTTGTAACCAATAAGTACTGGCCGGCAATGGAAGCCTACAACAAGGCTATCGACATGAAAGGCATTGATGCAGATTATGCACTGTTCCAAAAAGGTATCAGCTACGGGTTTGTGGGAAGGAACGAGAAGAAGATAGAAGACCTGACGAAATTCGTTCAGACCTATCCAAAATCGAAATATGCCGATGATGCCTTATACGAACTCGGCAACACATATGTAACCGAAAAGCAGACCGACAAAGCCATACAGTCCTACGACAGGCTTATTGCCGAATACAAAACGAGCTCGTATGTAAGTAAGTCGATCATGCGCCAGGCGCTTATTTATTACAATGCTGAAAAGGATGACCAGGCGCTTGCCAAGTTCAAAAAAGTAGTAGCCGAGTTCCCGAACACTCCCGAAGCTATGGAAGCCGTAGAAACCGCACGCCTTATTTATGTAGATAACGGCCGTACCGACGAATATGCCGCATGGGTAAAGACCCTGACATTCGTTGATATCAGCGATGCCGACCTTGATAACACCGCTTTTGAGGCTGCCGAAAAGCAGTACCTGCAAAACAATACCAAGCAGGCTATATCGTCCCTTAGCAGCTACGTGTCCAAGTTTCCGAATGGTATTTCGTCGCTTAAAGCGAATTTCTACCTCGCGCAGTCGTATTATGCTGATGGGCTTGAAGCCAATGCCATTCCGCATTATGAGTTCGTGATCTCCAAGCCAAGGAGTGAGTTTACAGAGCAGGCTTTGGTAAGGCTGGCGGATATCCACCTGAAGAAAAACGATTATGTAAAAGCTATCCCGGTACTGAAAAGGCTGGAAACGGAGGCCGACTTCCCGCAGAACGTGACCTTTGCCCAGTCCAACCTGATGAAAGGCTACTATGAAGGGAAAGATTATGCTAATGCGGTGGTTTACGCCGAGAAAGTATTGGCTAACAGCAAAACGGAAGACAGGGTGAAAAGCGATGCACAGATCATCGTGGCACGTTCGGCCATAAAAACCAATGATGAGGTAAAGGCCAAAGCGGCATACGCCAAATTGCTTACCATCGCCAAAGGCGAGCTTGCTGCCGAGGCAATGTACTATGATGCCTATTTTAAAAATAAGGAAGGAAAATTTGACGCTTCGAACACTGTGGTGCAAAAGCTGTCAAAAGATTATTCGGGTTACAAATATTTCGGTGCCAAAGGCCTTGTGGTTATGGCGAAGAACTATTACGGGCTGAAAGACAGCTATCAGGCAACCTACATCCTCGAAAGCGTTATCAAGAACTTTACGGCCTATCCTGATGTAGTGCAGGAAGCGCAAACCGAGCTTGATACCATCAAAGGCGAAGAAGCAAAACGTAACTCATCCATCCAAAACTAATTGAAGCCATGAAGACCAAATTCAGATACATAGCCATAGCGATAGCATTTGCAGGAGCGCAGGAAGCCTTCGCGCAAAAGAAGGACGAAAACATAGGTACCGAGGTGGTAAACGTGGTAAAGCCCTACACCCCGACCATATCGGATGCGTTTAAGGTAAAGGAAACACCTGTTATCGAAGACGACGAGGATACAAAAAAGGAAGAGATAAAATATAACATCTTCTCATTCCCGGTAGCATCCACTTTTGCCCCGGCAAAGGGCAGGGCAGCCGCCGTTGACAAGGAAGCCAAAGAGAAATACTTTAATAACTACGCTACATTGGGTGTGGGCAATTACGGTACCATCAACGCCGAATTGTTCGTGACCGAAAATGTAAGCGATACCGATTACATGGGCGGGATGCTGCGCCACCTGTCATCGCAGGGCGGAATTAAAGATGTAAAGTTAGATGACCAGTATTACAACACCGCACTGGATCTTACTTATGGCAGCCGCCAGCAGGGCTACAATTGGAGTACTGATTTGGGTTACCAGCGCCAGACCTATAACTGGTACGGGCTTCCGTTGGATTATGTAACTTTTACGCCCGAAGCCATTGCAGCTATCGACCCGCAGCAAACCTACCAGACGTTTTATATTGGTGGGAAAATAGCAACGAAGGATAGTTTCTTCCATAATGCATCGGCGCAGTACAAACGCTTTTGGGACGCATACGGATCGGCAGAGAACCGTTTTTTCATAACGCCATCACTCGATATTCCTATTATGGATGAAAAAATAAAAGTCGATTTCGTGGCCGATTATGTGGGAGGGTCTTTTGATAAAGACATTACTAATCTTGCCGACCTTAGCTACAGCCATTTTAATTTGGGCGTACAGCCAAGCCTGCTTTACCAGAAAGAAGACCTGTCGGTACAATTGGGTGCCGGGATCTTCTATAGTATGGGCAAAATGAACAATGATTCAGACAACAAGATATTTGTTTACCCGCAGGTAAAAGCATCGTATAAAGTAGTTGGCGACCTTATGGTAGCCTATGCCGGTGCCGAAGGAACATTGCGCCAGAACTCGTATGCCGATTTCGTAAGCCAGAACCCGTTTGTTTCGCCAACGCTTATAGTTGCCCCAACCGACCAGAAATATGACATTTATGTTGGGCTTAAAGGCAAGTTGGCAAGTACAGTAGCCTATAATGTGCGCGGGTCGTATATGAATGAGGACAATCACGCATTTTTCCTTAATAATGCAGCACTTGGTACTGTGGCTGATGCTATGGGATATTCCAACGGCAACTCTTTTGGTGTGGTATATGACAACCTGAAGACAATCAGCTTCTTTGGAGAACTGAAAGCAGATTTCTCACAGAAAGTACATTTTGGAATTAACGGAACTTATTTTAGCTATTCCACTGAAAACCTTCAGGAAGCATTCAACCTTCCGCAGATAAAAGGCGGTGCAAGCCTTGATGTGGATATCACCGACAAATGGTATGCGGGTACGAACATCTTCTTTGTAGGTGACAGGAAGGATATGGTTTTTAACGAAAATACCCAACTGGAAATTGTCACCCTTAAAAGCTACTTCGACCTTAACGCCCATGCCGGGTACAAATACAACGAGCGCCTTACCGGCTTCCTGAAACTGAACAACATTACCGGCCAAAACTACGAGCGTTGGGTAAACTACCAGGTGCAGGGCTTCCAGTTTTTGATAGGGGCATCGTATAAGTTTAATTTCTAACAACCTGCAAGGTTTTCAAAACCTTGTAGTTTGATAATAGCCTGTAGCATGTTTTGTTACAGGTTTTTCGTTTAATTTATACCTACAAGGTTCCAAAACCTTGCAGGATCAAAAGATATGGACACACTCAAACAAAAAACACTCGCCTACTACAAACAGCAGGCAGAAGACCGCATCGATGCCTTCCGTGATATGATCGTTGCCCTTACCGAAGATGCTTCCAATGATGCTAAAGGCTCGGCGGGCGATAAGCACGAAACGGCGCTTTCCATGATGCACCTGGAACAGGAAAAGCTCAATCACAAGATGAAGGAGTTCCTGGATCAGAAAGCCATCCTTGACAAAATAAACCCCGAGATCGTACACTCTAAGATAGCATTAGGCAGCCTGGTGAAAGCCAATAACCTCTATCTCTTTGTAAGCGCCGCACTCCCAAAGATAATCATCGAAGGCATTAACATAATAGCGCTTTCTCCGCAATCTCCTTTAGGAATGAGGATGATGGGGATGAAGGAAGGGGATGAATTTGAGGTTGGTACGACAAAATATAGAATTGAACAGGTACAATAGTTTCATATATCAGCCCTGCATAAAAATCTCTGGTCATCCGCTAAATCCGCAGCCTGTCCCGCTTTTAGCATCATCATCCGTGTTCCATAATTCTAACCATCTTAAAGATGGTTTTTTTATGATTTGTAATCGCCTTCTGATGAAATCCGCTATTCAACTTACTTAATTGCTTAATTTGTTTATTTATAATTACAAATTGTAATTGAAAACACTTTTATGATTTTATAATTGAAACTAAAAATACAATTTTGTCTTGCTGAACATAACTGATGAGCACGTTCAGCCGCCAATTTAAAACAGAGACAATATGTGTGGAATTTTAGCAATTATCGGTAAGGGAAAAGACGAGGCATTGGTTAAGCAGCTTTCAAAAAGGATGTCGCACCGCGGCCCGGACGAAAGCGACCTTCATGTAACAGAAAAAGGGCACATACTGAGCCACGAGCGACTTTCGGTAATTGATCTCCATACCGGCAAACAGCCTATACAGGGAACTAAAAGCGCCTGGATGGTGCACAATGGCGAAATTTACAACCACCGCAAGCTGCGCGATACCGTGCTGAAAGGCCATACATTCCGCACTACATCGGATTCAGAAGTGATCGTGCACCTCTATGAGGAATACGGATACGATTTCTGCAACCTGCTGGATGGCATGTTTGCTTTTGTAGTGATAGATGGCGACGATTTTATTGCGGGGCGCGACCCGCTTGGCGTAAAGCCTTTGTATTACGGCCTTGACGAGAGGGGCAGGATTTATTTCGCTTCAGAAATGAAGTCGATAGCCGACCAGTGCCAAACGTTCTCTACCTTCCCCCCGGGGCATTACTATACGCCGCAGACCGGTTTTGTAAAATACTACAGGCCTCAGTGGGAGGATGCATCAAAAGCAGTGGAAGCTGTCGATCTTGAAGCTATTCGGAAAACCCTTACCCAGGCCGTAGAAAAAAGGCTGATGAGCGATGTTCCCATCGGGGTGCTGCTTTCGGGCGGGCTCGATTCGTCGCTTACTTCTTCCATCGCCGCAAGGCTGATGAAGGATAGCGGGCAGGTGCTGCATTCCTTTTCTATAGGGTTGGATGCAATGGCGCCGGATGCCGTTGCAGCACGCAAGGTGGCAGAGTTTTTGGGCACAGAACATCACGAAGTGCATTTTACGATAGAGCAGGGGATAGCGATTCTGGATAAACTGATATGGCACCTTGAAACCTATGATGTAACATCGATACGTGCAAGCACGCCGATGTACTTCCTTTCGAAAGCAATTACCGATATGGGCATAAAAGTGGTATTGTCGGGCGAAGGTGCCGATGAGATTTTTGGTGGCTACCTGTACTTCCGCAATGCGCCATCGCCATCGGACTTCCAGAAAGAGACCATTGAAAGGGTGCAAAAGCTCTTTACAGCCGATCTGCTGAGGGCCGACAAAAGCACCATGGCGCACGGGCTTGAGGCACGCGTTCCGTTCCTGGATAAGCAATTTCTGGAGCTTGCCATAAAGATCAATCCTGAAGATAAGCAGCCAAAGACCTACGATGGCGTTGAAAAATACATATTACGCAAAGCCTTTGATACCCCGGAGCAGCCCTATCTGCCGGATGAGGTGCTTTGGAGGCAGAAAGAGCAGTTTAGCGATGGCGTAGGCTACAGCTGGATCGATACGCTGATAGAATATTGCTCTGCACAGGTTACCGACGCAGAGCTTGAAAACGCCGAGCAGCGTTTCCCTTACAATACACCTGTTACCAAGGAGGCCTATTTTTACAGGTCGGTTTTCCATAAGCATTTCCCGCAGGTGAGCGCGGCGCAAACGGTTAGGAAATGGATACCGAAGTGGCAGGAAAATACAGACCCGAGCGGAAGGGCCAATGCGGCGCACGTACATGCCGACACCGCAATTGCCTGTGCGAAGGCAGAAGTATAATTTCAGGTTTTTTGGAATTTAGTTTGTTTGTTTGTAGAAAAACGCCCCGACGAGCCGGGGCGTTTTTTGTTTGTTAACAGCCTTGCAACTGACCGGGTTTTTATGTAAAATTGGATATGGAAAAGACACCGCTTTATACAATTGGCCATGGCACGCGTAAAGCTGAGGATTTCCTTGTATTGCTGAACCGCTATAGTATCAAATACCTCGTTGATGTGCGGTCGGTGCCTTATTCGCGGTTTAATCCCCAGTACAGGCAGGCTGCATTGAAAAGCTTTTTGGAGGTAAACGGCATTACCTATGTCTTTATGGGTGATGCGCTTGGGGGCAGGCCGAAAGACAAAACCTGTTATAACGAAAAGGGCAGGGTCGACTATTCGGTTATCAGTACCAAACCTTTTTTTAGGGACCGTATAGAACGGTTAAAGCAAGCCTGCGCCGGTAACATCAGTCTTGCCATAATGTGCAGCGAAAGCAAGCCGTCAGAATGCCATCGCACACATCTCATCGCTAATGTACTGGCTTCTGAAGGGATCGATGTGCTGCATATTGACGAAAAAGGGAATCTGTTGATACACAATTTGACTGACGGCACCCAGGGCAGTCTAACGCTATTTTAAGGCCATTTTTCTAAGGGATTATCACTACTTTTAAAATATCCTCAACAGGCCGGAAGTTTTAATAAATTGTTAATAACTTACTTCCCAAAACAGCCCGTTTTGTGGCATAATCGCCTTCACTTCCTTATATTTGTTCGTTAAACTTAAAATCCGTTTAAGAACCAAATTTTTATGAGTGAGGAGATAAAGAAAAACAGTTATTCAGCAGACAGTATTCAGGCGCTTGAGGGGATGGAGCACGTAAGGATGCGCCCTTCGATGTACATAGGAGATGTGGGGGTGCGCGGTTTGCACCACCTTGTTTACGAAGTTGTAGATAACTCTATTGATGAGGCCATGGGCGGGCATTGCGACACTATCGGTGTGGCGATCAATGAGGACGGCTCTATAACCGTTGAAGATAATGGCCGTGGTATCCCGGTCGACCTGCATAAAAAAGAAGGCGTTTCGGCTCTTGAGGTAGTAATGACCAAGATTGGCGCCGGCGGTAAATTTGACAAAGATTCCTATAAAGTTTCCGGTGGTCTCCATGGTGTGGGTGTATCTGTAGTGAATGCACTTTCCAACCACATGCGCTCTACCGTTTTCCGCGAGGGCAAAATATACGAACAGGAATACGAAAGGGGTAAAGCGCTTTACCCGGTTAAGCAGATAGGTGAGACCGAAAGAAGGGGTACTACCCAAACGTTTTACCCGGACCCGACTATCTTTACCCAGACCATTGAATTCTCATACGATACCCTTGCGGCCCGTATGCGCGAACTGTCGTTCCTTAATAAAGGGATTACCATAACGCTTACTGATAAGAGGGAAAAGAATGATAAAGGCGAGTATGTATCGGAAGTTTTCCATTCGGACGAAGGACTGAAAGAATACATCCGTTTCCTGGATGCCAACCGTGAGCCTATTGTTTCGCACGTTATCAGCATGGAGAGCGACAAAGGCGAGGTGCCGGTAGAGGTGGCGCTTATCTATAACACGAGCTACACCGAGAATATCTTTTCGTATGTAAATAATATCAATACCCATGAAGGAGGTACCCACTTATCAGGCTTCCGTCGTGGATTGACCAATACGCTTAAAAAATATGCCGACAGCTCAGGCTTGTTGGATAAGCTGAAATTCGAAATTTCTGGTGATGACTTCCGTGAGGGGCTTACGGCCATTATTTCGGTAAAAGTTGCGGAGCCGCAGTTCGAAGGCCAGACCAAGACCAAATTGGGTAACCGTGAGGTAGTGGCCCCGGTAAGCCAGGCGGTGAGCGAAATGCTTGAAAATTACCTTGAGGAAAACCCTAACGATGCCCGTGTGATTGTGCAAAAGGTTATCCTTGCGGCACAGGCACGCCACGCTGCCAAAAAAGCGCGTGAAATGGTGCAGCGCAAAACCGTTATGGGCGGCGGCGGGCTTCCCGGCAAGCTGAGCGACTGCTCTGAGCAGGATCCGGAAAAATGCGAAATATTCCTTGTAGAGGGTGACTCTGCGGGGGGTACTGCAAAACAGGGCCGAGACAGGGCATTCCAGGCGATATTGCCGTTGAGGGGTAAAATCCTTAACGTAGAAAAAGCGATGCACCACAAAGTGTTCGAGAACGAAGAGATACGCAATATATTCACTGCTCTTGGTGTGACCGTAGGTACTGCCGAGGACAGCAAGGCGCTTAACCTTGAAAAGCTGCGTTACCACAAAGTAGTGATCATGTGTGATGCCGACGTTGACGGCAGCCACATTGCCACGTTGATCCTTACGTTCTTCTTCCGTTTCATGAAAGAGCTTATTGAAGGCGGTCACGTTTACATCGCGACACCTCCTTTGTATCTGGTGAAAAAAGGAACCAAAAAAGAATATGCATGGACGGATAACCAGCGCGACCTGATCTCTGAAAGGATGGGTGGCGGTACGGCCATACAGCGTTATAAAGGTCTTGGTGAGATGAACGCCGAGCAGCTTTGGGATACCACAATGGACCCTGAGTTCCGTACACTTCGCCAGGTAAGCATCGACAGCCTTGCAGAGGCCGACAGGATATTCTCAATGCTTATGGGCGATGAAGTTCCGCCAAGAAGGGAATTTATTGAGAAGAACGCTGCTTATGCCAAAATTGATGCATAAGCCGTTTCTGAAAGGTTTGTTCGCGGTTTTGCTCCTGGTTTCGGGCAGGGCAGCTGCGCAGGCAGACCAGGAAGCTATAATGCAAATAGGGCATCTTCTTAACGATGCCCTGTTTTTTTCAGATAAGTACATTACTCCCGCTACCGATGCCGCTGTTTACCAGTCGGTTTCAGGATGGATAACTACCCCAAAGAAAAGGGATTTGTGGGAGGTGTCGTTCGGCCTGCATACTAATGTGTTTTTTACGCCGCAACGCGACAGGAATTTTACCATTAATAACAGCGATTTCACCTTCTTCCAGTTAGAGCAGGGAACATCGGCCACCGTACCTACCGCGTTGGGCAATGACCACCAGGTATATTTGACGGGCACTTTGGGCAATAGCCCGGTACGCCTGGAAACACCACAGGGCATCGATATGGAAACGGTTGCCTATCCTTATTTGCAGGGGGCTTTAGGCTTATGGTATGGCACAGATCTTTTGGTAAAATATTCTCCTAAGGTAAAGCTCAAAAAAAGCGATTACCAGGTATATGGTGTTGGCCTGAAGCACAGTTTCAGCCAGTATTTCAAAAGCCTTGAAGCAAAAAAATAAACCTTGCGGCATCGGTGTCGTATAGTAAAGAGGATGTTGAATTCAGCTTCCTTGATGTGAAGACGGATTACGGTACGCTGGGCATAAATACCATCAACGGGCTTGTGGATACCTGGCAGGCGCAGGTGAGTGGCTCAAAGGAATTTGGCCGTTGGGAGGTTATGGCAAGCTTTATGGTGAATACCAGTGATTTTAAATACAAAGTAGGCGGCCCTAAAGGCACTATAGAAAATACACTTCCTTTACAGCAGATACTAAACACCCGCCTTCATGAGATCTATAAAACAAAGGTGAATTACATAGGCGAAGCATCGCTGAGGTATAATATTGGCAGATTTGATGTACAAACTATACTTGCTTTTGGTAAATTTGTCAATGCAAACATATCATTACAATATACTATTAAAAACAACAACAAACCAGAAATACAAAATTAGATTATGAAAGTAACAATAGTAGGCGCCGGTAACGTAGGCGCTACATGTGCAGATGTTATTTCCTACAGGGGAATTGCGAGTGAAGTGGTTTTGCTTGATATTAAAGAAGGCTTTGCAGAGGGCAAGGCAATGGATATCATGCAGTGTGCTACTACTACAGGGTTCAATACAAGGGTGAGCGGTGTAACCAACGATTATGCTAAAACGGCCAACAGCGATGTGGTTGTAATCACTTCGGGAATACCGAGAAAACCGGGTATGACGCGCGAGGAGCTTATCGGCATCAATGCGGGCATCGTTAAGTCGGTGGCTGAGAATGTACTTCAGCATTCGCCAAACACAATTATAGTTGTAGTTTCTAACCCTATGGATACCATGACCTATCTTACGCTGAAAGCTACAGGCCTTCCGAAAAACAGGATCATCGGTATGGGTGGGGCGCTTGACAGCTCACGTTTTAAATATTATTTATCAAAAGCGCTTGACAAGCCGTCTAACGATGTTCAGGGGATGGTAATTGGTGGTCATGGTGATACGACTATGATACCGCTTACAAGGCTTGCTTCATACAACGGAAGCCCTGTTTCGAATTTCCTTTCACAGGATGTGCTTGACAAAGTAGCTGCCGACACTATGGTGGGCGGTGCTACGCTTACAGGCCTTTTAGGTACGTCAGCATGGTATGCACCGGGAGCATCGGTGGCTTACCTTGTAGACAGCATCCTGAACGACCAAAAGAAAATGATCGCATGCTCAGTGTTGCTTGAAGGCGAATACGGGCAGGAAGATATCTGCATGGGTGTTCCGTGCATTATCGGTAAGAACGGCCTTGAAGAGATTGTTGATATCAAGCTGGATGAAAAAGAAAAAGCATTGTTCGCGAAAAGCGCCGATGCAGTAAGGGCAATGAACGGTGACCTGAAATCGGTTCTGGCATAATCCCTTAAAGTATATAAAATATAAAAGCCGCTTATACATAGCGGCTTTTGTTGTTTTTATGAGTCACCAACATGCGTATTTCCCCTGTGTTTGTGGTTGTCCGGATGCGATGCCGGATAGCGGTCCTCATCCACATCAGAATTGAAGTCGCGGTTCTCTGCTGTTTCTACATCTTGCGCTTCATTGGCTGTGCCGCGGCTTTTATCTACCACGGCGCCGTCACCGCGGGTGGTCTTGTCGTCCAGGCTTACCGGCGGCGCCTGTTTTTCATCCACATCACGGGCACGCTGTACGGTTTCCATATCGCCATCCTCATTCTTTTCAAGCTCCATTTTTAGCTTATCTTTAGAAGGATCATAGTTCTTCGGCAGGTTATCCCCGCTAAAGCCTTCATTTTTATCGCTTTGCTTTTCCTGGTTCCCTATCTTTTTTGAACCTAAGTCTTTAGGGTCGTCTGTTCCTCCTGGTGCCATAATAATGTTTTTAGGTTATCTGAAATTCAGTATAAAGTTATAATGCGAGTTCACGATATCATTCACGGTGCGCTCAAGCGAAGGCTTCAGGTCGGTGTAGCCGTCTTTCAGGTTTCCTGAAGAATTAAAATAGTCAGGGATCTTATATTTAGCCAGTGACTCGCCATCGGCATATATATCTTCTACGTTAAAAGCAAGTGTGTACCTGTTCTCTTGGAAGGTAATCTTTAATGTATACCGTATCTTATGCTCAAAAGCCTCGCCACGGTTCCTGTAAAAGAATCCGTTTTTTTTGAAGGCGCTCACTGTTATCGAATTGCCGGTGACATTGGTAATGTCAGCGCCCTTTTCGCGCCTGTTGTAATCCTGCACCCATGCTTTTGTCACCTCAATAAGCTTATCGTTTGGAGTTGCCGGAATAGTCACCTCAATAGGATCGAATCCATAAGGCTGCAGTTCCATTTTCGGAGGCTGTGCCAGGGCAGTAACCGAGATCAGTAAAAAGAGCAGCTTATACATTATCAGGCTTTTTTAAGGGCTTTTTCAAATTCATCTTTTATCATCCCTGTCGAAACAAGGAAAGGCTTTTTAGTGATATCAATATTGATATTATCGCCCTCGATGGTATAAGTACCTTCAAAATCACCAACAGGCGTTTCGCCTGAAAAATTTCCCTGCCGCTCGTCTCCGCTTACTTTGCCTTTATCACCAACGGTGCTTTTTATCTTATTTAAAAGCTGAGATTTATCACCCGGATAGTTGACTGTAAATTGCCCCATGATCTGTTATATTTAAGTTTGATACGTAAATATAGCCAATCCGGAACCGATAAGTGTTTAGCTTATGTTAAAGGTATTTACGGCTGGATGACAAACCCGCCTTTTTCCGCATCGAAGATAATGCCGGGGTCGTTAAACAAGGTGTCAAATACCTTTTGCTCAATGAGGTTTTTAGGTGAGTCCTGAATGGTGTTTCCGTTTGCCATTACAATGATTTCATCGCTCATCTGCAATGCCAGGTCAAGGTCGTGGGTAGAGTAGAGGATACATTTACCGGTTTCCAAAGCCAGTTTTTTAAGGAGACGCAGGAGGTTTACCTTATGCAGCAGGTCAAGGTGTGTGGTAGGTTCGTCAAGGATAATAAGCGGTGTATCCTGTGCCAGCGCACGGGCTATCAGCACCTTTTGCAATTGGCCGTCGCTTATCTCATGGTGCTTTTTTTGTGCTAACGGTGCTGTCTGCGTAAGTTCCAGCGCCTTTTCCACCAGTTCGTGGTCTTCCTCCGACAGCGACCCCAGCCAGTTGGTATACGGCTGCCTGCCAAGCGCTACCAATTCGAATACCGTAAGGTTGCTTGGAGGGAGGCTTTCGGTTAAAACAATACTGAGGTTATGTGCCAGCTCTTTTTGCGAATAGGCGGCCAGGTCTTTATTGTTGAGAAAAATGCTTCCCTGCAGTGGCGGCTGTATCCCTGTCAGTGTCCGCAGCAATGTCGATTTCCCTATTCCATTGGCACCGATAAGTGCTGTAAGGCTGCCCTGTGCCAAGTTTAGGGTAATATCGCTGGCAATAACATTCGTGTTTTTACCATAAGTATAACCGATGCTTAAATCCTTTGCAGATAATATGGTTCCCTGTTTTTCCATCAGCTGAATACTCCTTTCTGTTTGCGCATTAGCAGCCATATCACTATGGGTGCACCTACAATTGATGTTATGGCGTTGATGGGGAGTACAAATTCACTTCCCGGCAATTGCGTAAACGTGTCGCAGATAAGCAGTATGATAGCCCCTGACAGCAGCGTTGCCCAAAACAACGTAAAGTGGCTGCTCGTCCGGAAAGCCAGCTTGGCAATATGGGGCACGACCAGTCCTATAAAAGCAATGGGGCCCGCAAAGGCGGTAATGCAGCCCGTAAGCAGGCTTGTAGAAAGTATGATGATGAATCGTGTCTTTTTAAAGTTTATGCCCAGGCTTTTCGCATAACGCTCGCCCAATAACAGCGCATCGAGCGGCTTAATGCAAAATGCAGACAGTATTAATCCTGATAGTACAACCACCCCTAATACAATAATAGTGCTCCACGGCAAATTCCCGAGGCTGCCCAAAGCCCAAAAAGTATATTTCTGCAATTGCTCTGCCGTGCTGAAGTAGGTGAGTACCCCCACAATTGCGCCTGTAAAGCTGGAAAACATCAGCCCGATGATCAGTATCGCCATGGTGTCACGAAGGCGCTGCGCCACAACAAGGATGGCAAGCAGTGCCAAAAAACACCCGGCTATTGCGGCTAAAACAATGCCATAGGGCGAAAGGAAAAAGCCTGCCAGTGCGCCTGGCAAAAATCCCGCGCCCAGTATTACAAAAGCAACTCCCAGGCTGGCTCCCGATGTCAGTCCTAATACATCCGGGCCGGCAAGCGGGTTACGGAAAAGCGTCTGCATCAAAAGCCCACTCACCGATAATCCCATACCTACAAGCAGCGCGGTGACGGCTTTAGGGAGGCGGTAACTAAGTATTATATAGTCCCATGCAGGTTTGGAGGCATTGCCGCCGGTCAGCGTATCGAATACTTCACCCACAGGGATATTTACAGCGCCCATGCTGATATTAACCAAAAAGAGGAACACCAGCGCAATGCCCAGTGTGGTAAAAATAGCTATGTTCCGCTTTCTGTTTTGCATTATTTCAGCCTTTCAAAAAATTGAAGTTTATGGTTTGGCAGCAATTCAGGGTGCAGTATATGTACCAGGTCTTTCAGCACTAAATCAGGGCGGTTGGGTGCCAGCTCATAATAAATAAGCCCGCCGGTCGCGCCTTTTTTATTGCCGAACGAATAGACCTGCTTGTTTTTAAACGCTTTGAATTGTGCATAATGCGGATTGGCATCCGTCATCTCCTTTAAAGAAGTATATTGGCTCGGGCCGATCCAGAAGTCGGCATTTTCTGCTTTATCAAGCACTGTCTCAAACGAAAGGCTGAGGCTGCCCGTCCCATCCGAATCTGCCCAAAGGTAACTTGCCCCCGCATCTTTCAGGAACAGCGATGCCCAGCTTCCGCCCTGTGGCATCAGCCATTGATTATTGTATATGGCGCCGCAAAGCACCGTGGGTTTTACAGTTACCTTTTTAGCCAGCTCTTGTGCGGCATTATATTCTTTTTCGATGTTGGCAAAAAGTTCGTCGGCTTTGTCTTCCAGGCCATACAGCGCCCCAAAGAATTTTATCCATTCGGCTTTGCCGAGGGGCGATTGTTCGGTCCAGTCGCCGTTATACAGTATTTTCATCCCGCTTTGCTGCAGGTTGTCCATCGTCTTGTTGTGGCTGCTGATGCTGAAGCCAACCAAGGCATCGGGGTTAAGGTCGAGCATCACTTCAGTGTTCAGGCTTTCATTCTGGCCGGCCTCCTTCACCTTGCCGGAATCAATTCTTGCCCGTGTTTTTTCCGATGAGATAAAATCAATCCCCGGAAACCCTATAAGCGTGTTTTCAACCCCCAGCATTTCCAGAGAAGGGATGTGGGTAGTAGAGGTTACAACTACGGTTTTCAGCGGCACTTGTATAACGGTATAGTTCTTCAGGCTGTCGGGCAGCACCGTGTTTTTCTTCTGCATTACATAGGTAAAGGTGTCTGTTGCATCCGGCCACGGGTTGGTGACCTTCACGACAGTATACCCTTGGTATCTGTAAATTTCGAGGCCTTTGGCATGCTTCACCGAATTATCAACAATGGTCGAAGCGTGTTTAATAACCTGGTTTTCTTTTTTGCATCCCGCTAAGGCCAGGGCGGTAAGGAACACTATGCAGAATAATTTTTTCATGAAAATGCGATTGGTGCAAATGTATAAATTATAAAGGTTTTTGCCACCAAACTTGTCCCGCGATTGGCGGGATTACACAAATTACACACATTCTTTGTTTGAGGGTGTTTATTTGGGCGTGCCGGCTCCGTGCCTACGCCGTCCGGCTATCGGCTATACCCCTCCGCTGCGCTACGGGGATACCGCCTCTATCCGTCACGCGAACTACACTCCTGCTGAATTGTTACGCCCCTTCAGGGCTATTTCATAAGAACCGTCTAAAACCATGGGCGATGCCCATGGCTAATTTGTGTAACCCCGTTGGGGTTTATTGACGATGTAATTTTTTAAAATCCTGTAATGTATAAGAGGATTAATTACGAGTTAGAGACTTTTACAGCAAGGCATTTGTAATTCAGCTTATGGCAACCCCAACGGGGTTAAATACACTAGCCCCGGGCAACGCCCGGGGAAAAATAAAGGCGTACACATCCAAGCCCTGAAAGGGCGAAACAATCAGGGTTAAAGCTGACTTCCAAAAGTTCAGATAGTTTCCTTCATAGCCCCGACCAAGCCGGTATCCCCGCCTTTTTCGGCGGGATAAAGGCGAGGGCAGGAAAATGGACTGCAAAAATGCCTAAGCCATTCGCTCCTAATAAAGTTTTTTAGGAATGAATACGTTGTGCCTGCTGTACATGCCTTTGGTTATGATAGGCCATAAACCGCAATGCATCGCCGAGCCTTAGCTTTATGAGTTTTGTGAATGTAACCGGTATGCCTGCCACATTCAGGTCTGCCGACCCTGCCGATTCAATTATTCCCAGCAGCTGTGTTTGTGTTTCGATGAATTGGGAAATTACTGCTTTGTCCAGTTTGCTGCCTGAAGGATTCATCGCGGTGAATGTTTTCATTTTTTTGCCGCCTTCTTTCGGGATGACCATTTTTACCAGGTAATTGCCCCAAAGCCCGCTTTTGAATATGGGGTTGGTTTCTGTTCTTGAGGTAGTAAGATGCCTTCTCAATTCAGGTAGGTAAAAAGCAGAATACCGGTTCAGGTGCTCCAGGCATTCCAGTATGCTCCACGATCCGGGTGATGCCTTAAAGTTTAGCTGCTCTTCGCTAAGGGTAAGAAAATGTGCTGCGGTGTTGCTGTTGTCCTGCGTAATCTTTTCGAGTTCCTGTAACAGGCTTTTACTGCTTGTTTTCATGATTGATGATTTTAGTGCAAAATTCAATATTGGCAGGATATAAAATATTGACCAGCCTCAAGATTTTTGGAGGCGGGAAAGAGTTTCGGGTGTCATGCGGAGGTAGGAGGCAATATACTTGTGCGGCACTTCCTGGAATAGCTGCGGTGAGCGCCGGAGCACTCTTTCATAACGTTCGCGGGGCGATGTGGTAAGCAGGTCGGTTTCCCTTTCGAGCTGGCCGATAATGATGTAACCCAAAATGATATTCCATAATTCCAGATGCTTCCTGTCGCTGTTGATAAAGTCCAGGAACGCTGCTCTTGGGATCGATCTGATACTGACCTGTTTGATCGCTTCCGCAGTGTAAAGGGTAGGCTGGCCTGTGATCAAATTGTCCATTGCGGCAAAAAGCGAACCCTTGTATGCAAAGCGGATAGTGTTGGTTTCCTCATCGTTTTGGGAGACGATGCGCACAGTACCCTGCTCCAGGAGATACACGGGCACATCGGCCCGGCCTGCCGAAAACAGCAGTTCGCCACGCTTTAGTTCCACAGGCTCCGTCCATTGCAATCCGGCATTTTGCATGGCGGTGAGAAGCTCTTGCATTACGTCCATTGTTTTTATTTTCACAAATATAGCAACCTTTGATTAATGGCTTTTTCATAAGGCTTCTTATTGCTTCATCAGAAACATTTCGCGTAAATCGCAAAGACGCAAGTAGGGAGTTGGCAACATTGCATAGCAATGTCATTGCGCCTTTCAGCCATCCTGACTCCGGCCTGAGTCTTGGCGGCTTCGCGGCTTTGCGTGAAATTATTTTTAGCAACTGCAAAAAAAAGCCCTTCGCAATGCGAAAGGCTTTCATATAAGGCAGCAAAAAAATTATTTGCTATTATACTGTGCTATTGCAACTTTCAGTATTTCAACCGAACGAATAAGATCTTCTTTCTTAAGTACATATGCAATACGTATCTCGTCAAGGCCTACATTTGGTGTTGAGTAAAACCCGGCAGCAGGTGCAACCATAACCGTCTCACCATCCAGGTCGAAGCTTTCCAGCAGCCATTGGGCAAACTTGTCGGCGTTGTCTACAGGTAGTTTAGCGATGCAGTAAAATGCGCCTTTTGGGGTAGCGACTTTTACACCTTCAATCTTGTTCAGCTCGGCAATCAGGGTATCCCTGCGCTCGCGGTATTCGCCTATAACTTCGTCAAAATAGCTTTGCGGCGTATCCAATGCTGCCTCGCTGGCTATCTGCTCGAAAGTTGGCGGGCTAAGGCGTGCCTGGGCATATTTCATGGCGGTAGCCATAACTTCTTTATTTTTAGAAACGATGCAGCCTATCCTTGCGCCGCACATGCTGTAACGCTTGGAAACCGAATCGATCATGATAGCATTCTCCTCAATACCCGGAACGTTCATTACCGAATAATGCTTGTCACCGTCATACGTAAATTCACGGTATACTTCGTCAGCAATAAGGAAAAGGTCGTGTTTTTTTACCAGTTCGGCAAGCTGCTGTATCTCTTCCTGGGTATACAGGTAGCCGGTAGGGTTGCCCGGGTTGCAGATAAGTATCGCCTTGGTTTTTGGTGTGATCAGCTTTTCAAAATCAGCAATAGGGGGAAGGGCAAAGCCTTCATCTATAGTAGAGATAACCGGTACTACCTTTACGCCCGATGCAACGGAGAAGCCATTGTAATTGGCATAAAAAGGCTCAGGTATGATAACTTCATCGCCTGCATCCATGGTACTTCCAAGGGCAAAAAGCAATGCTTCAGATCCGCCGGTGGTTATGATAATATTTTCAGGGTTTACATTTACGCCATGTGCCTGGTAAGAAGCGGCGAGCTTATTCCTGTAGCTTTCGAAACCGGCAGAATGGCTGTATTCAAGGATTTGTATGTTGTTGTTCTTAATGGCTTCAAGCGCCACTTCAGGGGTTTTGATATCCGGCTGGCCAATGTTCAGGTGGTATACTTTGTGGCCTTTCTTTTTCGCCATTTCTGAATAAGGAACCAGTTTCCTGATAGGGGATTCGGGCATTTGCCTGCCTTTTTCTGATACTTGCGGCATCTTTGTATTTTTTATGTTGTTGCCGCAAATTTGCAACTTTTTTTAGAGAAATAAATATGTTAGAGCCACTAATTACACGAATTTCACAAATTTGATTCCCAAGTTAAAATTTTGGACAGTAGTTTAATTCAGGTAATCGGCCAAAATAAAACAGCCCCGCATTAGCAGGGCTGATTATACTATTTCCAAGGTAAACTTACTGGTTCACTATAGTTTTTTTCTTTTGCAGTACATTCACCTGGTCCTGTGCAACCACATCGCCTTTTATTTTCAGTGCCACAGTACCGCCGGGATAGTTTACCGCGTTAGACTGTACAGTGATGGTTTTCCTTATAGGGCCCGGATTCATGTTATATTTCACCTCAATCTTTCCGGTTTTTCCCGGTGCAATGGGCTCTTTAGGCCAGTTAGGCACAGTACAGCCGCAGGTAGATTTTGCCTCTTTAATAATAAGGGGCGCATCGCCTGTGTTGGTAAACTCAAAAAATCGTACCCCGTTATCGTCTTCTTTGCTGGTAGTGCCATAATCAATGGTGTCGCCATTCTTAAGCTCTAATTTAGCCCCTGACTGTGCATAACCTGAAGCGGTGATAACTAACACTGCGATCAAACCTAAAATTCGTTTCATTTTGGTAATTTTTTGTTTTTAGTAAAAATACTCAGTTTAAATTAAAGTACAAATAGTAGGCCACTTTTTTTATTGTACTTATATAGTTACTTTTGCAGGTAATTTACAAAAACCAGACCAAACATTTTTTTGGAATAAAAGCACTTAAAAATCATGACAATCCCATCGCAATTTGACGCTAAGGCCGCTGAGGGCAAATGGTATGAGTACTGGATGAAGCACAATTATTTTCATTCGGAACCCGACCACAGGACACCGTATACTATCGTAATCCCCCCGCCAAACGTCACCGGGGTACTGCACATGGGCCACATGCTGAACAACACGATACAGGATGTACTGATTCGCCGTGCGCGCCTGAAAGGCTTTAACGCCTGCTGGGTACCGGGTACCGACCACGCTTCTATCGCTACCGAAGCTAAAGTCGTGGCGAAGCTAAAAGCCGAGGGTATCAATAAAAACGACCTTACCCGCGAAGAGTTCTTAAAGCACGCATGGGAATGGACCGATAAGTATGGCGGCGTAATACTCGAGCAGCTTAAGAAGCTGGGTGCTTCATGCGACTGGGACCGTACCAAATTCACGATGGACCCGGATATGTCGGCTTCGGTTATAAAATCGTTTGTAGACCTTTATAATAAAGGCCTGATATACCGCGGCTACCGTATGGTGAACTGGGACCCGGAAGCGAAGACGACGCTTTCTGACGAAGAGGTAAATTATGAAGAACGCCAGGGCACATTGTACCATCTGAAATATAAGATAGAAGGCAGCGAGGACTATGTGACCGTAGCCACCACGCGCCCGGAAACCATATTGGGGGATACTGCCATCTGTATCAATCCTAACGATGAGCGCTACACCCACCTGAAAGGCAAGAATGCGATCGTGCCTATTGCAAACCGCGTTATCCCGATCATTTTTGATGAGTATGTTGATATGGAATTCGGTACGGGATGCCTGAAGGTAACTCCGGCACACGATGTTAATGATAAAGAGCTTGGCGAGCGCCATAACCTTGAGATCATCGATATTTTTAACGATGATGCTACATTAAACAGCTTTGGCCTGCATTATGCAGGAAAAGACCGTTTTGTGGTTCGAGATGAGATTGCCAACGAGCTCGAAACCATCGGCAGCCTTGCAAAGACCGAAGTTCACGTAAATAAAGTGGGGACTTCCGAAAGGACCAAAGCGGTTATCGAGCCGCGGCTGAGCGACCAGTGGTTCCTGAAAATGGAAGAGTTGGCAAAACCTGCTATAAAAGCTGTACTTGAAACGGAAGAAGTAAAACTGTACCCGAAACGTTTTGACAACACTTACCGCCACTGGATGGAGAACATCCGCGACTGGAACATTTCGCGCCAGCTGTGGTGGGGCCAGCAGATACCGGCCTATTATTTTGGCGATGGCAAAGAGGACTTTGTAGTTGCTGAAAATGCAGCTGATGCCCTTGCTTTGGCCAAAGAACGCACAGGAAACCAGAACCTTACTGCCGCCGACCTGAAACAGGATCCGGATGCGCTGGATACCTGGTTCTCTTCCTGGCTGTGGCCAATGGCTGTTTTCGGTGGCATACTGGAGCCTGAGAATAAAGATTTTAAATACTATTACCCTACCAACGACCTTGTTACCGGACCGGATATTCTTTTCTTCTGGGTGGCGAGGATGATCGTTGCAGGTTATGAATATACCGGCGAAAAGCCATTCTCGAATGTTTACCTGACAGGTCTCGTTCGCGATAACCAACGGAGGAAGATGTCCAAATCCTTGGGCAATTCACCCGACCCATTAGACCTTATTGAAAAGTTCGGTGCCGATGGTGTACGTACAGGATTGTTACTGAGCGCCTCTGCCGGTAACGACATCATGTTTGATGAGGAGTTATGCAACCAGGGTAAAGCTTTCGCTAATAAGATATGGAATGCATTCCGCCTGATAAAAGGGTGGGAGGTAAGTGATATCGAACAGCCGGATTCTGCCCGTATGGCAATCAGCTGGTATGAAGCAAAGCTGAATAAAACCCTTGCCGAGATCGAGGACCATTTTGAAAAATACCGCATCAGCGATGCGTTGATGGCAATCTATAAGCTGGTTTGGGATGATTTCTGCTCATGGTTCCTCGAGATGATCAAACCGGGTTACCAGCAGCCGATCGACAGGACCACGTATGACAAAGCTATTGAAATGCTTGAAGCCAATCTGAAGCTGCTCCATCCGTTCATGCCTTTTCTTACCGAAGAGATATGGCAGTACATTGCAGACAGGAAGCCGGAAGAGGCACTTATCATTTCGAAATGGCCAATAATGAAACAGGCTGATGAAAGGCTTATTGCAGGCTTTGAAACAGCTACTGAGGTAATATCGGGAATACGCACGATCAGGAAGGATAAGAACATCCCGTTCAGGGACAGTATCGACCTGAAAGTACTCAATAATGAAAACCTTTCCGCGGAGTTCGACAGCATTATCATGAAGCTTGGAAATGTAGCAAATCTGGAATATACTGCCGAAAAAGTAAACGGGGCGCTTACCTTCAGGGCAGGTTCCAACGAATACTTTATCCCGGTAACAGGTGCTGTAAATGTTGAGGAAGAGATTACCAAGCTAACGGAAGAGCTTAACTATAATAAAGGTTTCCTCAAATCGGTACAGGCAAAATTATCGAATGAGAAATTCGTAGGCAGTGCTCCTGAAAAAGTTGTTGCCATGGAAAGGCAGAAAGAAGCCGATGCACTGGCTAAGATCGCTACTATTGAGCAAAGCCTTGCAAGCCTGAAATGATTTAGCCACGAATTACACGAATTTCCACAAATTTTTGAATTAGTGAAAATATTTAAATCCCGCTTCGGCGGGATTTTTTGTTTTTCAGCCATGGAACTTGTCCAACAGTAGAACAGTCGGAATTGTATAAACTTTTAGGATAATTGCTTACAAGCTTTAAAAAGAAATTCCAGCTACAAATTATATTAATTTAAAATTTGTGGAAATTCGTGTAATTCGTTGCTAAAATTACTCTTCGGTAGGGAAGTAAGTTATTTTCCTTTCAACAACTGTAAAAGGCTTATTGTTAAGCGTTACGGTCTTTTTAGTCCAGTTGCCTTTATCATCATACTCATAGGTGTAGGTGCGATCGTCAATAATTTCTCCTTTTCCGTTGACAGTTTTTACGGCGGTAGCATTATTGTGCCCGTCATATTTATAAACCACCCTCATTTCGGGTGCGTTATTTCGGGTCATCGTCCAGCTGGTCACATTTCCTTTGCTGTCATAGGTATAGCTATCCATTACTTCCGATTTGTCTGAATTATCGATAGTATAGCGTTTCACCAGGTTGCCTTTTTTATCATAGCTGCTTTTTTCACTGTTCAGCACTACGCCTTTGCCATCAGTGGTTTCCTTTTTTGTAACATTTTTGCCATCGTAGCCATAGGTCATTGTGTATAGCGGCTTGTCTTTGCTGTAGCGCGATTCCGAAATTTTCCTGTTTTGCCCATCATATTCGTAAAGGTTTTTCACCTGTACATATTCGCTTCCCAAATAAAGGTTTTCGCCCTTCAGGTTCCCATTACTGTCATAAACGTAAGTAATCCTGTCATTTGGGTTGTCCTGGTTGTTAAAGGTTTTCTTCTCCATCAGCTTTTTTCCTTCGTAAGTCATAGCTATACGGTCAATTTGCGAATTGTCTGCGTTGCGGCGTATGATGCCCGTGATGTTCCCCGACTTATCACGGCTGTTCTCCGTTTTTATTCCTATCTGCCCATTGATATACTGCACTTTGCTTAGCATGTTTTCCCGCCCGTTGTATTTTATCTCCTCAAATGGGGTTGTAGCGTTTAGCCATAGCTTTTCAGAGACCAGCATCCCTTTTTCGTTAAAGGTAAGGTCGTTGTCGTGGCTGCTGGCAATTTCATTTTTTGTGCCGCCTTTTTGCCCGGCAGCATCAATTTCATAAGATTTCTCAGAAACTTCCTTTACATTGCCTTCCAGTTTATAAAAGGGCCAGTCGGCTTTTGACCTGTCAACAGATTCTTTTGTTTCTTCGTCCCGGCAGGAAACCAAAACAAGTAATAAGGCTAACGGATATAGGTATTTCATGTGTTTGTATTATTTTGAATATCCCAAAAATCATTCTTTTTTTCGAAATCTACAAGGGATTGTAAAACTGATAATGTGAATCTGACAGGCTTTCACAAATTTCCTGGTGTTATAAAAGAAAAATCCGCCCGAAGGCGGATAAATCATTATGTATTAAGAATTTTTGATCTGCGTAAATCCGCCCGATCCGCGTCATCCGCATTCCTTTTTACTTCTTCAAAGCCGCATCATATTTTTTAGCAACGGCATCCCAGTTGATTACATTATAAAAAGCGGTGATATATTCCGGCCTTTTATTTTGGTAGTTCAGGTAGTATGCGTGTTCCCAAACGTCAAGCGCTAGTACCGGCTTTCCGGCTACTGCTGCGCCAGGCATCAACGGGTTGTCCTGGTTTGGTGTGCTGGTAATGGCCAGTTTGCCGTCTTTTGTCACTACAAGCCATGCCCATCCGGAACCGAATTGCTTGGTAGCAGCCTCTGTAAATTGTGTTTTGAAGTTCTCATAAGAGCCAAAGTCTTTAGTGATAGCCTCAGCAAGTGCGCCTTTTGGCTCACCACCTGCTTTAGGGCCCATTATTTCCCAAAACAGGGAGTGGTTGTAAAAACCGCCCGCATTATTCCTTACAGGTTTGTTCTCCATGTTTAGTGTAGCAAATATCTCCTCGATGGTTTTCTTTTCAAGGTCGGTACCCTTGATGGCCTTGTTCAGCTCATCGGTATATTTCTTGTAATGCTTAGAGTAATGGATCTCCATTGTTTTGGCATCGATATTTGGGGCAAGTGCGTCATACGCATAACCCAGTTTTGCCATCTGGAAAGGGCCTTCTTCGGCTTTTACGTCGTCCGGATTCCCCATTGGCGCAGCTGGTGCAGCTGTTTCTTTCTCAGGAGCAGGCACGTCTACTACTTCTTCCAGTTCATTTTTATCTTTACACGACTGCAATGCGGCTATCACTACCAATGCAGAGAAGAAAATTTTTACTTTTTTCATATCGGTCATTATTTAATTATAGAATTAATAGTCTCAATGTAGAGCTGTTTGGCTTCATCCGGTGTAAGGTGCTGCACCTGCATCCAAGCATTCATCTTGAAGGCGTTCCTAAGGTCGAAGTTCTGGTAATAACCCTGGTTCGCCTCCCCGGACGTAGCCTGCTTATAGTAGGCATAAATCCGCAGCATGACATCCTGCGGGAGGGCCTGCTGCATGTTGGATGCTTTTTCGTAAGCTTCCTGAAAAAGGGTATCGAGGTCCTTTTCGGGCATGGAATTATGCTTTAGTTGCTATTACAGTTTTTCCGCCAATGGCTTTTTGGCCCAGCGTAACATTCACTTCGGTACCCAATGGGAGGAACAGGTCGACCCTGGAACCGAATTTTATAAAGCCGGCATCGGTACCCTGTACCACCTGCATGCCTTCGCGTGCATAATTTACAATACGCCTTGCCAGTGCACCGGCTATCTGCCTGTATAATATCTCGCCAAAGTAACTGTTCTCGGTCACTACCGTTGTGCGCTCGTTTTCTTCGCTCGCTTTAGGATGCCATGCCACAAGGTATTTACCCGGATGGTATTTGCTGAATTTCACAAGTCCGTTTACCGGATACCGCGTTACGTGCACATTGATAGGCGACATAAAGATGGATACCTGCAGGCGCTTGTCCTTGAAATACTCCGGCTCAAACACTTCTTCTATCACTACAACTTTCCCGTCAACCGGTGCAATGATAACATGGTCGGCGGCATCCACATAACGTTTTGGGTTCCTGAAGAACTGCAGTATGAGTATCAGGAAAATAAGCGCAATGACCTGTATGGCCTTGAGCAGCCAGAAGCTGTGTATGAATTGGTCAGAGAGTATTACAACTCCTACGGTTATCGCCAGTGCGATGAAAATGATCTTTGCTCCTTCTTTATGAAACATAACTTATGATTTGGTAATACAAAAATAGGAAAGGTATTGCAAATATAATACTATCAAGCCTGTCTAAAATTCCGCCGTGGCCCGGCATGATGCTCCCGCTGTCTTTAACACCTGCCACCCGCTTAAATTTTGATTCTACTAGGTCGCCTAATGTGCCGAATATTACAAGGATAACGGCCGAAACCATCCATTGAAGGGGTGAAAAGTTTTTATAGTACAAACTTAGGATATATGCAGCAGCAATTGCAAAAGCCATCCCGCCAAGAAATCCTTCAATGGTCTTTTTAGGTGAAATGCGCTCAAATAACTTATGTTTGCCAATAGATTTACCAATAATATAGGCGAAAGTATCGTTGGTCCAGATGATAGTAAAAGCCCCGATAACGATTTGTGGCAAATATGGAATGATACCTGAACCTGATTCTGTTCCGTATGTTGTAGTAATTGGCAATTTGACTATCAGGATAAAGGGAAAAATGACATAGCCGAACAGTTGGGCATATTTTACCGTACTGTTCTTTTGTGCCGATGGCCTTTGGCTGAAAAGCTCTTCCAAAAGTAATGATGCTATGAAAATAGAACCAATACAAAGCGAGAGATTGGCTGACAGATCATTGTTTGGGATTACAAAGGTAAACAGGCCGAGACTTGCAGCACCCAAAATAAGCGGTAATGGGTAATTGAGGTTAACCAGCCTGCAGAATTCTGTAATGGCTATCAGCATAAAAATGCCGAATAAAATTACAAAACTTATAGGGGAGTAAAGCGTTGCGCCTAATAACAGTGCTATATAAACAATACCTGAGAGCGCCCTGACTGTGCTTTCGTTCATCTTACAGGTCTTCTAAAAGCAACAGGTACATATTTTTTGCCGAACTTCCGTACTGCAGGAAATCTTCCTCTTTCGCTTTTTCAAAATATTTTATTGTAGTGATATTGGTAGGGTAGTCCCTGTCGTATTTTTTCTTAATTACCCTCAGGCCGTCACTCTTGCTGCCCAGTATCTGGCTGGTAGTAGCATATACCACGATGTTGGCAGGAAGCTCATTGGGCTTGTTCTGCTTTATCTGGTTCGATGAAAAAAGTATCGAGCCTTCGTCTGCAATAAGGTTTTCGCAGGTAGCCAAAAGGAATTTTGGATCCTGCGGTTTTGTGTAAGTCAGCTTGTTTTCATCGAGAAGTGGGTAAAGTCGCGGCTCCAGGCACATTACTTCACATTCAAACCAGTCATTTTCCTCAAGCACATTAAGGAATTGCTCATGCACTTCAGACAGGTTCTCGCAATATATGAACTTACCGCCGTTCTTCCTGAAATTTGTCATGAATAACTCATCGACAGGAAGTTGCTGCTCCGGGAGAAAAGGGCTCCCGTCCGGATTTTTATCTTCGCCCGAAATATCGTTTGCGGCGCCAAAAATTTTTTTAAAAAGACTCATACAGTTTTATCCGGTTTTTCCTTGAATCTCAAAGATAAAAAAATCTTAATTCAATTTTGCGATTGAATTAAGATTTTTGGTATTATTTGGCAAAATAAGGATTATGCTTCTGTAACCATCTCATGCCCCGGTTTATCATATGGCCTCTTGCCGAAAATATCTTCAAGGTCATCTTTAAATATCACTTCCCTTTCGATAAGGATATCTGCTAGTTTCGTCAGTTTATCCTTGTTCTCTTCCAGTATGCTGATGGCGCGCTGGTATTGCGCTTCTATAAGCATCGATATTTCTTTGTCGATTACCTGCGCAGTATCTTCGGAATATGGTTTGGAGAAGTTGTATTCGCTCTGCCCCGATGAATCATAGTAGGTAATGTTGCCCAATTTTTCGTTAAGCCCGTATATCGTAACCATGGCGCGTGCCTGTTTTGTCACTTTTTCAAGGTCGCTTAGTGCGCCTGTAGATATCTTATCGAATGTTACCTTCTCGGCAGCGCGTCCTCCCATGGTGGCACACATCTCGTCGAGCATCTGCTCCGGCCTTACGATCAGCCTTTCTTCCGGCAGGTACCATGCAGCGCCAAGGCTTTGCCCGCGCGGAACGATGGTTACTTTCACCAAAGGTGCTGCGTGTTCCAGCATCCAGCTAACGGTGGCATGCCCGGCTTCGTGTATTGCGATCGCGCGTTTTTCTTCCGGCGAAATGATCTTGTTTTTCTTTTCAAGGCCGCCCACGATACGGTCTACCGCGTCAAGGAAATCCTGCTTGTCTACAGCCTTTTTATCGTTACGGGCAGCAATAAGGGCTGCTTCGTTACATACATTTGCAATGTCGGCACCAGAGAATCCCGGTGTCTGCTTGGCAAGGAATTCGGTATCAAGGTCTTCTGATTTCTTAAGCGGCTTCAGGTGAACCTCGAAGATTTCGCGGCGCTCACGGATGTCCGGAAGGTCTACATAGATCTGCCTGTCAAAACGTCCGGCACGCATCAGTGCCTTGTCCAGTACATCGGCACGGTTAGTCGCGGCAAGCACAATTACATTTGTATTGGTACCAAAGCCGTCCATTTCTGTAAGTAGCTGGTTCAGTGTGTTTTCACGCTCATCATTGGAGCCTGAGAAGTTGTTTTTTCCACGGGCACGTCCCACAGCATCAATCTCATCTATGAATATGATGGCTGGAGATTTTTCCTTAGCCTGCTTGAAAAGATCGCGTACCCTTGAGGCGCCCACACCCACAAACATTTCCACGAAATCGGAACCTGACAGTGAGAAGAAAGGAACTTTCGCCTCACCGGCAACAGCTTTCGCCAATAGGGTCTTACCGGTTCCCGGAGGGCCCACAAGAAGCGCACCTTTCGGAATTTTACCGCCTATGCTCGTATATTTTTCGGGGTTTTTAAGGAATTCCACGATTTCCTGTATCTCTTCTTTCGCGCCTTCAAGGCCTGCAACATCTTTGAATGTTACCTTGATGTCGTTCTTTTCGTCGAAAAGTTTGGCTTTCGACTTGCCGATATTGAAGATCTGTCCGCCTCCGCCGCCGGCACCGCCACCCGACATCCTGCGCATCATAAAGATCCACAACGCGACAAGTATCAGTATAGGAAGGAGGGTTAGCAGTACATCGCCCCACATGCTTTCCGGCTCTGCAGAATAATCGTTCAGCTTTTTAGCATTATAGGCCTCGTCCAGCTTTTTGGTAAAAAGCTCGTTCTTATCGCCAATAACCACCGTGTAATGAGGCCCCCTGTTCGGATTGCCAAACATGTCCTTTTGCGGTACTTTCTGGTGCTCCTTATTTTTAAGGAACTGGTCTTTAATGTAAATGTCGGCAGTGGTTTTACTGTACACTACTTTGTTTACCTGCCCGGCATCAAGGTATTTGTAGAATGTCGAGAGCGATGTCGGCCTCGGTTCGCTCCAGTTGGAGTCGCCTACAACATATTGTATGGCGAAAAACATGAGCAAAATACCGCCATATATGAGCCATGGGCTTATTTTGAGCTTATTGGATTTATTATCTTTTGACATGAATTTGTTTTAATTAATAGTTGTTCCCTATTGATGTTATCCTTGCATCACCCCACAGGCTTTCTATGTTGTAGTACTCACGGATATGTTTCTGGAATACGTGTACCACAATGTTCACATAATCCATAAGGACCCACTCACCGTTCTCTGTGCCTTCCACATGCCACGGCTTATCTTTCAACTCTTTCGAAACAACTTTCTGGATGGAGTGAACGATCGCGTTCACCTGTGTATTTGAAGTACCGTTGCAGATTACGAAATAATCGCACACGGTGTTATCTATTGCCCTTAGATCGAGGATATCTATATCGTTACCTTTTACTTCTTCAATGCCTTTGATGATATTGGCTAATAAATCATCATTGCTTACGTTCTTTTTCGCCATTTAAAAATTTATATATTTAGCAAAGTTACCATTTTTTGTATTTACTTTTGAACCTTAACACAAGATTAAAAGACATAATACGTCATTATTTGTGATGAATATAATCAAACTCAGTGCCATTAACTCTACCAACGATTACCTGAAGGGCCTGCTGGGCGAAAGGTATGTTGAAAACTTCACGGTAGTGTCTGCCGAAAGCCAGACGCAGGGCAGGGGGCAGATGGGAGCCAAATGGGATGCCGAACCGGGCAAGAACCTAACATTTAGTGTATTGGTGAAAGACCTGCTCCTCGAAATAAATGAGATATTCAGCCTGAATGCAGCGGTGGCTGTCAGTATTATAGAAGCGCTTCAGGAGTTTGTAAAAAAGGAAATTTGCATTAAATGGCCTAACGACATTTTGGCAGGGAATTTTAAGATTGGCGGGATACTTATTGAGAACAGCATTAAGAATGATGGTGAGATCTACTCGATCATCGGCATCGGTCTCAATGTCAACCAAACCGATTTTACCGGGTTGCCAAAAGCATCATCTTTGGCTGTTGCCGAAGGAAAGGAATTTGATAAAGAAGCCATAATGATAGCCATTGTTGCGAAGCTTCGCCGCAATGTGTCACGCATCCTCAATAAAGATTCTGCCGCTATATGGCACAGCTACCACCAAAAGCTTTATAAAAAAGATGTCCCGATGCCGTTTGAAAAAGATGGCCAACGTTTTATGGGCATCATAAAAGGCGTATCGCGTGACGGAAATCTCCAGGTACAATTGGAAGATGACAGTATTGCAAGTTTTGGTTTAAAAGAAGTTGTACTTCTTTATTAGTTACAAAGTAAAGTATATACAATATGCAGCAAATTTTGCTATCCTCTGAATAAATATAATGGAAATGGGCCAAATCAAATAAACATATTACAAATTATGAAAGGGTTTATACTTACACTTACAATCTTATGCTTTGGCATTACATACGCCCAGAAGGAAGGACAGGACTTTTGCAAAGGCTTATCTAACGGTGCATATTTTCCATTAGACATCAAAAACAAGAAACTGTTATGGAGCGATACCTTTTATTTTGAAACGTTCGAAAAAGATACGGTCATAGGAGGAAATAAATACCTTAAGTTTAAACAGGTGTGGGAAAAAGGCAATAATGATGTACTTTTTTTTCGAGAGAAAACAGGTGTCGTTTTTCAGTATTTTCCGGAGAATAATAAAGAGATCGTGCGTATAGATCCGTCTTTCAAGCCCGGCGATACCTGGAAAAACGAATTGCAGGATTGTGTCTTTACACTTATCGGGTATGATGAAAAACTTGAAACACCCTATTGTCAATATAATGGGCTTCTTGCAATTAAAGCAGTATACCCCAAGGTGACTTATGTTTTTTACTATCAGAAAGGCTATGGATATGTTGGTGCTACTAAAAATGGCAAAACACTTTCTGCGGCTTCTCCGGAATGAAAAGATTAATGTCCGGTTATTCATCAAATAGCCCGTTACGGAGAAATTACTATGAAGTTTCAGAATATAGATTTCAGATTCCACTCAAGCCTGTAAAACACTTTGTTTATCGGTATGAGTGAAGCTCAATCTGAAATCTACAATCTGAAATCTGAAATTTCCTAATCTTCTAATTCCTCTTCTTCTTCGCCATCCCCAAAATCATTAATAAGGAAATCAATAACAAGCTCAATAGTATCACCGTTCTCGTTTAGCCCCCAATACGCGGGGTAATAGCCGTCGCCCCAACCGGAAGCGAACATAATGGCGTTGTTGTCGGAATCCGGGTTCGGATGGTGGTCGTTCCAGTCGCCAAGCTGCCTTGAGAAATTATTTTTTCCTGAATATTCCCGGAACTCTTCTGCAAGTACCTCGTCATAATAATTAGATTCCGGCTTGCTGTCCTGTACTTGGTCGATCTTCGCTATCAGTTCGGAATTAGTCTGCTCGTCAAGAAAGCATGCCAGTCCCGATTCTACAGGAAAGCCGTAGAATTCATCCTCGCCCAGTTCGTTAAGCTCGTCTTCAGTGAGGTCATCAGTAAGCGCCAGTATCCATTTCGATGCCTCTTCAGGACGAAACTTGATCTTAGCATAAGCGATCCTGTGGTGAAGCTCATCCATCTTTGCTACATAAATATAAACAGGATATTTGTCAGGCTCTACGGTGCGCGAAAAAGGCTGCTGCTCTTCGGTGAAGAACGGGTCAGCAGCAATGATCCTTCCTGTTGGCAGGTTTACATCGCCTATATGGATTTCTACCAGTTCCTGTCCGTTGATTTCAGCGGCAAGATCATAGGGTAGCTCAAAGTCATTAATATCTTTCATGATGTGGTTTTTTTATTGATACTAAAATTAATCAAAACAATAATGCCTTCAGACACTTTATAAAATCTTTAACCAGTCGGGAATTTCAAATTTTAAAAAACAAAGTCTAAAACTTTGACGTACCAAAAAAAAAGAAATTCCAAACGCGGAATTATTCAGCATGCCAAATTCTTTGGCAATATCGCTGAGTACAAGTTCGAGGTTTTATTTGGGACAACTCCTTCAGATAAAGGAGTAGGGTTACCCCAATGGGTATCAGTATGATGGCTATCAGTATTAAGGTTTGGGGTCTTCTTCAAATGCCGGGCCTATCGGTTCGGGTAAAATGAGTTCGGGGCTTAGCGAAGGTATGAGCTTACGCATGGCCTGCGCATTGTTTTCGGAGCAATCTATAAAATACCAGTTAGCGCCATTATCGTTAGAGATGGCAATTACATTGGTAAAAGCCGTAAGCTTGCCGCCCGGTATGCGCATTTCAATCATCTCATTGAAGGTGCATTGCATTTCGCCTCCCACAACCAGTATCTTAGAAGGCGGCCCAAACGTCACGTTCACGAAAACAACACCTTCGGCTTCAAATTCCTCAAAGCTTTTTTTAGTGTCTTCAGCCATTTTAGCTTTCCCGCCCATCATCTGCACTACGGTAGGGTGGCTGTACTTTACGAAAGCAGCATAATCTTTGGCAATGAATGCCTTGCCCATAGCATCAGCCTGTGTGAGTATCACATTGTCCAGCGCTCCGTTCACACCCTGCGAACGTGCCCCAAGGCCGGTTATCAAACACAATAACAGCAATATTGTTTTCATAATATTCAGGTAACATTTGCATAAAAATATAAAAAAGCCTCTTAGTTTTACTAAAAGGCTGGTTTTTTATTAAATGAAAGTGTATTCAGCTTATAGCTTATGCATATTATTGGCCAGTGTCTCAATGAATTTAGAAATAGGCCCTTTAACCATCATGGCCATCATCGCATTGAATTCGCCTTCAAAGAATAATTGTATGTCACAGCTGTCAGCAGCTTTCTCATCAATGTTTGCTTTAAGGGTAAACGGCAGCTTGTCGCTTGCAGCACCCAGTACAAGTTTGTTAGGAGCCTGTTTTTCCTTCATCTTGAGCTTAATCTCAGGCATGCCTTTCAATGCAAATATGAACGATTCTTCGCCCGTCACTTCAAACTTCGCCGTGTTCTCGGGCATCAGCTTTTCGAAGTTCTTTACATCGCTAAGGGCATCAAAAATATATTTGGCCGGTTTGTTAACCGTTACTTTTTGGCTTTCTAAATTCATTATTTCAGATTGTAGATTTTAGATTTCAGATTGAGCTTCACTCAAAATGGAATTTGATTATGTTCACTTTGCTTTAGTAATAATGATGATTCAGAATTTCTTCAATGTAGCATTTCAGGATTGAGTGGAATCTGAAATCTACGATCTGAAATCTGAAATTATTGTCCCCACGTCGAAGGGCTTTTGCGCCATTCCTTCAGGGTTTCCTGTTCTTTTTCTGTAATATATTGTTTCGCTGCAGCTTCTTCAAGCAGCGTGTCATAATTGCCAAGCGTATGCAGCGTTACGTTCGCCTTTTTGAAATTCTCTACAGAAACATCAAAGCCATATGTAAATATCGCCACCATGCCTTTTACGTTGGCTCCGGCTGCTTTCAGTGCATCAACGGCCAGGAGGCTGCTGTTGCCGGTAGAGATAAGGTCTTCCACCACTACCACGTTCTGGCCTTTCTGCAAAAAGCCCTCCACCTGGTTCTGGCGGCCATGCTTTTTAGGTTCCGGGCGCACATAAACAAAAGGAAGTCCCATATATTCAGCTACGAGCATCCCGATGCCTATCGCTCCGGTAGCTACGCCGGCGATAACGTCGGGCTTTCCGAACTCCTTCTCTATATGCTTCGAAAACTCTTCGCGTATGTAGTTGCGTATCGGTGGAAATGAAAGAGTTATCCTATTATCGCAGTATATAGGCGATTTCCAACCCGAAGCCCATGTAAATGGAGTTTGCGGATTTAATTTAATTGCGTTTATTTGTAAAAGCAATTCGGCTGTTTTTTTAGCGGTGTCTGTATTAAAAATCATACTGCAAATGTATAAAGTTTTTGTAAACGATAAGCCACTTTTTTTGACAAATCAGGTCGAGAAAGAAACCGATTTCCAGATGTTTTTACTGGAGAGCGTTGATATTGAGCAGCTCATAAAGAAGATGTTCAATAATAAAGTACATAAGGCGTTTTTGTATTATCCTGATGAAAAGGAGATACTAAAGAAGCTTAAAGAAAAAATTCCGGTTGCCAAGGCGGGCGGAGGACTCGTTTACAATACTAATGGCGAAGTGCTCTTCATCTTCCGTAACGGCAAATGGGACCTCCCTAAGGGCGGCATAGAAAAAGGTGAGGAGATAGAAGATACCGCTATCCGGGAAGTAGAGGAGGAGACAGGTGTAAGCGGACTAAAGATCATACAGAAGCTGCAAAAGACCTACCATGTTTTCAAAAGGAATGGTGTTTACAAACTTAAGATCACCCATTGGTTTGAAATGAAGACCAATTATAAAGGGGGGCTTATCGGCCAGAAAAATGAAGGTATCGAAAAAGTTGCCTGGTTAAAGCCGGAAGAGATAAAAGATGCTCTGACAAATTCCTATGAGAATATAAAGCTGCTTTTTGAAGCGGTGGAAGTAGAGAAGTAATATTGTATTTTAATGATAAAGCGGTTTAAACTTTCATGGTTTAAACCGCTTTTATATTTGAATTGCTAAGTACCTTAAAATCTCAGCTCCTAACCTTACTCACTCAAAATCTCCTCATTTTCCCGGTCAAGATACCCCTGTACGATTTCAATAGCATTTGCAACCACATCGCTCAGGGCAGTGATATAGCTGCCGTCTTTAGCATTGTCGATTGCGTGCTTAATGGCATCTGTCTCTTTAGCAATGATTTCGTGGGTTGTATTCCGTCCGGAACGCTGGATTCCTTCCATAATAAGCCCGTTGATATTCTCATCGGTACGCCCGCGCAGGTGCTTTTCCTGGCGAATGATGATGTGGTCGAACATCCGTGCCGCAATCTCGGCACATTCCCTGATGTCTTCATCGCGTCGGTCGCCTACACCGGCGATGATGCCTATTTTGTGGGTAGCTTCCACATTCTGGAGGAAATCTTCCACAGCGCGGTAGCCGGCAGGGTTGTGCGCAAAGTCGATAAGCACGTTAAACTTCCTGAAATTGAAGATGTTCATACGGCCCGGCGTTTGTGCCGCTCCCGGAATGAACGTTTGCAGCGAAAGGCTGATGTCATCGGTCTTAAAGCCCCATAGGTAGGAAGCCAGCGATGCTGCCAGTACATTGGCGATCATAAACTTCGCCTTGCCACCCAATGTCAGCGGAACGTGTGATGCTTTTTCGATACGGATCTTCCATTCGCCTTTCTTTATGGTGATAAAGCCGTTTTCATATACGGCAGTGGTCCTTCCTTCTTTGGCCAGCTCTTTTATGAATGGGCTGTCTTCATCCATGCTGAAGTAGGCCACGTTGCAATCCAGGTCTTTGCCTATTTTGATGCATTCCGCGTCATCGCCGTTCAGGATGGCCCATCCGTCTTTTTTTACACTGCGCACAACCACCCGTTTTACGCGCGAAAGGTCGTCCAGCGTATGGATATCATTAAGGCCGAGATGGTCTTCCTGTATGTTGGTTATGATCCCTATATCACATCTGCTGTAGCCAAGGCCTGAGCGCAATATGCCGCCGCGTGCAGTTTCGAGCACTGCAAATTCTACGGTAGGGTCTTTCAATATATATTCAGCGCTGAAGGGCCCGGTGGTATCGCCCTTTTCAAGCATGTGATTCTGTACATAAATACCGTCCGAGGTGGTAAAGCCTACTTTAAAGCCATTGTTTTTTACAATGTGTGCCAGCAGTCGGGTAGTGGTGGTTTTGCCGTTGGTACCTGTCACCGCAAAAATGGGAATGCGGCTCGGCTTGCCCGGAGGGTAAAGCATATCAATCACAGGCGAGGCTACGTTGCGCGGCAAACCTTCAGATGGTGCCAGGTGCATACGGAATCCCGGTGCGGCATTCACCTCGAGTATAACACCGCCATTTTCTTTAAGCGGCTGCGTAAGGTTCTCGGCCATGATGTCGATACCGCAAACGTCCAGCCCTATAACCCTTGCAATACGTTCGGAAAGGAAAATATTCTCAGGGTGCATCAGGTCGGTCACATCTACAGAGGTGCCGCCGGTGCTAAGGTTGGCTGTCGACTTTAGGTACACAATCTCATCTTTCGACGGGACTGTTTCCAGCGTGTAGCCCATTTTTTCCAGCAGGTCGGTCGTATCCCTGTCTACTGATATTTCCGTCAGCACGTTCTCGTGGCCGTAGCCCCGGCGCGGGTCGGTATTTTCAATATCTATGAGTTCCTGTATCGTGTTCTTCCCGTTGCCTTTTACGTGGGCAGGCACACGCTGTGCAGCGGCAACTACTTTGTTGTCGATAACCAGTACGCGGAAATCGAATCCGGTAATGAATTTTTCAACAATAACCCTTCGGCCATATTTTTGGGCAAATACAAGCCCTGCTTTTGCGTCTTCAAGGTTGGTTACATTTATAGAGGCGCCCTTGCCGTGATTGCCGTCAAGCGGCTTGAGCACTATCGGGTAACCTATTTTTTTTATGATGTCTTCCAGTTCCGCCTCATCAGTACAGATGCCACCGCCGGCAACAGGTATGGAGGCGGCTTCAAGCATGCGCTTGGTAGCTTCTTTATTGCAGGCAATATCCACGGCAATATGGCTTGTTTTATTGGTTATCGTAGCCTGGAAACGCATCTGGTTGATGCCATATCCCAATTGCACGAGCGAGTTGCTGCCCAGGCGTATCCACGGGATATCGCGTGCCACAGCCTCTTCCACGATGCTTCCGGTACTTGGGCCGAGGCGGTCGCGTTCGCGTATCTTCCGCATTTCCTGTATGTCAGCATCAATATCATACTCTGTACCTGCGATCAGCGCTTCGGCAATGCGCACCGATGCTTCAGCGGCATAAATACCAACATTTTCCTCAAGGTAGCTAAAGACCACGTTATATATTCCCGGCGTCTTGGTTTCGCGTGTGCGGCCAAAACCGGTGTCCATTCCTGCCAGCGTCTGGATTTCCAACGCAATATGTTCAATAACGTGGCCCATCCAGGTGCCGCGTTCAATACGCATAAAGAAGCCGCCCCTCACGCCTTCAGAGCAGCGGTGTGTCACAAGGCTGGGTATTAGGGCTTCTATACGTTCACGAAAGCCCGGTATAAGATTGGTAGGTGTTTGTTCGGTTTCTTCAAGGTCAAGCCGCATCTGGATGAGCTTTTTTCTGTAAACGCTCCAGATGTTAGGCCCGCGAAGTGCCTGTATTTTCAATATCTTCATAAATGGTATAGGGTAAGTTAGAGGTGTTTATAGGTGTTTTTTATGTTATTTATCCCGTTTTGGTGCAGATGTCGGTTCATCGTCAGAAAATTAATTAAAAAAATAATCAAAAAGTCCGTTTGGCGTAAATTTTTTAGAAATTTCTTTTTTGCCAATTTTAATATACCATTGGCGTTCTGCTATTTTTAATTACTTTTGGCACATGAATGTACTTGGAAAACTTATAATTATAGGAGGAGCTGTCGATAAAGGAAGCTTTACAGAGGCTACTTTTGATGCTAATGTTGCCAACAACCTCAATTTTTTTGAGACCGGCATCCTGCGACGTATCATACGCGAATCAAAACATAACGAAGAGTCAAGGATAGAGGTGATAACAACAGCCTCGGTGATACCGCGTGAGGTGGGGCCGGAATATGTTAAGGCTTTTGAATACCTTAAGGCAAAAAATGTTGGCCTTATGCACATTGAAAAGAGGGAGCAGTGTTCCGACCCCGAAGTGCTGGCCCGAATAAAGGCTGCCGATGTGGTGATGTTCACCGGGGGCGACCAGCTTAGGCTTACCTCTATACTTGGCGGAACAAAGCTGCACGATATCATACTGGACAAATTCCAGAATGAGGAATTCATCTATGCAGGGACCTCTGCCGGCGCTGCTGCAGCATCCAATAACATGATTTACCAGGGAAGCAGCCATGAGGCATTGCTGAAAGGCGAGGTAAAGATTACCAGCGGGCTCAGCCTGATACAAAATGTAATTATCGATACGCATTTTGTGCATCGGGGCCGTATCGGAAGGCTTTTCCAGGCCGTAGTGGGCAATCCGCGTGTGCTGGGCATTGGCCTTGGCGAAGATACCGGCTTGCTGATAACCGGTGATGGCAAGATGGAAGCTATAGGTTCGGGGCTTGTGATCCTGGTTGACGGTCGCAACATAAAAGATACCAATCTTACCCAGGTAGAGCTGGGCAGGCCAATATCTATCAACAGCCTGACGGTACACGTGATGAGCATGTATGACATCTATGACCTGAATACACATACGCTTGAGATACACAATTCGCAGTATTTTTCTCCACTTATTACGCCTGTACTTGGTGAGGATGACAAATAGGCTTAATTGCATCATATCGCTTGCTAAGCTGCAAATTTTTTGATTATTTGTGTAAGGCGCGACGTTTAGCAGGGTTGTATCTTTAAAATAAAAATCTATGAAAGTTATAATTCACGGAGGATTCTTCAGCGAATCGCATACCGATGCTGCGACTAAGCTGGCCAAGCAGGAAGCCATGAAAGCTATTGTAAAAGCCTCTTATGATTACCTGAAGGAACACTCAGCGCTGGAAACCGTTGCCTATGCTGTAACGCTGCTCGAAGATGATGTGTTGTTCAATGCAGGTACCGGCTCGCAGATACAAAGCGATGGAAAAATACGCATGAGCGCAGCCATTATGGATGGCGCGACCCAGAAGATGAGCGGTGTCATCAATATCGAAGAGGTCAAAAATCCTGTACAGGTTGCCACAAAGCTGATGCCCTATGATGACAGGGTACTTGGGGGCGAAGGGGCGACCCGTTTTGCCCGTGATAATGGTTTTGAAGCATTCTCAACCGAGATACCGCAACGCAGGAAAGAATATGAAGCCAAACTCGGGACTAAAGGGCTTGGTACTGTTGGCTGCGTAGCTTTGGATAAGGATGGAAAAATAGCCGTTGCAACCTCTACAGGGGGCAAAGGCTTCGAGATCCCGGGGCGTATATCCGATTCGGCTACAGTGGCCGGAAATTATGCCAACGCTTTCTGCGGCGTAAGCTGTACGGGTGTAGGCGAGGACATCGTGAGCAATGCAACATCCGCAAAGATCGTAACACGCGTTACAGATGGCATGCCGATTAGCGAAGCATTCGCCAAAACATTCGAAGAGCTAAAGCCTTATGACGGTTTTGCAGGCGCCATCGCCATTGACCATAACGGCAATATGTTCCATCAGGATTCGCACCCAAGTATGGTTTTCGCCAGTTATGATGGAGAAAATGTGGAAGTGTTTGGATGATTTTTTTATCTTAGTACTATTAAATCTTTAATAGTATGGCTTCTAAAACACCAGTAAACGCTCCAAGTAAAACAGGAAAACCTTCAGGCAAAGGAAGAGGAAACAATCCAACCAAAGAAGGTAAAACCCCGCCTCCGTCACCCAAACCGTCCAAAAAGTAAGCAACAAAAAATCCCGCCGAAGCGGGATATTTATAAGTAAGATAAATATATTGTTTATAAAACGTTCTTTATTTAACCTGGTTTACTATAGCAGCAAACGCTTCAGGGTGGTTCATTGCAAGGTCGGCAAGAACTTTACGGTTCAATTCGATATTTGCTTTTTTCACCTGGCCCATGAATTGAGAATAGCTCATTCCGTGAAGCCTTGCACCAGCGTTGATACGCATGATCCACAAAGCGCGAAAATTTCTCTTCTTTTGTTTTCTGTCACGGTAAGCATAAACCATTGCTTTTTCTACCGCGTTTTTGGCTACTGTCCAAACGTTTTTACGACGGCCAAAGAAACCTTTGGCCTGCTTCAATACTCTTTTTCTGCGAGCTCTTGAAGCTACTGAATTTACTGATCTTGGCATAATTTTAAATGTGTTTTGTAGCAGGCGTTCCGCTTAGCGAAAACTTAAAAGCCATACTCCAGGGTTATTAATTGTTTTAACCGAAACAGCGGCGTATTAGATAAGCCTTAATTGCTGTTTAACGCTCTTCTCATCTGTTGGGTGAACCAATGTAGAGTGAGTAAGGGCAAGCTTACGCTTCTTAGATTTTTTTGTCAGGATGTGACTCTTGAATGCGTGCTTTCTTTTGATCTTACCAGAGCCTGTCACTTTAAAGCGTTTCTTGGCACTGGATTTGGTTTTCATTTTAGGCATTTTCTTCCTGTATTTTAATTTATCTTACTTACTGTTTTATTGTTTCAGCCAGACTGTCAACTGTGACTGCGACTGAAAACTTCTTTACACTTTCTTCTTCTTCGGCGCAATGAACATGATCATCCTTTTTCCTTCAAGCACAGGCATGGCCTCTACTTTTCCCCATTCTTCAAGATCGGTTGCCAGCCTTAGCAAAAGGATCTGTCCCTGTTCTTTATAAATGATCGAACGTCCTTTGAAGAATACAAACGCTTTAAGCTTGGATCCTTCTTTCAGGAACTTTTCGGCATTCTTCTTCTTGAACTCATAATCGTGCTCGTCCGTCTGCGGGCCGAAGCGTATTTCCTTCACAACAATCTGCGTCGACTTTGCCTTAAGCATTTTGTCGCGCTTCTTCTGTTCGTAAACGAATTTCTTGTAATCCATTATCTTGCATACCGGCGGTTCTGCATTGGGGGATATCTCCACCAAGTCCAGTTCCTGCTGGTCTGCCATCTGCAGCGCCTGCGAAGTCTTGTAAACTCCTGGCTCCACATTTTCCCCTACAAGCCGTACTTCGGGGACACGGATAAGGTTATTTATCCTGTGTGCATCTTTTTTTTCTACGCGGGCCGGGCCCCTGTTATTTCTGATTGCTATGGCTTTAAATATTTAAGTTAAACTTAGAATGCTTTTAGTGTTTTATCTATTTCTGCCTGCACTGCTGCGGCAAATTCTTCAATGGTCATGCTTTGGTTCGACTTGCCTGCATCGCCGTGGCGGCGTACAGATATCGTTCCGTTTTTCTCTTCTTCCTCGCCCACGATCAGCATGAACGGTACTTTTTGTACTTCTGCCTCACGGATTTTACGCCCGATAGTCTCGTTGCGGTTGTCGATTAGGGCGCGAATTTCGTGATTTTCCAGCAATTGCAAAACTTTTTTGGCATAATTTTCATATTTCTCACTAAGGGACAATATGATAGCCTGCTCCGGCATCAGCCAAAGCGGGAAGTTTCCGGCTGTATTTTCAAGCAAAATCGCAATAAAGCGCTCCATCGAACCAAACGGCGCACGGTGTATCATTACCGGCCTGTGTAGCTCATTATCAGAGCCTTTGTAGGTCAGGTCGAAACGCTCAGGAAGGTTGTAGTCTACCTGGATGGTTCCCAGCTGCCACTGGCGGCCAAGAGCATCCTTCACCATGAAGTCGAGCTTAGGGCCATAAAAGGCAGCTTCTCCATACTCCACAACTGTATTAAGGCCTTTATCGCGGGCCGCGTTGATAATTGCGTTTTCTGCTTTCTCCCAATTTTCTTCAGAGCCAATATATTTCTCACGGTTTTCTTTGTCGCGAAGCGATATCTGCGCGCTGAAGTTCTCAAAACCAAGCGAGCTGAATACATAAAGTACCAGGTCGATTACGTTCTTAAACTCAACGTCCAGCTGGTCCGGAGTACAGAAGATGTGCGCATCGTCCTGGGTAAACCCGCGAACGCGTGTCAGGCCATGAAGCTCGCCACTCTGCTCATAACGGTATACGGTACCAAATTCAGCATAACGCTTCGGCAGGTCTTTGTAAGACCATGGCTTGGTGTTGTATATTTCGCAGTGGTGCGGGCAGTTCATTGGCTTCAGCAGGAATTCCTCGCCTTCGTTCGGCGTGTGTATCGGCTGGAAGCTGTCAGCGCCATATTTGGCATAATGGCCCGACGTTACATACAATTCTTTCTGCCCGATGTGTGGTGTCACCACCTGCTCATAGCCTGCTTTTTTCTGTGCTTTTTTCAGGAACTGCTCCAGGCGGTCGCGTAATGCGGCACCTTTTGGCAGCCACAATGGCAAGCCCTGTCCAACCTTGCTGCTAAATGCAAACAGGTCAAGCTCTTTCCCCAGTTTCCTGTGGTCGCGGCGCTTTGCCTCTTCCAGTAGCTCAAGGTATTCGGTAAGGTCTTTCTGTTTCGGGAACGATATGCCGTACACCCTTGTCAGCTGTTTGTTCTTTTCGTCGCCACGCCAGTAGGCACCCGCCACGCTCATGATCTTCATCGCCTTGATAATGCCGGTGTTCGGGATGTGCCCGCCGCGGCAAAGGTCGGTAAAGGTAGCATGGTCGCAGAAAGTGATCGTGCCGTCCTCGAGGTTCTCGATAAGTTCGAGCTTATATTGGTTGTTTTCTTTCTTATAAAATTCCAATGCATCAGCCTTTGAGGATTCGCGCATACTGAACTCGTGCTTTTCGCGGGCAATGGCCAGGAAGCGGTCCTCAATGGCTTTAAAATCTTTATCGGTCACTACATGGTCACCGAAGTCAACATCGTAATAAAACCCGTTATCAATGGCAGGGCCAATGGTAAGCTTGATGCCCGGGTACATTTCCTGGAGCGCCTGGGCCAGTACGTGCGACGACGAGTGCCAGAAAGCCTTTTTACCTTCGGCATCGTTCCAGGTGTATAATATTAGAGAGCCGTCCGTTGTCAGTGGGGTTTTCGTTTCAACGGTTGTACCATTAAAGGATGCAGATATCACGTTCCTTGCTAATCCTTCACTAATGCTCATGGCAACGTCCATAGGTGTAACACCTGCGTCGAAATTTTTCACCGAACCATCCGGCAATGTAATATTTATCATCGTTTAAAAATTATAGTGTGCAAAGATAGCAGATTAACACTATACAAGCAAGGGCTGATCCTTTTGATTTTAAACGATTGTTATAAGGTATATTTATGTCATCGAACCAGGCCTGAAGGGATGAAGGACCCTACAGCAACGCACCATTGCCGCTTGAATGATAACCATTGAACGTCGGAGCGAATGGTCCCGGCGTTCTTGTAACCTTATTCCCGCCCTTCGCTTTATCTGCCTCCAGGTGCGGCAGGATACCGCGGCGGTCAGGGCTAAGAGGAAAGTTAGTTTTATATCTGGCGCTACAGTAGCCGGTAGGAGTAAAGATGTACCTCTTTAGGAGTTAGGGAGCTTTGAGTGTTGATATGCGCTCTTACCAGGGCTGCGTACCGCCTGCAGAAGCGGCAGAGATGCAGATTACAACGATCGATAAGGCAATAATTGTTCCCAAAACAATGCGGCCATAGCCATTAATACCATAGCGGTACTCAGGGTCATTGTGAATTTGTGCGTATACTAACGTTTTTTTCCTGTATTTGGTGATATTCTTCGGCATAGTCATTTCTTTAATTAGCAATTCATGCAAATATGCTTAAATTAGAGTTTTCATTATATTAAATGAAAGTTAATTTATAAAATTTTATAATAGCAGTAATTTGTGGTATAAATAAATTGCTTGAAAAATAACAAAATGTCATATTGATCGCAGCTTGTCTTCAACAAGGACTTCGTATCTTAATTTAACTTATCGGTATTTTTTAGTAAGTTTACCATTTACTAAAATCTATATAATTTGAGCTTTAAAAGATTTCCTCTCCACCTTTTAGTTTTATTAGGTGTATTATCCGGTTGTTCTACACGATGGTCTGATAAGGAGCGGGAAACCTACAGGCGGAAGTGTAGTGAAACCAAAACTTTTAATGATGAGTTATTTTTGTTTAAAGGTTTTGATAATTCTGAATTTGATTCAATAGTTGTACAGGAATATAATAATGCTGTTCTGCTTGATTCTTTTAAAATGCATGTACGTCCGGCGGAAAATCCATTAGATGTTGAAAATAAAATGAGATCCGGGTCAACTGATAGGTTCTTCAATGTAAATTATCAGTACCACTTTTTAATACCCGGGCAAAAGCCTTTTATCCTTGCTAATATGAAGATGGTTATGTGGTCGCAATTCACTATGTTTTCAGAAGGTTACGGCTGTGTAATGGGTGATTACACTATAGACGGTATACACTTTGAACATGATGGTAATCCGACATTTAAAAAAAGGTAAGATGTTATGGTGCCTACTGCTAACAATCCAAAATCTACTTCACCAAATAAGCTCTTTTAATCCCATCCAGTTTCGGGAAAGCTTTTTTAAAAAGCTCGCGGTCGCCATAAAGGTTTTCGTCTTCAAGCGTGTTATCGCCATATCCTGAGTACAATTGCTCCACGACATCCATGCCTTTTGTAACATTGCCAAAAGCCGGAAAGCCTTTTACGCCTTCAAAAGTTATGGTGTCAAGGCGGGTATTGTCCTTCAGGTTGATGAACAGGTCGGCGCTGCGGGAATCTTTACCCAGGCGAGCAAAACTTATCGTTCCTTTTTTATTACCGAGCAGCACTTCTTCATCAGGAACCCCGGTGCTCCATTTTTTCATTTTCAGTGTATCCGTACTGCCAAACTGCACCACAAAATCCGGCACCACCCTGTAGAAAAGGGTGTTGTCATAATACCCGTCCTTTATCAGTTCATACAACCGGTCGGCAGCATTGGGCGACCATTTCCTATTGACTTCTATAATAAAATCCCCTTTGGTCGTTTCAAACTTTGCGGTATAGGTTTCCGGAGATCTTTCCGTTACAGAATCAAAATCAGTAAATGCAAAAAAAACAAGCGATAGCAGGATTAGGGTGATTTTTTTCATGGTTGAATAGGTTCAATTTCAACCACTAAAGTAATCAATTTGATTAAAACCAAAACCAGCAAAATTGCATCGCCATATGAGTGCCTAGTTTTCCTGTTCCCCATATAATCCGACAACCGACAACCGACAACTATCAACTATCAACCAATCTACTCCAAAACAAACCCCACCAGTTTTGGATCCCAAGACTCTTTAAATTCCTTCCCCAAAAATTTCACAGTAAATTCAGGGTGTGTAGTCTCGATCAAATAATATCCTTCGGTATTCCTGAAAAAATAATAGTCGCTTGGATATCTTGTATCCTGGCTGCATCCCATACGGTAGCCCGGGAATATGGCCAGTAATTCAACGTCTTTGCTGCTGAGGAGTTTTTTATCATTGAAATAAACGCTGTCCCTGTCTTTTATGAAGCCTCCCTGTAGTACTGTTGCAGTAGCAGCATCTATAGGGAGCACCGTGAGTTTCGGGTAAAGGTTATACACATGGCTTTTATCCTTTACTATATTATAATTCAATATAGAAAAAGATGCTGCATCGATCTCCTTAAATTGCTGCACCTTCCCCGCATTGCGCCACGTGATGATATTATCCTGTATATAAAATACCTGGTTGATCCATGTTACAGGCGAGGTATTGCTGTGCACATCGTTCAGTTCCAGCTTCCCCTGATTTAGTAAAGAAACCTGTTCCAGAGTAAGGTTTTTATACAGTTTCTTATCCCACGGGTCATAAGCCTGGTCGTTGTAAACAATATAGCGGCTGTTGTCGGTAATGAACATATTGGCCTTGCTTACAGGGGTGGTATAATTGAATGGGAATTTTGCATTGATCACTATTTCTTTGGCTTCGATCCACTGGCGTTCATACACACCATTTTTATCATAGCAAAAATCGGAATGGGGAAGCATCCCGAATGTTTTCGCATCAAAATCTTTTTCGAGCATTTTGGCACCTGCATATACATGGATGCCATCAGACACATAAGCACGGTTCACCTGGTCCCACACTTTTACGTTTTTAAAGCTGGCCGGTTTAATAGGTGTTTTTTCATTATGCCAGTATACAAAATTTTTGTCCATCGAATAGGAGCGGGACAAACCCTTTATTGTGGCAGCATCCATACCGGCAATGGGTTGCAGTTGCCTGTTAACTACTGCCGATGCAGTTTTTGCCAGCGACTCATTTACAGGTTTCAGCTTTTTGCCGTTATATAGCAGTGGCTTGCCTTCGGCATATACATAGTTTTTATCGTATACCCATCCGGAACAGGTCTTGTTCACACTAGCACCATCCGACCCCTCGATTTTTACAAATTTAGTTTCAAAATAGTAGATCGAGTTCTTGTCTTTAAAATACTGCCCGTTCTGGCATTCTATAGCCGAAAAAGTAGCCACATCCACACCGGTTATTTCGTCCAGGTTGCAATACGCCTTGTTCCTAGTTTTCCAAAGCCAGGTATAGCCGCCGTAGTTATTATTGCGGCCCACAACCTGAAACCCGGTCGTGTCGATAGCCATGAATGTTCCCTGAAAGTAAATGCCGTTTTTGTCCATCGCTACGCCAATCTCATTGTATTTCGGCTGTCGGAACGTTGCCCTGTCGGCATACACGATCTTCCGTACCTTGCAATCCTGGTAAATAATGCTGTTATCATTAATGATATACAGTGGGCTTTCCAGGTAAGTGCACTGGCTAAAGCCCTGTATAAGGGTCTGAGCCTGTGTTGACCCGAAGGTTAATAGCAATAGTAGGGGTAATAGTTTTTTCATTTTTATATATAGGTGCTGATATTTCTTATTTATGATTGTAAAAGTAAACTTATAAGGGTAGTCGTCTTGAATATTTTTTTAATTTGGTTCCCAACAATTTCTATACCAAACCAAATTCGTAATGCAGGCAGCTCCTTTGCAATCAAAACCCCATTATGCGATACTCGATGGCCTCCGTGGCGTCGCGGCGCTCATCGTAGTGGCCTTTCATATATTTGAAACGCATGCTACAAGCCATCTCGATCAGGTGATCAACCACGGTTATCTGGCGGTCGATTTCTTCTTCCTGCTTTCGGGTTTTGTCGTAGGATATGCCTATGACGACCGCTGGGGGAAGATGACGCTTGGCGGCTTTTTCAAACGGCGGCTTATACGGCTGCAACCCATGGTGATAATGGGTATGGTCATAGGAGCAATCGGCTTTTACTTTCAGGACTCAGCCATTTTTCCCGGGATAAGCGAAATCCCCCTATGGCAAATGTTACTCATTATGCTCATAGGTTGCACTATGCTTCCGGTTCCACCGTCAATGGATTTGCGCGGCTGGGGCGAGATGCATCCGCTTAATGGCCCTGCATGGTCACTGTTCTATGAATATATTGCCAATATATTGTACGCACTTATTGTAAAGAATTTTTCCAAAATGGCACTTTCTGTATTGGTGTTCCTGTCGGCCTTCGGGTTGGTGCACATGGCGGTTACCGGTACTAACGGCGATGTAGTGGGCGGATGGTCTTTAAATGCGGCCCAGCTTCATGTTGGCTTTGCGCGGCTAATGTACCCCTTCTTTGCAGGATTGCTGTTGCAGCGTGTAGTAAAGCCCGGACGCATCAATAATGCTTTTTTGTGGAGCAGCTTGTTGGTAATTGCCGTGCTGGCCATGCCAAGGGTAGGGGGGAGCGAACATTTATGGGCAAATGGCCTGTATGACTCGCTGAGTATCATCTTCATTTTTCCACTTATAGTATATATAGGAGCAAGTGGAGGCCTAAAGGGTAAAAACGAATCGCGCGTAAATAAATTTCTTGGCGATATTTCTTATCCCATATATATAACCCACTATCCGCTTATCTACATATATACAGGATGGATATCCGATACCAGGAAGCCCATCAGCGAAGCCTGGCCGGTAAGTCTGCTGCTTTTTGTGTCAGCTATTGTGCTGGCCTATGTCTGTCTTAAGCTGTATGATGAGCCGGTACGGAAATGGCTTAGCGGGAAATTTTTAAGGTAATGCAACTTGTAAATACAAATTAGTCCAATTATTTTGTCATATCGAGCGCAGTCGAGATACCAAAATAATTGGACTAATTCGAATTAATAACAGATATAATTAATGGTCATCGTGCTCCTCATGTTTTTCTTCTGTAGCAGAAGATGGGGCACCACCATTATCATTCCTGATCTCAGTATGCATTATCTCGCCGCCTGTAGTCCCGGTTGCCCTTCCGCAGTAAAGCGCCGCGGCTGATACGAATATAACAATGATAGCAATAATGTTCGAGAATTTTTTGCGTTTCCAGTTGGCCCATAGCCCAACTAGGGAAAGAAGTCCCAGCGCATGCGAAAAAAGTGCGAAGGTTTCCGCCATTTCTTCATGTTCGTGGATCAGGTGATGGTCAGCGCCCATATGTTCCACAACTTCTTCGGCGCCCTCGCCACTCGAAAAAGCCACAAACGTGCTCAGGGCACCAATGATAAACAGGAAATAAGCGGTACGCTTCACGATCTCCGACTTAAATATGAAGCCGCCAAGTATGACTAACAATGCGATCCCGGGAATAATAATAGGCAAATGGTTTACCGTAAGGTGAAAATGAGCATCATTCATAATAGTTGTTTTAGGTTACTAAAGTAAGGATTTTAATTACAGGCTGTATTCCGCCACCAAATTTTTGCCTTAAACACTATATAGTATATAAGGAGCGAAACGTCGTTTCATTTCCAGCCATCCATTTTCCTGCTATCCGCTTTATCCCCGCCGAAAAAGGCGGGGGGATGCCGCTGCTATCAGGGCTAAGAGCCATCTATCCGTATATTTGTTATGTTATGGTGTCAGCTTCACTCAAATACGAGTAAGCACGTTCCGGCTCCCCTCTCCTTGGGAGATAGCTTGTCCCGATTGATCGGGAGCCCGGGGGGGAGGACTATTCAGGTTAGCGTCCCTATATATATGATGAATACCGTCCTGGCTTCCCTCTCCTTGAGATAGTACGTCCTGATTGATCGTGAAGCCGGGGGTGAGGATTCTTTTCTTGCACCGCAGGTGCAGGAAGCCTCTGCGAGCTTGCCTCATCTTTCGCTTTATTGAGAAAGCTTCGCGAAACTTTGCGTCTTCTTTGTGTCCTTCGCGAAATAACCCTTCTCTCAAAAAAACTTCAAAAAACTTTCTGTGTCAAAAACCACGTTAACAAAGAGTTAAGGAAAAGCGAAGAAAAAAGATAAAAAAAAGGCGTTGAAAAGTTTGGAAAAGCGGAATAAGTGCCTACTTTTGCACCCGCATTCAAGGCAATGTTCTTAGACAGACTGAAACGCAAACGGCCCTTTAAAGACGGGCGCTTTACTATACTAAGTAGGGTGGCAGTCAAAAAAGGGAAGCTTAAAAAAAAGTAAAAAAAGATTTGGATTGTAAAGGGAAAAGAAATTATCTTTGCCCTCCCTAACCGAAAGGAAAAGGAAGCAAGTTCACTTCAAAAAAATACTGAAAAATAAGCTTTAGAAAATAAATTAAAAAAAGTTTTCAAAACGCTTGCGGGTTTAAAAAGAAGTTGTACTTTTGCACCCGCTAACACAGAGAGCCGCTACGGCGAACGAAGTTAGCGAGAAATAAGAAGAATGATACGTTCATAGACATATTGGATTGACAGCATAAGAGAGAGTAAGAAGCTCTTAGCGAATTATTGAAAAAGACCTGAATTAAGATCGTAAAAATATAAAAACATACGATGAAGAGTTTGATCCTGGCTCAGGATGAACGCTAGCGGCAGGCCTAACACATGCAAGTCGAGGGGTAGAAGCTTTCGGGCTTTGAGACCGGCGCACGGGTGCGTAACGCGTATGCAATCTGCCTTACACTAAGGGATAGCCCAGAGAAATTTGGATTAATACCTTATAGTATATTGATGTGGCATCACATTATTATTAAAGATTTATTGGTGTAAGATGAGCATGCGTCCCATTAGCTAGTTGGTATGGTAACGGCATACCAAGGCAATGATGGGTAGGGGTCCTGAGAGGGAGATCCCCCACACTGGTACTGAGACACGGACCAGACTCCTACGGGAGGCAGCAGTGAGGAATATTGGTCAATGGGCGCAAGCCTGAACCAGCCATGCCGCGTGCAGGATGAAGCATCTATGGTGTGTAAACTGCTTTTGTACGGGAAGAAACACCTCTTCGTGAAGAGGCTTGACGGTACCGTAAGAATAAGGATCGGCTAACTCCGTGCCAGCAGCCGCGGTAATACGGAGGATCCAAGCGTTATCCGGAATCATTGGGTTTAAAGGGTCCGTAGGCGGTTTTATAAGTCAGTGGTGAAATCCGGCAGCTCAACTGTCGAACTGCCATTGATACTGTAGAACTTGAATTACTGTGAAGTAACTAGAATATGTAGTGTAGCGGTGAAATGCTTAGATATTACATGGAATACCAATTGCGAAGGCAGGTTACTAACATTATATTGACGCTGATGGACGAAAGCGTGGGGAGCGAACAGGATTAGATACCCTGGTAGTCCACGCCGTAAACGATGGATACTAGCTGTTTGGTTGTAAGACTGAGTGGCTAAGCGAAAGTGATAAGTATCCCACCTGGGGAGTACGGGCGCAAGCCTGAAACTCAAAGGAATTGACGGGGGCCCGCACAAGCGGTGGAGCATGTGGTTTAATTCGATGATACGCGAGGAACCTTACCAGGGCTTAAATGTAGTGGGACAGGCTTGGAAACAGGCCCTTCTTCGGACTCATTACAAGGTGCTGCATGGTTGTCGTCAGCTCGTGCCGTGAGGTGTCAGGTTAAGTCCTATAACGAGCGCAACCCCTGTTGTTAGTTGCCAGCGAGTAATGTCGGGAACTCTAACAAGACTGCCGGTGCAAACCGTGAGGAAGGTGGGGATGACGTCAAATCATCACGGCCCTTACGTCCTGGGCTACACACGTGCTACAATGGCCGGTACAGAGAGCAGCCACCCCGCGAGGGGGAGCGAATCTATAAAGCCGGTCACAGTTCGGATCGGAGTCTGCAACCCGACTCCGTGAAGCTGGAATCGCTAGTAATCGGATATCAGCCATGATCCGGTGAATACGTTCCCGGGCCTTGTACACACCGCCCGTCAAGCCATGGAAGCTGGGGGTACCTGAAGTCGGTGACCGCAAGGAGCTGCCTAGGGTAAAACTGGTAACTGGGGCTAAGTCGTAACAAGGTAGCCGTACCGGAAGGTGCGGCTGGAACACCTCCTTTCTAGAGACACGGTCTCAGGTCTTCAATAGTAAGTAAAGAGATACTTACTCTCGCTGTTAGTTCAAAAAATACAAGAAGAAGAGAGCTGAAAAGGTTTAAAGTTTCAGGTTTAAGGTTTCAAGTTGCCATGCAGCATGGAAATCTGAAATCTGAAATCAACAATCTGAAATAAAATAGTCTCGTAGCTCAGCTGGTTAGAGTACTACACTGATAATGTAGGGGTCGGCAGTTCGAGTCTGCCCGGGACTACAAACAATTACGAATTTGTAAATTACGAATTACGGATTGAAAGCGCTTCGACTTGAAAAAAAAGGAAATTCTGGAAGTTATGGGTAATGGATTATCATAATTCATAATTCGTCATTCGTAATTCAAAAAGAATGGGGGATTAGCTCAGCTGGCTAGAGCGCCTGCCTTGCACGCAGGAGGTCATCGGTTCGACTCCGATATTCTCCACAACGGCTAAAAGTCGGTCGCAGATAAGTAATTGTCTGTGTCGACACGCCACAAGTTCATTGACATATTGAGATAAAATTCAAAAAGTAGAAAAATATAGAAAGCACAGTAATCCGGTTTAGGGTTACGGGTTGTGGGTTCGGGGTTTAACCCGGAA
>NZ_CP029186.1:3610000-3760000 GCF_003096035.1 Flavobacterium album | reverse complement strand
CCCTTACTGCTACAAAATTCACAAACTCTTATACAGTTAATTTTACCAGTGCGCCTGAAGGATTTGATGCTGCTGCATTTAATTCTAACGCGGGAGGTACTTTTACAGATGCAACTGTAAATTATGGCAGCGCTACCAATCCGGTGCCTTTCGGGAATTACGAAGTTGAGATAACAGATAGCTGTGGCCGTACAGCAACTACAACGTTGCTGGTTGAGTTCATCAAGCCAAAGCCCACTGCAAGTGGATCTAATAACGGATGCTTCTCTGAATTTGGTAAGATAAGAATAAGCGTTCCGTTGCAAAAAATCGTGACAGCGACTATCATTGCAGCACCGGCTACTTATACCATAGCATTGCCGCAAAATGTTTCGTCAAATATTAATGCACAGGGAAGGCTGACACTTAATAACATGCCTCTGGGTACTTATACTATAGTTTTTACAGATGATTGCGGATTCGAGTATCAAAAGGATGTTGAAGTACCTCCTTATGTAGAGAAAGATTTTGATATCGCCACGCTTCCGGCATGTGATGCAGGTTTTGGTACCGTTCGTGTAAGAAGCGGCAACGGTAATCTTCAATCGGCTTCAATCACAGCTGCGCCATCTGCATTCGGGCATGCTTTACCATATAATGTATCAGCTAATATTGATGGTGAGGGCGATCTTTACATGGCAGCTCTTCCACAGGGAACGTATACTTTTACCGCAACAGACGTATGTGGCGTTGTAAAAGCACAAACTATAAATGTTGAAGGATATATGCCTCCGCAGAATAGCTTTGTATACACACCAAACTGCGGTGGGTTCTCTGTAAAAGTTACCGATGGTAGCAACGGACTTGAAGCGTCTTCCTACTGGCTTCAGAAGTTTAATCCTGCTACAGGCGCCTGGGGCCATCCTTCAAACGGAAATATGTACACTGAAGGATCTGTACCTGTGACCGGCAACAGCATAAAGCTTAATAATAATACAGTAAAGAATAACCTTAACTACTCAGGCAAGTTCAGGATCGTTAAGAAATTTGAGACCTTTAGCAACGGAAGTGCGGAAAATACAGTTTGTATCAGCGTACTTGGCGAATTTGAATATACCGAAGGATTCTCCATAAACAGTGCCTACTCTCTTGCGTGCCTTGGAACACCAAACAACGTTATGCTTGATGTGACAGGTTACCCAACAGCGTATAAGATCATCGAAAAAAATGGCTCACCTTTCGCATTCAATAACGGAACAAGCAACGTATTCACCAACCTTGAGCCTGCAGAATATGTGTTTGAAATTGAAGATACATGCGGTAATATCGTTACACGCTGGTTCAATGTACAATCTTTACCTGCACTGGCAAATGCGTCAAATCCCGGTGATATGATAATCTGCGCTGAAGCCGGTACTGTTCAAAACCATGAATTCCACCTTACAGATCAAAATGCAGGCATATTGGGTCCGCTGTTCAGCGCTACTTATACAATTACGTACCACCTTACGCAGGAGGATGCTGATAACGGTACAAACCCGCTTCCTGAATATTATACAAATGTTACTAATGGTCAGACAATATATGCAAGGCTTGTACATAACGAGATATCAATATGCCACGGCACTACTTCGTTCAGGTTATTTATTGGCGATTACCAGGAGCCGGTTATTACAACCACCGGGACAATATGTAACGAAGGCAGGATAATGCTTTCGGCTGGTGCAGGCTATAGCAGCTACCTATGGTCTACAGGGGCAACGACGCGCAGCATTATGGTGACAGATCCGGGTGTTTACACCGTTATCGTAGAGAAAGCATACGGCAACAAATCATGTGATGGTTATGCTGAAGTAGAGATCAAGGCATCTTCTACGCCGAAAATTGAAAAAGTAGATACGCAAGACTGGACCAGGGACGATAACTCGATAACCGTTTATACCAAAGAGGCAGGTGACTACGAGTACTCTATCGACGGAATAAACTACCAGGTTGAAAATGTATTTACAGGCCTTGAGACCGGTGTTTACCAGGTGTATGTTAAAGATGCCAACGGCTGTGGCCAGGATATTAAAGAAGTGGTGCTGATGCATTACCCTAATTTCTTTACACCGAATGGCGATGGCTCACACGACAGGTGGCGTATTGAATATTCTGTAAAAGAACCACATTTCAATGTAACAATATTCGACCGTTACGGCAAGCTGATCACATCATTCGGGCCTAACTACGAAGGATGGGACGGTACACTTAACGGCGCCCAGCTGCCCTCAACAGACTATTGGTTTGTAGTTACAAGGGAAGACGGCAGGGAACTAAGAGGGCACTTTGCAATGCTCCGCTAACTAAATTTACTAAAACAATCAGGGCTGCTTTTTGGCAGCCCTTTTTTATGTGTTAATGTCAAGGTCGCGAATGTAATCTTCGTATTCATAAAAAAAGCGTTCGAAGGCATCCATATTAATGTTGAAAAAACGGAAGATAGCCGCCCAGCTTGCCATATTGTACAGGCTGATGCCATTTAACTCTACCCAAATCCGGCTGATGGCTTTTCCGTTTTCAAGGTAAAAATTCCTTTCGAGCACGGCATCGGGCAAAAATTCATCGTGCAGTATTGCCTTTAGCGATTCTATTTTTTCAAAATAAATGATGCGCTTCTCATCTTCTTTGGGCTCGATATCTAGCATTACCTGCGCTTTTTTATTATCGACATAAAACTTAAAGGATACATCTTTAATTTTTGTGTCATATAAAAGCCATTTGCGGGGATATGCCTCTGCGAATGCTGTCCAGAATTCCTTCTTGATTTTTTGTGCCTCTGCTTTGCTAAACATGCTTGTTTGTTTTTATTTTAAAGTATCTTTATAGTTGAAACCGAAACGATACAATGCTTTTTACCGAATTTATCAAATATATCCCAAAGATACTCAATCAACAGCTGCCTGCCGTAGAAGCGCATGTAAAAATGTCCCCGATGGAAAGGGTCCGCTCTCTTGATAAAGACTTTTACAAAGATAAAAACCCGCGCATATCGGCAGTGATGATGCTGTTCTATCCCATAGAAGGTATAACCCACCTTGTGTTGATAAAGCGTAATGCCTATCCGGGAGTGCATTCTTCACAAATATCTTTCCCGGGGGGGAAGGCAGAACCGCAAGATAAGACTCTTGCCGATACCGCCCTTCGTGAAACTTTTGAAGAAATTGGTGTATCGCCCGAGGCAATAAACGTCATCATGCCGTTCTCGGAAATATACATACCGCCAAGCAATTTCCTTGTACATCCTTTTTTAGGCATAACAGAAAACGAGCCTGCTTTTCAGCCAAATCCGGACGAAGTAGTAGCGCTCATCCACCTGCCGCTCGATGTCTTCCTCGATGATTCTATTATAGTCAGTACCGGAATGACAACCTCTTATGCTGAAAATCTGATGGTACCTGCATTTAAGTTTGAAGAGCATATTGTTTGGGGCGCTACGGCCATGATGCTCAGCGAGCTTAAAGAAACGATAAAAATCGCCCTAAAATAATAACCTTTTCGTAAGTTTGCGGTTCACTTTGCTATAATTATGGGGTTATTTAAAAGAAATCCTTTCGGACATATACTTTTCCTGAAAAAATGGCTCATCCGTGTTTTCGGTGTACTTACACACAGGAGATACAGGGGTTTTAACGAGCTTATCATAGATGGGTCTGAGATCATCAGGGCGTTGCCGGATAGGAACGTCCTCTTTATATCCAATCACCAAACCTATTTTGCCGACGTTGTGGCGATGTTCCATGTGTTCAATGCCAGCCTTAAAGGGCGCGAGGACAACATAAAAAACGTTGGCTACCTGTGGCAGCCTAAGCTCAACATTTATTACGTAGCGGCTAAGGAAACCATGAAAGAAGGCCTGCTGCCGCGAATACTTTCCTATGCTGGGGCTATAACCGTAGAACGCACCTGGAGGGCCAAAGGAAAAGAGGTACAGCGCGAGGTAAACCCGAACGATACGGAGAATATACGTATCGCACTGGAAGACGGCTGGGTTATTACCTTTCCGCAGGGTACTACAAAGCCCTTTAAGCCAATCCGGAAGGGTACAGCGCATATCATCAGGCAGCATAAGCCCATTGTAGTGCCTATAGTTATTGACGGTTTTCGCCGCTCTTTCGATAAGAAAGGACTGCGTATGAAAAAGAAAGGCATACTGCAATCTTTCATTGTAAAGGAACCGCTCCAGATCGATTATGAAAATGAGAGCGTTGAATCGATCATAGAGAAAATAGAATATGCTATTGAGCAGCATCCGTCTTTCCTGAAGGTTATCCCTACAGAGGTCATGGAGCAGCAGGAAGAGCTCAATAGACAACGGAAATGGCAGTATTAGCTATTGCAAACAAGAGAGGCAACCGCCTCTCTTGTTTTTTAGTCATAACTGTATGTATTCTACAGCCGCAGCAAGTGGAGAAAACCTCATTTAATTCTTTATCAGGTTATCCTGCTGCTGTTTCTCATTGCTCAGGATGTTACTTTCCTTAGCCAGCTTGTTCTTGGTGGGTATTTTATAATTCAGGGAAAAACCAACTCTCCTGGTATCCGTTTTGGTCGTGTAAAGCAGGTCGGTACCCACAGAGCCGAACCCTTGCCTGTTGGTGTTAAGCAGGTCATTTACATACACAGAAACAGATAAGTTATCCGATAGGAATTTCCTCGAGAAGTTAAGGTCCAACTGTTGGTAAAGCGGGCGTTTTACGGTATAATAATAATAGTTACCCCCGGCAGTTGTCGTATTGAAATTGGCCGACAGTTTTATCTTCTTTGGCAGGATAATTTGTGATGAAAAATTGAGGTTCCAAACGGCTTTGGTATCTACTCCCGGTATATTGTGCTTCTGGCTTCCGGCGTAAATGTACAGGAAGTTGATCTCGTCCGGGTTGAAATCCATTTTCAGTACCTCATTAAGGCCTTTGGTAAAAAGCATATACGGTACCGGTATCCCGAAGCTGAAATTATGGATGGTAGCATTCGGCAGGTTTTGGGAAACGCTGGCTGCCCCGCCGCTTTGGGTGGTTATAATCCGGTTGATGATAAGGTTGTTGGCGTCGGTAACCGAATAATTTATCGTAAAATATTCGAAAGCGCTTAACAGGATCTCATAGTTATTGAAGATAGACGGTTCCAGGTTCGGGTTCCCAAAAAAGCCTACGTTGGGGTTCTGGTAGTTCGTATTGTTCGGGTTTAGCGAAGAAGTATCCGGCAGGCTTATCTTTTTGTTGAAATTGGTATTCAGGTATACCTGCGGCATAATGTTGTACTGTATAGTCGCATTCGGGAAAAAACGTGTCAGGTCAAACGGGATCAGGTTGTCGGTAGCAGTACTGCCGTGAATGTCATACGACTCCAGCCTTCCGCCCAGTATAAAGTCGAATTTCTTATACGTTACCTGCGCCTCGCCATAAGCGGCGTAGCTCGACCGGGTATATTCAAGATTTCTTACACCTGCGCTTTCAGTTGTGAAGTCCAACCTGTCGGCCAGTACGCCTGCGCTAATCTTGGTTTTTTCTATTAGCTTAAGCTCCTGTGTATAATCGGTTTTGAACTGGTAAAAATCCTGGTTGCTGTTATTTCCGAGTACCGTATTTTGATTCAGCCTTGAATCCTGGCTGAAATCATTGTTGCTGTTATTATAATTGAAGCGGAAGTCCAGCTTTGTAAAAGGATCATTGAAGCGTTTCTGGTACGTAATCATGGCATCGTTATAAAAACGCTTTGTCTTGGTTTTATCGTCCGAGGTAAAGCCTGCGCCTTCCGCTGCTATATACGAAGTGTTGTTGTTTCCATTAAGGTCATAGTTAAGCAGCAGGCGGTCTTTTTTGAAGTCGAATTTTACGCCTGATTTTAAATAATAAAACCGGTTCGCCCTGTCGGTATAATTTTCCGAAAGCACTACACCCGGGGCGGTAAACCTTGTGGCCTGATAGCTTTCGGCATAGCTCTGCCCGCCGTTTACCTGCCAGGTGAAAAGCTTGTTGCCCGAGCTCAGCAGTAGGCTGTTATTGAACCTGTGCCTTGAATCATCGTATTTTGTATAGCTGTACCCGTTGGAATAGGTAGCCGACAAATATTTCTTCGTGTTCTTCGATGTGATGATGTTGATGATTGCCCCGCCGGACGTAGCAGGGAATTCAGCTCCGGGCTGTGTAATGATCTCTACTTTCTCAATTGAGTTTGCCGGGAGGCCTTCCATGTAAGCATTCAGCTCATTGGAATAAATATTCAGCGGGCGCCCATCCATATACACCTGAAGTGCCTTACCCTGGTACAGCATCCCTGCAACATCTGAAATGATAAGCCCCGGGATCTTTTTTAGGCCGTCATACAAAGAACCTGAATTCAGTTGTGGCTGGTCTTCAAAATTAAAAATAGTCCTGTCGGCTTTGCGCTCTATGGCTTTTTTCTTCTTTTCGAGTACGATCTCGTCCAGTTCGGTTTCCATTTTCCCGATACTGTCATTCTTTATGGTATCATTGACGACCTGCGAAAATACTCCGGTAGAGGTAACCAGTAAAAGGAATGCGTAAATGTATTTCATTGTAAGGCTGTTGGTTGGTTTTATATAATAAAGGCCTACGCAATTGCAGGCCGGAAAGATATTTCTAAGATTTAATAACTGTCTGATTTAATTAACCACGTAGATACATAGGTTCAAAGGTTATATGCCGATATGGTTAAAAATTGATTTATAAGATTTTAAGTATAACCTTTATAGGATGATGTTATTTCACAGCCTCAATGGTGTAGCCTTTTTGCCTTAGCAGCATAATTACGCCTTTTTCGCCGCCAAGGTGGGCAGCGCCAACGCCAAAAAAGGTAGGGTTCTTTTTAGCGATCTCCTCTATTTTCGGGATCCAGTTGCTGTTGCGGTTGTCCAGCAATACATCGCTGTTCTCTCCGTAAAACTGGTTTTCCTTATCCTGCATGAAATCCATCAGGGCAGTAAGGTTTTGCGATTTATAAAGATCCATCATCTTTTTAAAGGTAGCTTTACTTGCATCCAGGCCGTCTTTGGCGGTCTTTACCAGTTCCTTCATCTGCTCCTCATAAGGTATAGCATCAAATACTGCCATTTGATCTTCAATAGTTTCAAGTCCGTACACTTCTTCTTTTTGCTCCTTGCTCACATTCATCAGCGCTTCTTCAACAGACTTTATAGGGCAGTCTACCATTTTCGGGAGGACCATCATCCCAACAACAGATGGCATGAACTTATCCATCATCTTGATGCCCATGCCCATGTTCTTTTTGAAGAACTCATCTACTATCTTGTAATCTTCCGGCGTAGCAAGGGAGGTAAGGGTTTTACCGTCCTTCATCATCATGCCGCTCATCATTTTCATCTGCATGCCCGGCTCATCCATGTCAAGTTCCAGGTAAAGCTGCGATGTAGCGCCAAGTGCATCCAGTACCTTTTTGTCGAGTGTGTTATCACAGGTAACATGAATGGTGCCCATGAGGTAGGAAGGCTTGCTCAGGCCGTTACCCGAAATTTTCCAAAGGAGTGAATTATCAAGTTTCTGTGCATTGGCAAAGCAGCTCAAAAACACTATGGCGGCGATCAGTAATTTTTTCATGGTGATGGTTTAAAGGTCTATCTTTTTAAGTTCTTCGTAGTTGTGGCGCAGGCGTTTCAGCAGCAGGCCGTATATAAGCTTGTAGAACAGCCAGATAAAAAGGATAATGATCCCTATGCAAATTACCGCTAAGAGGATATAGATCATATAGAACATCCCTGCATTGCCGTTCATTTCATATTTATGAAGTGTAGCAATAAGCTGTGTGTCTTTGTTAAAGTAAATGATGAATACTACCACACACGTCACTACCAGGTATATTATATTGGCTATAATGTAGTTTGATACTGTTTTCCTTGTCCGCAGTATGCTGGACATAAGGTTTTTTACGTTGTCGGTTGTTGTTATCTTCCTGTAGTTGATATAGAACATACAGAAGAAATAAATGATGATGCCGTACCCGATTATCGTCATCGGTATCGTGATGTAATCTACATGGAAGCTTTCCATCTGCTTTTGGCTTGAGCTGTCTTTCATAAGGAACGAGATTCCCAGCCAGAACAGAAACTCCAGTATGCTGATGATGAGTATCCATTTTACGATGGAAGACGACTTTTTATGCAGCATAGCATAAATGTCCTTTTCGGAGAACTTCGGGAAATTACCCTGGTTCTTCTTCCAGTCTTGTTTTAATTTATCTAACTCTTCCATTTTTTCCTTACGGATTTAATATTTTCTTTAGTTTCCCTTTTATCCTGTTCATTTTTACCCGGGCATTTACTTCGCTGATACCCAGTGTTTCGGCGATCTCGTTATAATCCTTGTCTTCAAGGTACATGAATACGAGCGCCTTTTCGATGTCATTAAGCTGCTGAACTGCCTGGTAGAGCAGTTTTATGTGCTCTTCTTCCTCATAATTATATTCTTCCTGATTTACCCTGTGGAGCTTGCTGTCAAACTCAATGGTATCTACGGTCCTTGTCTTCTTTCGGTAAAGTGTGATGGCGGTATTCAGCGCGACCCTGTAGGCCCATGTGGTAAATTTGGCATCGCCCCTGAATTGCGGGTACGCCTTCCATAATTGAATGGTTATCTCCTGAAACAGGTCTTTGTGGGCATCTTCATTGTTAGTGTAGAGCCTGCATATTTTATGGATCAGGTTTTGGTGTTCCTGAAGCTGCGTTACAAAAGACGTTTCAATTGATGAACTCATGCTGCATTGGTAGCTCAAAAGCCGAAAATGTTACAGGGAATATTATAATTCTTTATCTTTATAATAATTGACAAGCAGCCCAACGAACTTGCTGTAGGTCTTCATGCCATCTTTCTGGTCGTTGAGCTTCAGGTAATTATCGTAAATATATTCGAAAATATCTTCAATAAAAGAATCATATTCGGCATTGAATTTTTCACTCTCTTTAAAATTGGCCAATATGCCTTTATGGATAAGCGGCGCAAGGCTTTTGGCCAGCTTCTCATCTTTTTTGGCAATATTGTTCATGCAGTATTTTAGCGCGAAAGAGTATCCCGAATATTTAAAATAAAGGTCGTTATTGTAAATAGAAGCCATATACCCTATGAAGTTAGCCTCACTTTCGCTGGCATAGCCTATCTGGTGCGACATTTCGTGGCAGGCCGTAGTGGGTAGGTTGTAAAGTGGCAGGTTGCAGTTGACCTGGGCCTCGTTGGTAAAAGGGTTCAGGTAGCCGCCAAATCCCATATAGGAGAGCGGTGTGCTCAGTAGCGACGATTTTATGCTTTCATGCTCAAAGGCGAAATAGGAATATTGCTTGCCAAGGTTGCTGTAGCCGTTTATCGACTTCATATATATATCGTCAACAGAATAGGGACTTACAACTTTCAGGCTGTCGATCTTTTCGATCTTTGCATGCATGGCGTTGGTCTTAACAATAAGCTTTTTGGTGAATGCCACGAGCTCGGTAAGCGTATAGTCTTTGTCCATGCCCATTTTTTCATGCAACGGTACGCGCCTGTAATTTACTGCCCATAGGAAATTGAACAGGAAATAGAAAACAGAAAATGCCGCCGCCATGGTCAGCAGGTTATATTTATATTCCCTGCGCCAGGTTTTCCTTCGCTTTAAAAGCCATCGGATGCAAAGGACAATAGCAATAAGGTAAAGGATGTCGCCTATAGAAAAGCCGATCCATCCGAAGAGCACCCGCGATGCTTTTGAAAGGAAAGGGAAAAGGCCGTTGCTATAATACTTCTCTGTAAATTCAGGAAATAATCCGAGCAGGTTAACAATAATTATCTGTACGACAAGCAGGATGGCGAGTATTTTCTTTTTCTTCATTGGGCAGTTTAAGTATCTTGTAAAGATAAATACTATTTTTGTCTTGGTAAACAGGATAGCCCAATGAAAAAGATCGGTGTGCCGGAAAAGGTTATTTTTATATGGATGGCAAATTTTTAAGAAATATATTTTTGTGATCGGTATACTTTAAATTCACTAAGTTTGTTTATACATTTTTACAATGGACTATATTGCTGAAAGGATAACTATTGACGATAAACTTTGCAACGGTAAACCAACTATCCGCGGCAAGCGTATTACTGTGCAGACAATTCTGGAGTTTTTGAGTGCAGGCGAATCTAAGAAGGAAATTTTAAGACAATATCCTTCATTAATTAGAGAAGATATTGATGCCTGTTTAAAATTTACCCCGTAAATTGTTATGAAACTGGCAAAATCTAAAATAGAAACCATAAAAGATTACTTTAAGGCAAAACCTGTCTTAAAGGCTTATCTTTTTGGGTCTTACGTAAGGGGAGAAGCTGATGGGGACAGCGATATAGACTTGATAGTTGACCTTGATTACAGGCAAAGAATTGGATTGCAATTCATACAAATGAAACTTGACCTTGAAGAATTGCTTAAAGTAAAAGTTGACCTTATTTCTTCCGATGCCGTATCAAAACATCTGCGCGAATCTGTAGATAATGAAAAGCAATTGATTTATGCGAAGTAAACTTGGTGACCTTGCGCGGCTTCAGCATATTTATGATGCGATCAATGAAATTGAAAACTATCTCAATTCGACAAACTTCGAAGATTTTTCCGCAAATTCAATGATGCTGTTTGCCTGTATTAAACAACTTGAAATTATCGGTGAAGCAAGCAATCATTTATCGGATGACATAAAAGCCGAATATAATTCTGTTGAATGGCGGCAAATCGTAGGCCTTCGAAATATCTTTGTCCATGAATATTTTGGGATTGACAATCATATAGTTTGGGATGTAATTACCAATGACCTCCCGCATTTTAAGCATTCCATCGAATTAATACTTGAAGAACTAAACAACAAACAAACATAAATGAGCCAGGAAATTAGGAATCTTGAGCCAAAAGCGCTCTGGAATAAATTCGCCGACCTGAATGCGGTGCCGCGCCCTTCTAAAAAAGAAGAAAGGGTTATTGCTTTCATGAAAGACTTCGGGAAAAAATTAAACCTCCAAACCATTGAGGACGAAGTAGGCAACGTGATCATTAAGAAGCCTGCCACCAAAGGTATGGAGAACCGCAAAACCATCGTGATGCAGAGCCACCTTGATATGGTGCACCAAAAAAATGCCGAGACGGTTTTCGACTTCGATACGCAGGGTATTGAAATGTATGTGGACGGAGACTGGGTGCGTGCCAAAGGGACAACACTTGGGGCAGACAACGGTCTTGGCGTAGCCACCATCATGGCGATACTGGAAAGCACCGACATACCACACCCGGCTATCGAAGCGCTGTTTACCATTGACGAAGAGACCGGTATGACCGGCGCTATGGGGCTTAAGGGTGGATTATTAAGGGGCGAGATATTGTTGAACCTTGATACCGAGGAAGACGATGAAATAGACATCGGCTGTGCAGGTGGGGTGGATGTTACCGCCGAAAGGGAATACCATGAAGAGGACGTACCTGAAAACTCGGTAGGTTACAGCATTACTGTAAAAGGGCTGAACGGCGGGCACTCGGGCATGGACATCCATAAAGGGCTGGGAAATGCCAACAAGATCATGAACCGCCTGCTTTTCGACAGCTTTGAGAACTTCGGCCTGCAGATTGCCGAGATAAACGGGGGTAGCCTTCGCAATGCGATCCCGAGGGAGAGTGTTGCCAAAGTGATTATCTCCGAAATATTCGATGAGGCTTTTGTATTCGATATGCAGGAAGTTATAAATGACATCAAAACAGAATTCAAAACCACCGAGCCGAACCTTGAGATACTTATCGAAAAAGCCGATACGCCTGCCAAAGTAATGGAACTGGGTGTTCAGGAAGGACTTATCCGTGCGCTGTATACAGCCCACAATGGCGTGTACCGCATGAGCGCCGATATGGCCGACCTTGTAGAAACCTCCAATAACATTGCGAAAGTGATCGTGAAAGAGGGCAGGCTTCACGTAGGCTGTCTTACGCGTTCGTCAGTAGAGAGCAGCAAGTTCGACCTGGCCAATGCATTGCGTTCGGCATTCGAGCTGATAGGCTGCGAGGTGACCTTCTCAGGTTCTTACCCGGGCTGGACACCGAACGTAAATTCCCCGATTCTTGACGTACTGACTGATATTTATGAAAAGCAGAATGGCAGCAAGCCGAGCGTTGTGGCGTGCCATGCCGGCCTGGAATGCGGTATCCTTGGTACCAATTACCCGAAAATGGACATGATCTCCTTTGGCCCAACCATCAAAGGAGCACACAGCCCGGACGAAAGGGCAAGCATTAAGTCGGCACAGAAATACTGGAAGTTCGTGTTGGAAATACTGGAGAATATTCCCGTGAAGTAACCTAATCGTGTAAAAGAAAATGTCACATTGAGCACAGTCGAAATGCGGCATTTTCTTTTTTCGAAAACTTCCGGCTGCGCTCGAAGTGACAGAACAAAATAGTAAAAAACCTGTTTAGAAATAAACAGGTTTTTTTATGAAAATAATTGAAGGAAAGTATATACTTTTAACATACTTATACGTTACAAGTCTATAATCCAACCCTTACTGATGAAACCTCACTTCCTGTCGCTTCTCGCGGCACTTTTGCTGTTATCCTGCACAGACCACAAGGCTGCCCATGTAGAAAAAGCCTTTTATTACTGGAAAAACAATTCCTGGGGCCTGCAGGGTAAGGAAGACACGCTTCTGAATACCATAAAAGCGAGGAAGCTCTATATCAAATTTTTTGAAGTGGAGCCTGATACCCTGTTCGGTAACATTCCCACTGCCAAGACGCAGTTCCATTTGTTCGATCCCGAAAGTGCCTATACGGTAGTCCCTGTGGTATACCTGCGCAACGAGGTTTTTAAGAAATGTACTAAAGGCGGCCTCGACAGCCTTGCGGATAATGTAAATTTCCTGATTAAAAATATGCCATGCAGGTCAGCAGGGACACGGCAACCGCAGGCAGGATAGCAGAGTACCAAATGGATTGCGACTGGACACCATCTACAAAAGATAACTATTTCTACTTTCTCAAAAAGCTAAAGGCACTTTCGAAAAAGAAGATAAGCTGCACGTTGAGGTTATACCCCTACAAATATCCCGATAAGATGGGCATTCCGCCGGTAGACAGCGCCATGCTGATGTGCTACAACCTTATCCATCCGCTGGAAGACAAAAAGAAAAATACGATACTTGATGTTGACGAATTAAAGAGCTATCTCGATACCGGCGAAAAATACCCGTTGCACCTGGATATCGCTTTGCCGGTATATTCCTGGGCACAGCTGTACCAAAACAACAAGTTCAGGGCCATAATGTACAGCAACCCTATGACAGAAGGTGGTTTCCGGAAAAAGGAAGGCCTGTGGTATGAAGCAGTTCGGGACACGATGGTCGATGATATATGGATACGCAAAGGCGATTTGGTAAAACAAGAAACTGTGACTAAAGAAGCGTTGCAGGAAGTCATTAGCATAATTAAGAAAAAAGTCCCTTTGGGTGAAACCATAACCGTGTCGCTTTTCCACCTTGATGCCGAACAATTAAAGAATTACAGCAATGAAGAAGTCAACCGTATTTACACTGCTTTTACTGAGTAGCCTTTGGCAAACGGCCCGTGCCTGCTGGTATTACCCTACAGGTGATGATATCCGTTTCTGCTTTTTTACCGATTACCGGGATTATTACGGCGGCTACAGCATGTTCAACTATACGGCTTCCTATTTTTCATATGACCCGCCGACAGACTATCGCCAAAGTGCGGAAGAGGACCCTAACATCGCATTGTGGCTGGCCTACTGCAACCATAAAGTTTCCTTGAAAAGTATTGAGGAAGCGGTATATGGCAGCGCCCTGATGGAACAGTATGACAACAACCCGATGGTGCAGTACCTTTACAAAATGAAGGATAATGAGGCGCTGGAGTACCTGAGGTTTGCTAAGGCGGTCGAAAGCTACAATGAGTATTATGAAAACCCGTGGGAACGTGACGAGGATATCGTTTCCCCAAAAAGAAAAAGCAGGATAAGCATCGCCATAGAGAAAGCAAAGTCGGCTAAAAACAGCGCTATAAAATCAAGGTATTATTTCCTTGCCATACGTATGGCATTTTACAATAAGGATTTTGATAGTGTACGAAAGCTGTACGACGAATATTTTGCCGTAAAAGAAAGCACTACTATAATCGATTACTGGAGCCTGTATTTCCGTACGGCTGCCGAAAAAGACCCGGCATTGCAAAGCTATTATGCTGCGCTGGTATTTGCCAAAGTATCCGATAAGCGCTTTCCCGTATCTAATTATTTCCATAATGAATTGCCGCTGGATCAGATACTAAAGCATGCTAAAAATAAGGCAGCAGATATCTATGAAATGGCCGGAATGCGGAAAACCGATTATTCGCTTACCCTGCTTGAGGAGATTTATAAGAACAACAGGTCATCCGAAGCGCTTGGTTTTTTGATGGTGCGCGAAATGAACAAGCTGGAGGACTGGATATATACGCCTTATTATTCGTATTTCAGCCCGTCATTAGTCGATAATTATGATAATCCAACGGCTTCGGCAACACCGATTCTGCTCGAAAAAGTTGCTGATGACAGGCGTTATGCGGCCAAGTTGCTGCAGTTCGTCAATTCGGTGAATTTAAATAAAGTAAAAGACCCTGATGTTTTCAGGGTAGCCAGGGCTTATCTGCTGTTTATGGTTAAAGACTACAATGCCTGCCTTGCACAGGTGAATTCCCTGAAAAAACGTTCAGAAGGTAATGAAAGGATGGCGCACCAGCTTACGCTTATCAGGGCGTTATGCCTCACAGCTAATCAGGCATACGGTTCGGCTGTTATACCGCAGGAGGTAAAACCAATACTGATGGCAGAGGCATCTGTAAATGTAAAATTTGTTTTTGCCATTGGGCGGGAACTCGAATACCTTGGTAATACCACCGATGCCGCCCTGATCTATTCCCGCCTTGATGGTATGGACTGGAAAGCACGCGACCAGCGCAGCCCGTATTATAATGATTACTACAGCTATTATTTCGATTATATAGATGGGGTTTATTCTCCGCTTGCTATTCAAAAGCTAATCACAGCGGTAAAGTCGAACAAAGCTAATGACGTTTTTTCCAAATGGCTTTATGAAAAAGTTACCGATGTAAACCTGCTGTACGACCTGCTCGGTACAAAATACATCCGCCTCAACAGGCTTAACGACGCGCTTGCGGCCTTTGAAAGGATGGAACCCGACTCGCGTACATCCGGCTATTTAGATGATAATCCTTTTTATGAAATCAAATATACTTCCGATTTTGTTCACCGGAAAGACAGCATACAGCTTACCAAAGCCGATATTACGAAGCATCTTATAAAATATATTTCAAAAGGAAACAACCCCCGTGAGAAAGACAGGGATTACTACAACTTCCTGGCAGCCAATTGTTACCTGAACATGACGCAGATAGGGAACACCTGGTATATGCGCCGCTATATGTGGTCCAGCAGCGAGCTCAGCAGCAGCCTGCCGGATGAGGCGGATTTCCATAGCTGCCTGTATGCAAAGCAGTATTATTTGAAAGCGTTCAAATCTGCAAAGACGAGGAAATTCCGCGCGCTCTGCCTGCGGATGGCTTCCTACTGTGAGCATGAAAGGGTGGAGTACCAATATGACAGTAACGCTGAGGATTACTCGTCGGGCGGCTATGATTATGCCCTTAGCCATAACCAATACAAGGAGAAACTTAAAAAACTGTATCCGGCTTATTACGATGATCTGTACGAATCAGGCTGTGTAGCGTATTTTAGGTATTTTGATGCCCGGCGGTAACTATTCGATGCCGATATCGTATTTATTCAAAAGCCCCGGCACGCCCTGCAGGGAGAACTTCGCTTTTTTGATGCGGTTGTTTTCCGGGTCGATACTATAATTGATCGCCGAGCGGAAATCGGCCTTTTCGAGTATGGTATTTTCAAATATCGCGTGTGCCAGGTCACAGCCGTCAAAGCTTGCTGAAGTAAGATCAGTTTCGGTAAGATCGGCTTCCCTAAGGCTGCATTTGAGGAACCGTGTGCCTTTTAGCTTTAGCTTATAAAAGGATGCAAAGTCGAGCTGGCATTCCGAAAAGCCAAGTGTTATAAGGAAAGGCTCGCTTATGCTAAAATTAAGCCCAAGCGTCTTGCAATTGATGAACACTACTTCCTTAAAGGCCGTACCCTTTATATTGGCATTGCTGAGGTTGCATCCTTCAAAGCGGCATTGTGTGAAAATGATCCCGGTAAGGTTGGCATCATTAAACAGGCAGTCGGTAAAAGTACAGTTGTCATACTCGGCGTAGGGCAGGGGAGTTGCAGTGTAATCCTGTTTTGTATAAACGGTATCGGTGATTAATTTCATTGGTGGAAGTTGTGTGGCAAAAATAGCAAAACCCCACAGAAAAGCAGGGTTTACAGTAATAATAAAGTGGTTTTATTGCCTTTTCATCGTGAAAGTTTCTTTTGCCGGTTTGCCTTTTTGCATCCCGGAAATTTCTGCTACAAGCGAGTCGTTATTAATTTTATTATAGGTTATCTTAGTTGGGTAGTCATGTTTCGGGTTCTCGAACACCATCTGGCTTTCGGTCGCCGATGTCATTTCAAAAGATACCGGAGCTTCATTGTTCTGGCCCTTTACGCTCACGGTATAGATTAGCTTGCCGTTTGTTTCGGCCAGGTCGATATATTCGGCGAATACCGTATCCTTGCCGATCACAAAAAAAGACTGCCCTTTATAAACCGAGTCGTTTTTCTTTTTCCAGCTTTCGGTTAATGTACCCTCAGGCGTTGTGTTGCCCCAGTTACCGATAAACCAGCCGGCTTTTTCCAACTGCGGATAGGTTTTTGCTACAGTTGCGGGATCTGTTTCAACCGTTTCAGTTTCTTTTTTGCTATTGCAGGAATGTAATACTCCGCACAAAAGGATAGCAGATAAAATTGTAGTTCTTTTCATGATTGTTTATTTATGTGCTGCAAAGATGTGTTTTAGCCGAATGGCAAAATTGTAAAAAAACGACATGAGCTATTTTATCAGAGGGACACAGAACAAACCTTTGGAATCGTTGTGTTTTCTGTGGTGTCCTTTGTAGAATTAAAGATTACTCATCAAAAACAAAATGTTTCGCCATTTCTAAATTCTCGGAGAAATACTGCTTTGGATTCAGCCCAGTGAATTCTTTAAAGTCCTTTATAAAATGCGCCTGGTCGTAAAAACCGCCATCGTAGGCCACATTGGTGAAGCTGATGAATTCCTTTTTCTCAATAAGCTGCAGTGTGTTTTGAAACCTGATGATGCGTGACAGGAACTTCGGCGAAAGCCCGACCGCTGCGATAAATTTACGTTCCAATTGTCGTTTTCCAATGGAGAGCTCATCGGCCAGTTTGTCAATGCTTATTGTACCTTCGTTTTGCAGTAGGGCATCTACATAGTATTCCACATCGTGAGTGTCAAACGCAATCGACTCCAGTCTTTTTAACAGGAAAGCCTCAACAGTGGCTTTACGGGCTTCGTTGTCGGCACATTCAATCATTTCCTTTTCCAAAGCAATGCCTTCATCTCCCCATATTTCGCCGACACTAAGCGCCTTTCCGGTAAAATCATTCACGTCAAAATTGAGAAAAGGCTGTAATCCCGCCGGGTTGAAACGCGTACTGAAAAGCCCCACCTTACCGGTAGGGGCAACTTCTATAAACGATTTTATCTGTCCGTAAATAATGCCTCGCGGCTGCAAAAAGGAGCTTCCGTCCGGCTCATGCTTCATGAACAATTCGCCATAATTAAAGATGAGCTCTATGCATCCGTCAGGAAAGATACGCTCGCGTTCTTTGGGAGCATCAGCACCGGCATCCAGGCTCCAGTGATAGCGTATCTGCCTGGTTAGTTCGTCACAAGGGGTATAGACTTTATATTCCATAGCTTTAAAAAGGCAATGATACGCTATTTTAAAACACCTCCATCGCCAGTTCGGCATTTATCATGGCACCGGCTTTCATTCCTGATCCCACCGCAATCGCCACTGCCCTTTGACCGTTTGTGCAATCGCCTGCCGCATAGATTCCGGAAACATTTGTCCGCTGCATATCGTCCACCTGTATCAGGCCGGATTCATTAATGGTACACCCCAGTTTTTCAGGAATATCCGTATGCTGTATATTCGCAGGCTTCGAATAGATAGCCTCGATGTTTTGGCGGCTGCCGTCCTCAAAGACAATGCTGTTCACGTAGCCGTCGGTATGCACCAGTTCAGCAATAATTTTTTCATTAATGGCAATGTTGTTCTTCATAAACTTTGCCCGTTGTTCCTCAGTAAACTCCGCTTTGCCATTGGTAAAAATGCTGAGGTCATCCGTTAGTTGCGACACCAGAAGCGCATAATGATAAGCTGCATCACCATTGGCCACGATACCTGTTTTCTTTCCTCGGATCTCATAGCCGTGGCAGTAGGGGCAATGCACCACCGACTTTGCCCAGCAATCTTCGAAGCCCTTAATGTCCGGCATGATGTCGATTACACCTGTGGCGACCAACAGCTTTTTAGAAGTATAGGCTAAGCCCGATGCTGTTGTTACCTCAAAACCGTCTATCCTGGTGGCATCTTTAGCGGTATCGGTAACAAATTCAACGGTAGGGTAGGCCAGCACCTGCTCTTTGGCTTTCGCCGAAATAACGCCCGGCACCTCGCCATCGTGCGTTATAAAGTTATGCGAATGCGGTGTAAACCGATTGCAAGGCTTCCCGCTGTCGATGATAAGCACGTTCCGTAATGTCCTCCCCAGGGCCATTGCCGCCGACAGCCCGCTGTAGCTCCCGCCTATGATGATAACGTCGTATTTTTTCATTTTCAATGTTTACAGTTATTATTAGTTTTTAACCACATAGAGACATAGTTTCAAAGTTTTTTATCAACCTTTAAGGAAACATATTTCCACATAGTGAAGCGACGCTTCAATCTCTGTGTCACTAAAGGCAAATCTTAATAGTGCTATACAGCGGATGTATCTATGTGGTTAAATCATCTGCGAAAATCCGCCCGATCCGCATTCCAAATTTTATTTTGCAAATATAAATTAAATTCATATTATTGCAACATAATTGCATTAATAAATGAAACGCCGCAACACCCCCGCCAAGAACACCATCCTTAACCTGCTGAAAAATGCAGGCAACGCCCTGAGCCAGGAAATGATAGAAGCCGAAGTAAAGGGCGAAATGGACCGCGTGACCATCTACCGTGTGCTGAACAGCTTTTGCGAGGATGGCGTGACCCACCGCATCCTGAGCGACGAAGGTAAGTACTACTTTGCCCTTTGCCTGGACTGCCACGACCATGAGCACCACATGCACGACCATTTCCACTTCCGGTGTGTGGGCTGCCAAAAGGTGGAATGCCTTGAAGAGCAGGTCACTGTACAGCTGCCACAGGGTTACCGAAAAGAAAGCATCAGCAGTTGGGTAACGGGGTATTGCGCTGCATGTTCGTAGATTTTTTTTGCCACGAATTACACGAATTTTCACTAATTCTGCTCACTCAACCCATTACAATAATGGTGAGTAATAATTTGTGAAAATTCGTGTAATTCGTGGCTAAGACTTGCACCTTTAATCATTATAAACAAACCGTGCAGGATTGGAACAATTTTTGTAATTTTGCACCTCGAAATAAGGAGAAAGAAAATGTTAGACAGGTTACAATTTATAAAGCAGCGTTTTGATGAGGTGTCGGACCTTGTTATCCAGCCGGATATCATTGCCGACCAGAAGCGCTATGTACAGCTGAACAAAGAATATAAAGACCTCAAGGCGCTGGTAGAAAAACGCGAGGAATACCTCAACGTGACCGGCAACCTTAAAGAGGCGCAGGAAATAATCGCCGACGGCAGCGACCCCGAAATGGTGGAAATGGCTAAAATGCAGCTGGATGAAGCTAAAGAAAGGCTTCCGCAGCTTGAAGAGGAGATCAAGTTCCTGCTGATACCAAAAGACCCTGAAGATGCCAAGAACGTGATGGTCGAAATACGTGCCGGTACCGGAGGCGACGAGGCCAGTATCTTTGCGGGCGACCTTTTCAGGATGTACACCAAATACTGCGAAGCAAAGGGCTGGAGAACCAGCGTTGTAGATATGAACGAAGGTACTTCGGGCGGCTTCAAGGAAATCATTTTTGAGGTTACCGGCGAGGATGTTTACGGTACCCTTAAGTTCGAGGCCGGCGTGCACCGCGTACAGCGTGTGCCGCAAACCGAGACACAGGGCCGTGTGCACACGTCTGCGGCTACCGTAATGGTACTTCCGGAAGCGGAAGAGTTCGACGTGCAGATCGACATGAACGATGTGCGTATCGACCTGTTCTGTTCGTCAGGGCCGGGCGGCCAGTCGGTAAACACGACCAAGTCGGCCGTACGTATGACGCACATCCCAACTGGGCTTGTGGCGCAGTGCCAGGACGAAAAGTCGCAGCACAAGAACAAAGACAAGGCGTTGCAGGTATTACGTTCGCGCCTTTACGAAATGGAGCTTGCCAAAAAGCAGGAAGAAGATGCTGCAAAACGCAGCTCGCAGGTAAGCAGCGGCGACCGTTCGGCCAAGATACGCACCTACAACTACTCGCAGGGGCGCATCACCGACCACAGGATAGGCCTTAGCCTCTTCGATTTGGACGGCTTCATGAACGGTAACATCCACAAAATGATCGATGAGCTCCAGCTCGTAAACAACACCGAAAAGCTCAAAGAAAGCGAAGTATATTAATAAATGATCCCGATGTAAGTCGGGATTTTTTTTGCCCATCGCTTACCGTGAGTACTTGTCATTTCGAGCGGAGGAACGGAGTGCTGCAATCTCTTTTCTTTGGGCCGCGCCGTTAGTTTGGGCAAGCGATATATGGACTAAGTTAGCGGGCTACGAGGAGATAAACTCAGGCTTAGTAAGCATAGGGTTAAAGTGTTTAAAAAATAGATTTAAATGCTTCCCAATGAGACAGTAAATCTGGAAATTTTTTCTCTATATCAACAGATAGAAAGCTAATAGCTACAATGTCCTTCAAGTCTTTTAGCTTTTTGAATCCTCGTTCAATAATTGATAATGATGTTTTTTGTGAAGGTTTGTCTTCTGCGTACTCAATTCGGTTAAAGTGATCTAAACACTCAATAAGCGTTTCTTGCCAAAGTTTATTGTCCTTTGCTTCATCCTTTAAATCCAAAAGAATCTCCTTTATAATTTCAAATTCCGAACTATATTGTATATCAATTTTTTGTTGGATATTGATATTGTTATTTTGACTAAACTGTGGATTATTATTTATAATGGGAGATATGTTAATACTTTTATTTTTCATCGTCTTATTTTCTTGTAAAATTTTTAGCATGTCATGTTTACTTATATAGTCAAAACCAGCATCGTAGATAAGGTTCCTAATATTGATTTTTTCATCGCTTTCTAGGCAAGTCTTCTCATCCTTACCTAAATTAATCCATTCTTTTATTTTATCATAATCAAATTCCATTGGATTTTGTAAACCTATACAAACATTACAGTTACATAGTACTTTAATTTTAAGATTAACACCTCTGTATTCATCTATTACATCATCAATTGATTTCATTATCATTGCAACTAAATCCCTAGCATCATTTCCTCTTGCTTTAATCAAAAGCATTCGTTTTATTCGGTTCTCTTCAATTTGTGCATGACTATCATTTTTTTTAAAGTTGGCTGCATTAAACCAAACAGAATCATCGCTTGTAATATATTTGGAAAGATCAGAGCTAACTTGATTAGTCAATCCGTACGGCAAAAAATCAAATTCATATTCTAACCTGATGCATTTATTATTAATGTCAATTTTCCACTGATCCGAATCAGATAAGGATTTTAATTTTGAAGGAATAATATATTCACCAAGCTTTGATTTTTTTGGGAATGCGATTTTAAATTGTTCAAGTATTGACTTCAAAAAATCTCTTTTATCTATATATGATTTATCATTCCAAATTTCATCAAACTCTACAGAAGTAAGAAACCCCTTTTCAGATTTTTTTTCATCTAAAATAAAATATACTGCATTCATAAGCCATTCAGGTTTGATTACAATATAACTTCTTAATAGTGGTGTATCATTAAACCATAAAATAATTCCAAGTTTATGAAGAAATTTTCCTATGTCAACTATTTCTTTTATATCTGAAAAATGATTCGTATCGTATTCGATATCTATCTCTCTACAGAGATCTCTAAACTGATCAAAAGAAAGACACGGCGATGTTTCAGATATCTCTATAACTTTATCTCTTACTTTAACCCATGATTTTACAACTTCTTTCCCAATTAGAGGAAGTTTTTTAATTGTCTCTTCAATGATGTTTTTTGCACCTTCTAATCCTTCATTATTGTTTGGTAAATTAATTTGTGAATAAGGTTTTAAGATGTTGTAGTCTGGATTAGAATAAAATATGCTTAATATGTTATTCCAATTAGCGGTAATTCCATCAAAGCAGTTCTGAACTATTATAATTGGACTATTACCGCCGAATTGGTATATAGTTGGTATCCAATATTCAAAATTATGTACATTTCCCCTAGTTGCTGCAACCAATACATAGACTGAGTCGCTAGTTAAAAAAAAGCGGTGGACAGGATAATATACATCTTGACCTCCAAAATCCCAAATATGTGCCTTAAAATTTTCAAAGTTGTATTCTACAACTTTAATGCCTCGTGTCCTCTCTTCATATTTTGGTAAAGCATTTTGTGGATCTAAAAGTCTTGTTTGTAACGATGTCTTTCCCGCACTTCCTTCACCAACGATAGTCACTTTAGCATCATAAATGAATTCTCTTTCTTGCGTATCTCTTCGTTCAAAATATCTAAAAACAGAATGCTCCCCTTCTAATATTATTTCTAATGGTGGAGAAATAATCGGATTTTTTTCGAAATATGAGTTAAATATTAAAGTAAAGTAAGTATTATAGATTCTATCATAAGCATGTCGATACTTTGCTGTATTTTTTAAAACTTCTCCATCTGTTTTCTCCTGTAAATCTAGAACATTATTAATAAACCCTGAATCAAGCTTGCTTGAATTTAATGCTACATATAGAAGATGTAATAATGAGTGCCTAAGACGTTTATAATTGATAAAGGTTTTTTTTATGAAGAAGGAATCGGGAACTTTTGAGATCTTATTATCTTGTAAATTATACGCAATTTCTTCAAAATTAGTTACATATGATACATTACTTATTTCGTTTGAAGATAAATCTAAATTCAATAACTTTGGTAAATCTACCAATTGTTTAAATTCTTTTATTTTATTTCCATTCAACTTTAATGACACCAATTTCGTCAAATTCGTAAGCCAATTTACACTTTCAATTTTGTTATTTGATAATGTTAAAAATTCCAAGGCTTTTAAATCTCTTAGATACTCTAGGGTAATAATTAGATTATTGTCTAGTTGTAAATGTTTTAGCCTTGTTAATTTAGCTAGTGGAGATAAATTTTGAATTTTGTTATCATTAAGATTAAGTTCCTCAAGTTCTTTAAATTGACTGATAAATTCAATTGAGTCAAAATTATTACCGCTCAAGTTTAAGCCAATGACTTTTTTATCATCGCTTATATAATAGTAATTTTTCGGAGGTATTTTAGATAATTTTGAGGGATCAACAGTATCTTTTTCTGAAATTCTAAATAAGGAGATATTTAGTTCGTCCTCCAATGCTATAAGTTGTTGATTTTTTTGCAAAAACTGGAAATTAAAAAAACTGATGATATGATCATCGACATTTGAATCGAAATCTGCATACTCTATATTTGCTATTTTCAAATATTTTTCGGCTATTCCATGTTTCAGGTTATATTCGACAATAATATCGTTTATGCTTTTACTCATTTTTTTTAACCAAATATAAAAATTTTGTTAACATAACATTGAGATAATGTAAGGTATTTCTATTTAATATCATTAGAAATTGCAACTGTACTAGCGTGCAATTGCTAGCTGTAGTTTTCGCTATATGAAATGACATGTCTATTGACCAGGCTGCCATTCTTCCTCATCATTAACCACCCCGTCCGGCGGACACCTTAGGGGAGGGGAAGCACTTTACTCACACCCAAAACCTTCGCGTCTTCTTTGCACAACTTTGCGAAATAAACCCCTTTTAACCCCACTCATACCTTTTCATACCTAAAGCCCTCCAACCCGTGCCTGAAATTCACATCGGCACACCCTAAAATATCCCAACATCGGCTCTAAAGTCGCCCTGTGTGGTACCATAAAATTTCCTATTTTTGTGCAAACAACAACTACCATGACTACAGAACAACTGCACGCCGAGATACTCCGCAAAAAATCATTCCTGTGCATCGGGCTGGATGTGGACCTGGACAAGATTCCGCAGCACCTGTTAGACACCGAGGACCCTATATTCGAGTTCAATAAAGCCATTATCGATGCTACGCACGACCTCGCGGTGGCCTACAAGCCCAACACCGCATTTTATGAGGCCTACGGGCTCAAAGGCTGGCACGCGCTCGAAAAGACCATCAATTACCTGAACCAGAGGCACCCCGAAATATTCACCATTGCCGATGCCAAGCGCGGCGATATCGGCAATACTTCGGCCATGTATGCTAAGGCGTTCCTCGAGGACCTGGCGTTCGACTCCGTTACCGTAGCGCCCTATATGGGCCGGGACAGCGTGGAACCGTTCCTTGCTGTTAAGAACAAGTTTACCATACTGCTGGCGCTGACCTCCAACGGCGGCGCATACGATTTCCAGACGCAGAAAACCGATGAGGGCGAGCTTTACAAAACGGTTCTCAAAACGTCGCGCACCTGGCAGAATTCCGGCAACCTGATGTATGTGATTGGCGCGACCAAGGCAGAGTACTTTAGCGAAGTCCGCAGGATCGTACCCGACAGCTTCCTGCTCGTACCGGGCGTGGGCGCGCAGGGTGGCAGCCTGAAGGAAGTGTGCCGCTACGGCATGAACGATATCATTGGCCTGCTGGTAAACTCGTCACGCGGCATCATATACGCCGGTAATGGGGAAGACTTCGCCGAAATGGCAAGGGCAGAGGCGTACACGATGCAACAGGAAATGTGCGAGATCATTATTGACTCGCAGCTTTCCAAAGCGCTTGACATACGATAAAGAAATGTCATATTGAGTGGAGTCGAAAGGCGGCATTTCTTAATTTTGCCTACTCGACTGCGCTCGAAGTGACAACGTACGTAATATGAAACTGTATTGCGGTTAATTAAAACTGTAAAATGAAAACCTACACCGACCAGACAGGCCATACCCTAACGCTATCCGCTACACCCAAACGCATTGTTTCCCTCGTCCCGTCGCAAACCGAACTGTTGTTCGACCTTGGGCTCGAAGACAGCCTTGTAGGGATAACCAAATTCTGCGTGCACCCGTACCATTTGAAGTCGACCAAAAAGATAATCGGCGGCACCAAGAAAGTGCATTACGAAAAGATACGGCTGCTGCAGCCCGACATCATCATTGCCAATAAGGAGGAGAATACCGAGGAGATCGTGAACAGCCTGCGGGAAATCGCCCCGGTGTGGACGAGCGATATCATCACGCTGCAGGACAGCCTGGATATGATAACGGAGTTTGGGAAGCTATTCTCAGTGCGTACCGCTGCGGCACAGTGGATAGATAAGATCAATTATGCTTTAGCCGACTTCCAAAAGTTCATGGAGGGGAAGGAGTGGCTTAAAACGGCTTACTTTATCTGGAAGGAACCCTACATGGTGGTGGGTAAGGAAACGTTTATCAACGAAATGATGAAGCTCAACCATTTTAGCAACATCTACGAAGAAAGGGAAGGCCGCTACCCGGAGGTCATCGTTCAGAAAATGCGCATCCAGGGCGACCCCGAAGTAGTGCTGCTTTCGTCAGAACCCTATCCTTTTAAAGACGAAGATGCCTTTGAGCTGGGCAGGCATACCCACCATGCCAAGACCGTTTTTGTAGATGGCGAAATGTTCTCGTGGTATGGCAGCAGGATGGTTAAGGCGTTCGCTTATTTTAAGCAATTGCAGGAGCGGATAGAGGAGCCGGTTTAAAATTATATCTGGACAAACTACAATTGAATGAAAACTATTATTTCCCGGCTTAACTGGAAACTTATTATGCTTCACGGCGTGGCAGCATGGTTTGTGATCTATGCATTCAGATTTTTTGTTTTCAGCTATTATGCAGGGCTAATTACAGAAGCAGATAAAACAGGAATAAAACAAACCGCTGAAAACAGGCCTGAAGAAACTTCTGATTTCATTATAATATTGGCTTTGGGAGGTTTCGTTGGATTGCTGATAGCATTTATCATTTCATCTATCATAACAGTAAAGAACCGGTTATATTGGCTCAATTCACTTATTGTTTTTGTGATTTTATACGTATTGCTCAGGTATAAATTTTTAGGCTATGAATATTTTAAAGACATATTCCTTTTTCCGGGAAAATTTGTAGACGACAAAACGGCTAAATATATAATTGACGGTTCAATAGTCTTATTGATTGGCCTCGTAATTTTCTTCTCTAAAAAGACCAATCAATTTATAAAGACAAACATTCACCCCTCATAGAAAATTCGCGAAAATCTGCCTAAGTCCGCGTCATCCGCGTTTCAAAAGTATTTGTGTAATTTGGTAAAAAAAATTACTTCCGCATCCTCCTAAATAGAAAGATATACTCCTCTGCGGTATCAAAATCCTCATAGCCTACTTTACCGATCACTTTGCCGTATTTATCAAGCGTTACGATAAAAGGGAAAAAGCCGTCGCGGTTGTATTTTTCGGCCAGTATCATTTTTGGGTCGTTGACATTTACAGGCTCAGGATCACCTTTCTTTTGGAGGAAATCGGCGCGCAGCAGTATCCAGTCTTTTTGGGCCGCGGCTTTAAATTCGGGGGTCTGCCAAACCTTTTTCTCCAGTTCCATACAGGGGATGCACCAGTCGGAACCCGAGAAAACAAGCAGTATATTTTTATTGAAAGTAACTGCCTTGCGTTTTGCGGTTTCAAGTTCGGTATTCCATTCCTGCGAAAATCCCACAGCATGTGCCAGTAAGCATAGTAAAATAAGGCTCCTTTTCACGTATTCTTTTTTTTGCAAAAGTAACTAACCTTCGGCTTACATTTCAGCGTATTAACGAAATTTTTTTGAAACAGGCATGGTATCAACAGGCGGCACTGGGGCACAATAAAAATGCCGGTATTCATCATACCGGCATTCTTCTAACTAACCCTAACCAAATGTGAGAAAACCATTTATTAAATGCAAATTACTTAAAAATATCTCTCGCGTATGTTAAGGCTATGTTATTTATAGTTTATTGATAATTAAATTTTTAGCTATCTGTTGTCCTGCTGAGCGAAAACCCTTTTCAGCAGGTCGGATGTCCTTGCATTGATGTTGGTACGGATTTCTTTTTCCTCAACGGCGATCATTTTATAAACACCTTCCAGCGCTTTTGTAGTAACATAGTCGGTCAGGTCGGGGTTTACTTTTTGTACCAAAGGCACTTTATTGTATTGCGTGATGATGCTGCTCCACACTTTATCGGCACCCACTTTATTAAAGGACGATTTGATCACCGGGTTGAATTTGGTATACAGCTGCGATGAGGTCTGGCCTTTCAGGTAGGTGGTAGCGGCTTCGTTGTTGCCCAGCAGTATGTTCTTTGCATCGGTAAAAGTGATATTCTTCACAGCCGAAACGAATATAGGCGTTGCTTCTTTCACGGCATCCTCGGCAGCACGGTTCATCATTTTAAGGCCTTCGTCGGCAAGGCTCCCCAGGCCGATGTCGCGCAGGGTCTTATCCACTTTTTGCAATTCAGCAGGCAGGAGTATCTTTACCAGCTGGTTTTTATAGAAGCCATCGGTCTGCGTAAGCTTGCTCACCTGCTTGTCAATCCCTTTATCAAGCGCTTCCCTGAGGCCGGCAGCGATATCGGCATTGTTGAGTTCGCCAAGTTGTGGTATTTGGGAGGCCACCTGCTGCAATTCGGCGCAGCCGGAGAACATAAAGCAAATTGCGAGAAGCGGGAGGATGAGCTTTTTCATAGGAAAATATCGTTACTTTTTATCCTGTAAAGCAAATACTTTTTTAAGTAAATCGGAAGTCCGTGATGATAAATTTGTCCTAATATTTTTCTCTTCTACCGTGATCATTTTGAATACGCCATCCAGCGCTTTGTTGGTCACATAATCGGTAAGGTCGGGGTTTACCTTGCTTACAAGCGGAAGGGCGTTGTACTTGCTGATGATGTTGGCCCAAACCGTATCGGCACCTACCTTGCTTAATGATGTTTTTACCACCGGGCTAAACTTGCCATACAACGGTGTTGTCGTAGTCTTTTGAAGATATGTAGTAGCCGAGTTATCAGCACCCATAAGGATGTTCTTCGCATCAGTAATGGTCATTTTTGTAATGGCATCCACAAAGATCGGGGTGGCTTCCTTCACGGCATCTTCGGCGGCGCGGTTCAGTACTTTTATGCCTTCATCGGCAAGGCTGGACATTCCCATCTGCCTTAGTTTTTTATCGACTTTCTGCAGCTCTTCCGGCAGTAGTATCTTTACGGCCTCATTTTTATAGAAGCCATCCACGGCGGTCAGCTTGGTAACCTGCTTGGTCACACCATTATTAAGGGCTTCTTTAAGAGCGTTGCCAATATCGGCATTGCTGAAGTTGGACGCTTTTCCGCCGGAAAGCACGTCCTTGCCTTTCCCGATAAGGTCTTTTAACTGCGCATTGGCACCTGTTGTTATCGAAGCTATAAGCAGAAGGGAATAGAATATCTTTTTCATTTTATTAAGGTTTTTTTGATGGAAACAAAAACCGTTCCGAAATAGTAAACCGTAAAAATAAAGTCTAATTTCCTTGCTAAATTTCTTACAGAAAATGTCCTTCCGTTTTGGAAAGTCAGGTAGTAGCCGGCCTCGCGAAACGCACATTGAACACCACTATAGAAACAAGTATGAGCGAATAGGCGGCTATCTGGTATACGGTAATTTCTTCATTATAATAAAAGGCTGACAGTAAGAAACCGATAATTGGATTAATGTACAGCAATATCCCCACGGATGAAGAGCTGATGCCTTTGAGCGCATACAGGTTAAGGAATAGTGGTATAATGGTGAAAATTACTGCTATGATGCCTATGTATCCGTAAAACGAAGCTGCCTGCGGTACAGGGCCGCCGTATGACGGGTAGAATGGCAGCAATAAAAGTACGATGATGATAAGCTGTACGTTCAGCAGCAGGAACTTATCGACACCCGTTATCTTTTTTTGCATGATGAGGTAAAGCGCATAGGTGGCAGCCACTACAAGGCTGTAAAGTATGGTCATAAAGTTATTGTAGGAAAGCAGCACGCACCCCGCAACGCTGAGGCCTACGGCAGCCCATTGCAGCGGGGTTAGTTTTTCCTTCAGGATAAAGTAAGCGAAAACCGTGGTGAGTATCGGGCAGACGAGGTAGGCGAAAGATGCCGCACTAACGCTGATGTGATTCATAACGTAAATAAAGATGAACCAGTTAGCCATCAGCAATAAAGCGCTGCCGAAAGTTAGCAGCAGTAATTTTCTTTTTGCGCCAGGAAGCATTTGCCGGAATATGGCCCGTGTTTCGGCTATTGTGTTCCTGCGGAAAAGCAACGTTATGAGCGACATGGCAGGCGCACAGAAGAATATCCGGTAAAAGAGAATATCCAGGGAAGGGTATGCGTGCAGCGGCTTTAATCCAAAGCTGAAAAATCCCCAAATGAGGAAGGCAGTGATCCCGGCAGCATAGTATTTTGACGACCCCATGGCAAAGTGTTGAATTTGCCGGCAAATGTAAGGATTTCGTTATGCTTTAACGTTGTGGCTGCCAAAGTTTATGATAGGTTTTGCATGTGCAGCCGCTTTAATACGTAAATTAGCGGGTTGCCAAAATCTTCACGAATGACCATCATCGAAATAGAACTGCTTAGTGATGACCTTACTGAAACCACACGGTTTTATAAAAAGGTGTTAGGGCTGGACCCTTATGCTGCGGAGAAGGACCTGGTAACATTCAGTATAGGGGTGACAAAACTTATTTTCAGGCGGTCGGCAGGCATAAAGCCGGTATATCATTTTGCCATCGATGTGCCGAACAACCGCTTTGAAGAAGCCTACCGTATGATGAAATGGCGCACCGAGATCATTTCCGGTGGGCCATCGGGCGATATTGTCGACTTTACTAATTGGGATGCAAAGTCCTTTTACTTTCTCGATAACAACGGTAACATACTCGAGTTTATTACGCGCTACAGTAACAAGAACTTTTCGAATTATCCTTTCAGCAGCAATTCGTATATCAACATCAGCGAAATAGGTATGGTAACCAACAATGTGACCGAGCTCGCCGAAACCCTTGTAAAAGAATATGGCCTGCCCATTTTCCACCGCCAGCCACGGGGGGAGAACTTTACAGTAGTAGGCGATGATGACGGGTTGTTCATCCTCGGGAGCAAAGGCCGGGACTGGTACCCGACAAAGGTTCATGCGCAATCGTTCCGCACACGGGTTGTTTATTTTCATGAAGGCAATGTGGGGCATATTGTGAGATGATATTTGTTCTTTTTTATAAATTGGCTGCAAATTATAGAGATGACTAAAGAATATTTTACAGAAGCCGTTTATAAATATTTCCCAAGAGGTATAAATGAAATAAGCCATCTTCAGGATTATATGGCTTCCACTGAATTTATAGCTTTGTCAAACAAATGCCATGAAGAAGAATTGAGAAAAAAGAATGGCGATTTTGATAGGTTCTATAAAGAAATAGAATCGCTGGATACTTTAAAGAATTTCTATGATTTTACTTTGTTCCACCAAAATGACCGGGCGCATAACCTACAACTTGGAGAATTGATCGGTACAAAGCATTATTCCATTTGCCTTTATGTCAGCATTATTATTCCTTATTATGTTATCTATGTTTTGGAAACTGATGTAAGCCATGCTCTGGCAGAACCGGTTGATTTTCTTCGGCCTGGCTACAAAGAGCCAAAAAGAAGCCATGAAATGGAAATGTATTATAAACCCTTGATGGATCAGATGGGAGATGTGGCGAAAAAATATTTTCATGCGCAACAGTTCCCCGAAGAATTAGTACATACAATAATTCCGGATATCAGTTATCAGGCGATCCCATTTGGGGAATTTACATTCTTCAATGCATTCTTTCACGAAAGTTACTACTATTTCAGGCTTTGATGTTTCGTAAATATATAAAATAACGATAACACGATATTACCGTCCGCGTGAAGGATAGAGGCGGCATACCCGTAGCTTGCGGAGGGATATAGCCGATAGCCAGACAGCGAAGCTTGCGTAGCCGGCACGCCCAAATTTCGAAAACGTTTTCTTATATAAATATTTTTACGCCCGTCTGCAATTAAAATTTTAATAAATACGTAAATTGCGCTCTCAAAATTGAATAATTCATAATGGAACAAGCTGTACCTTATATTCCTAAGAACAAAGTAAGGATCGTTACTGCCGCATCGCTTTTTGACGGGCACGATGCCGCTATCAATATCATGCGCCGTATCATCCAGTCCACCGGCGTGGAAGTAATCCACCTTGGGCACGACCGTAGTGTGGAAGAAGTAGTGAACACTGCTATTCAGGAAGATGCCAATGCAATTGCAATGACCTCCTACCAGGGCGGGCACAACGAATATTTTAAATACATGTACGACCTCCTGAAGGAAAAAGGCGCGGGCCACATAAAGATATTCGGCGGTGGGGGCGGAGTGATCCTTCCTGAGGAAATAAAGGAACTGCAGGACTACGGCATTACCCGCATTTATTCTCCGGACGATGGGCGTGAGCTTGGGCTTCAGGGTATGATCAATGACCTGGTAAAGCGTTCCGATTACCCTGTTGGCGATTCCCTTAATGGTGAGATCAACCACCTGGAAGAAAAGAACCCGACAGCAATAGCAAGGGTAATATCTTCGGCGGAAAACTTCCCTGAGATTGCAAAAGAAACGCTGGATGCCATCCATAAGCAGAATGAAACGTCACAAATCCCGGTATTAGGTATCACGGGTACGGGTGGTGCGGGTAAATCATCATTGGTAGATGAGCTTGTTCGCCGCTTCCTGATCGACTTTCCTGAAAAGACTATCGGCCTTATATCTGTCGACCCATCCAAGCGTAAGACAGGCGGGGCATTGCTGGGCGACCGTATCCGTATGAACGCCATCAACAACCCAAGGGTGTATATGCGCTCATTGGCTACAAGGCAGAGTAACCTCGCCTTATCCAAATATGTTGCTGAAGCCATTCAGGTGCTAAAGGCAGCGAAATACGACATCATTATCCTTGAAACTTCAGGTATCGGGCAAAGCGATACCGAGATACTCGAGCATTCGGATGTATCATTATATGTAATGACACCTGAATTTGGTGCTGCTACACAGTTGGAGAAGATCGATATGCTTGATTTTGCCGATCTGGTTGCCATCAATAAATTCGACAAGCGCGGGTCGCTTGATGCACTTCGCGATGTGAAGAAGCAATACCAGCGCAACCACAACCTGTGGGATGCCAACCCTGACGACCTTCCGGTTTTCGGGACGATAGCCTCACAGTTCAACGATCCGGGCATGAACACGCTCTACAAAAAGATCATGGACAAAGTGGTGGAGAAAACGGGCGCCGACCTGAAAACGACCTTCGAAATCACCCGCGAAATGAGCGAGAAGATCTTCGTGATACCACCGCACCGCACCCGTTACCTTAGCGAAATTGCAGAGAACAATCGCAAGTATGATGAGGTGGCCATGGGCCAGCAGGAAGTGGCGCAAAAGCTGTACGGGCTTTATAAGACCATTGAGACCGTTACCGGGAAAACGCCTGTTATCAGCAAAGCCGGTATTGATGAGGCATCTGTTGCTGTAACAGGTGACGATAAACAGCAATTCCTTTCGCTCCTGCTAAAAGAGTTTGACCGTGTAAAAATGAACCTTGACCCATACAACTGGGAGATCATCCTTACTTGGGACGACAAGGTGAACAAATATAAAAATCCGGTATATTCCTTTAAAGTTAGGGATAAGGAGATCAAGATACAAACACACACCGAATCGCTTTCGCATTCGCAGATACCTAAGGTGGCCCTGCCGAAATACAAGGCGTGGGGCGATATCCTGCGCTGGTGCCTGCAGGAGAATGTGCCGGGCGAGTTCCCGTTCACATCGGGACTATACCCGTTCAAGCGTGAGGGTGAAGACCCATCGAGGATGTTTGCCGGAGAGGGCGGCCCTGAGCGTACCAACAAGCGTTTCCACTATGTGAGTGCCGGACTGCCTGCCAAGCGCCTTTCTACTGCTTTTGACAGTGTGACGCTGTATGGCAACGACCCGCATGTACGCCCCGATATTTATGGGAAGATCGGTAACGCCGGTGTATCTATCTGCTGCCTTGATGATGCCAAGAAATTGTACTCAGGCTTTAACCTGGCCCACCCGCTGACATCGGTGAGTATGACCATCAACGGGCCTGCGCCAATGTTATTGGGCTTCTTTATGAATGCCGCCATCGACCAGCAGTGTGAGCTTTACATCAAAGAGCACGGCCTGGAAGCAGAAGTAGACAACCACATCAACGAAATATACAAAGCAAAAGGCATTGCACGTCCGCGTTACAATGGCGAACTGCCTGCGGGTAACGACGGCCTTGGCCTGATGCTGCTTGGCGTGACCGGCGACCAGGTACTGCCTGCTCATGTGTACAATGAAATAAAAGTCCGCACACTGACACAGGTGCGCGGTACCGTACAGGCCGACATCCTTAAAGAAGACCAGGCACAGAATACCTGTATCTTCTCGACCGAATTTGCATTGAGGCTGATGGGCGACGTGCAGGAGTATTTTATTACGAACAACATACGTAACTTCTATTCGGTTTCCATATCCGGCTACCACATTGCCGAGGCCGGTGCCAACCCGATAACACAGTTGGCGTTTACATTGGCGAACGGCTTCACTTACGTGGAATACTACCTGAGCCGCGGTATGAACATCAACGATTTCGGGCCGAACCTTTCGTTCTTCTTCAGTAACGGCATCGACCCTGAATATGCGGTGATTGGCCGTGTGGCGCGTAAAATTTGGGCGAAAGCCCTGAAAAATAAATACGGCGCCAATGAGCGTGCGCAAATGCTGAAATACCACATCCAGACATCGGGCCGTTCGCTGCACGCACAGGAGATCGACTTTAATGACATCCGTACAACACTTCAGGCGCTGTATGCAATATATGACAACTGTAACTCATTGCATACCAATGCGTATGATGAGGCTATCACGACGCCCACAGAGGAAAGCGTGCGCCGTGCGATGGCGATACAGCTGATCATTAACAAAGAGCTTGGCCTTGCGAAGAATGAGAACCCGATACAGGGGTCGTTCATCATCGAAGAGCTCACTGACCTTGTAGAAGAAGCTGTACTCGCTGAATTTGACCGTATCACCGAACGTGGCGGCGTGCTTGGCGCCATGGAGACCATGTACCAGCGCAGCAAGATACAGGAGGAAAGCCTTTATTACGAAACGCTGAAGCACACAGGCGAGTTCCCGATCATTGGGGTCAATACTTTCTTAAGCTCGAAAGGGTCGCCAACGGTTATCCCTGCTGAGGTGATACGCGCAACCGAAGAAGAGAAGCAGTTCCAGATCGATGCGCTGGAAGCCCTGCACACCATCCATGCCGACAAAGTAACGGAGCAGCTTGCTATTGTGCAGGATGCAGCGATACAGAACAAGAACATCTTTGAGCAGCTGATGGAAGCTACAAAAGTATGCTCCCTGGGCCAGATCACTTCGGCGTTGTTCGAGGTAGGAGGGCAGTACAGGAGGAATATGTAATTCTTTTAGATTATTAGATTTTTAGACTGTTAGATTATTAGATAGAAGCCTTCCGTAATGGGGAGGCTTTTTTGTTGGAAAATGTAATGAAGTTACTATCATCTGCATCAACATTTTTGGCTACTGCTTAATCATAGCGTAATTTAGCTGTACTAAAAAACATACTATGCAAACGATTACAATTACTTCCGAAAAGAACCGCCGCTATACCGCACTTATTGATGGCAAGCCCTTTGGCACGCTATATTATCCCAAATGGTTCTCGCAGGACGCGGAAATAACCATCGGAGCCTCAATGTATATCCTGAAAGGAAAAGGCTTCTGGAAAACCCATGGCGAGGTGCTGAAAGATGGCATGCCCATTTTCGATATAAAGACGAAGTGGAGCGGTAATGTGATAAGCAGGACAAAAGAAGCCCATCATTTTTATACGTTAAAGCCAAAAGGCTTTTTTAAGTGTGGTTATGTGTTGGAAAACTACAAAGGTGAAGTAGTAATGGAAGTGAAGCAGGAGTTTTCCTGGAAGTTTAACCCCGGGTATCTACTTACTGTAAATGAGGATACCATGACAGAAGATACAATGCTCCTTGCGCTCGTAGCAATGCATTATTTCCGGGCTGCGATGAATGCCGCGGCCGCTTCAGTTGCAGCCGCAGGCTAAACTACATCCTGTCGCAGTATCCCAATAAATAATAAATCACTACAAATGCTATAATGGTGCCGATGCATCCGCCCCCGATTTTTTTTGCGCCCCAGCCTGCTATGAGGCCCCTTATTAATTTGTTCATGGTGTGTTTCTTTTTTTGTTTACTTAAAATTAGAAACACCATTCTGCAAAAAGAAGGGATTTAACGTTTGGTAAGGTTTTTTTGTCCGATGTCTGATGTCGGATGTCCGATGTTGTAGTTCCGCCCCCAAACATCCGACTTCCAACCCTACCTTTAAACTTTTCATAAATATAACCGGCTCACATTCAATGCTTGCTGGATATTGGTAACTTTATAGTAAATCCATACCTTACAGCTATGAAAGCACTTCTCCTCATATTTGTTTTCCTGCTTGGTTTTTGCCCGGCGCAGGCACAGGTTGCAGGGTGTACCGACCCGCTTTCCAATAACTACAACCCGCAGGCCACGATAAATGATGGCAGCTGTACCTACAGTTCGTCATCGGTTGCACCAACAACTTCAGTAAACCTTCCGAATACCGTGGAAGAAACTTCCGGCCTTATAAAGTGGGACAAGCGTTTGGTAACGCATAACGACAATACCGATATCAAATTGTATTCGCTCGACAGCATCACGGGGGCTGTACTGCAAACACTGCCTGTAACCGGTACTTCCAACAAGGACTGGGAGGAAATTTCGCAGGATTCCCAATATGTTTATATAGGCGACTTTGGTAATAACAGCAACGGCAACCGCAATAACCTCAGGATAATAAGGGTAGGGAAGGCCGACCTCCTCTCGGGAAATGTTCAGGCCAATTCCATTAATTTTTCGTATTCCAACCAAACCAATCTCACACCTACAGGTGGCAACAATACCGACTTTGATTGTGAGGCTTTTGTAGTGGCGCAGGACAGTATCTACCTGTTTACCAAGCAGTGGGTCAGTAAAAAAACAAGTGTTTATGCACTGCTTAAAACGCCGGGCACGTATGTCGCACAGCTTAAAGCTACTTATAATGTGGACGGGCTTATTACAGGTGCAACCTATCTCGAAGATAAAAAGCTGGTAGTGCTAACCGGCTATAGCAGCCTGGTACAACCGTTCTTTTACCTGCTGTATGACTTCAATGGGCATAATTTTTTCAGTGGAAATAAGCGGAAGGTAAGTATGTCTTCCATGGGCTTCCACCAGGCCGAAGGGATTACTACTTCTAACGGGCTCGACTATTTTGTAACCAATGAACATCTCGTAAAAGCACCTTTTGTGAACGTGCCGCAAAGGCTTCACAGGTTCGACCTTTCGGCATATCTTCAGGAGTATTTGGAGAACCTGCCGCTGGCAACTATGCGCAATGATATAAGAAACAGGATACGGGTTTACCCAAATCCCGTAGGCGATATGCTCCATATAGAAATAGAGCCGTCACTTGCAGGTATCCAGTACGATTTTATTGATATGAATGGGCGTAATGCTTTAAGCGGTACGCTCACAGGCGGGCAGAACAGGATAGACGTAGGCAGGCTTCAGTCAGGCGTTTATATCATTAAAGTTAGTGAGTTTCCGGACTATTCGTACAGGCTGGTCAAGCGGGATCGATAGGCCTTCATCAATACATAAACTCAGGTATCGCCTTCTTTATTTCGCTCTCCGACATGTTGCTTTCAGTCCTGTCAAGGGCATGATCATCTTTAGGATCGTATTTTAATTTCCCTACGGTATATTTCCCCGCCGAAATTCCATGTTCGATCTCGCGTTGCAGGCGGTAGGTATCCCTGTGATATTCTTCAACCTGATTTTCGTCTGTGAATTTCCGATAATAGTTAGGCTCGCTCCTCCAGTATACTAGCTTTGCAGTTGCTGTCTCGCACAGTTCATGGCGAATTACCGCGAACATGTATTCCACATCTTCGTCCCAATTGAATTTATCGGCAAATGTATAAAGGGCTTTTGCGGTTTTTATTTTCTCCACTTTAAGATGTATGCCGGCAACTTCAGCATTTCGCCGCCTTAGTTCTGCAGCAGCTTTTTCTTCGGGGCTAATTTGTCCGTAACGCACCAACACATCATTAGCCATATCACGCACCTGGCTATTTCCCGAGCGGGTAAGCCTTTGGATATCATCGGTTATTTCGGGATAAATGGGTGCATTTTTGCTCCAGAACGCCCTGATAACCATAAAATGGTTCTGGCTGCGGTTGGGCTTAAAGTTGTGTTGCAGTTCGTCTAAGAACACGGCTATTTTTTCAGGCTGGTCTGTGGTGTTAGATCTCATGGCTTCATTCGCCAAATGCGCATTTTTACCTGTTAAGAGCTTTTTTATTTCACTGATGATATCGCTGCTGAAATGCTTTACTTCAATCATGCCAAGCACCTGTAAGGTTTCAATGACGACCTCCTGTTCCGCCGACTTCAACAACGCTCCATACTTCTCTATTTCTTCCGGCTGTGGAACGATCTCATACATGCCTTCTTCTCCGGTTGGCTTGCAGGACATAAAGAATGCCTCGTCGTCGTCATAAACCTTGCTTTTTAAATCAGAAAATCCCCATCCGCCATAAATTTCCTTAAGGCTGCGGAGTATTGCTAATAATTCCGTGGTATCTTCCGCTACATACAGTTTTTTTGTGAAAATGTCTTTTTCTTCAACCGGCATAGTAAGGCCATAGAGCGCTTCCCAGAAATTGCCGTTTCGTTTTGCCAGCTGTTCTTCGCAGGTTTTCAGGTCACAACCCGAATATTTCAGTAGTTTTTCAAGTAATAATTGCTTATCCTCCATAACATTCCAATGGCTCTAATGTGATTTCGTTTGTGTCTGCGGGCGATGCCGGTTCCATCACAAAAATAAATTCAGGGAATGCATATTTACGAAGCTTTGCTTTAGTGTAAACATTTACCTTGTGATAGCCTGTTGGGATGTCGATTTTCGGCATGCTTTTTAAAAGCCGCTTGGTATCAAAAGGGCTGTCGTCAACATAAGCCCCGAAATCGCCGCCTTTCCAGTCGCATACACGCGTAAAGTCGCCATGGGCCATCAGCCGGACTTCATCGCCCTCTTCCACCTTTAAGTAGTTATTGGAATCATTCAGCTTCCATTTCGCTGTATCTACTTCCTCTTTGTCAAAAACAAATGATATAGCTTTCACATCGCCGTCGGTGGTTATAATATGGATGGTGCCGTTTTTTATCAGTTCAGACAGGCCTTCAGGATAATCATAATTAAACCCGTTTATGGGGAAGGTTCCTTTCAATTTGGTTGTATTTGCTATAACCAGTACACCATCTGTATTGAAATCTTTTATCGTCTTCATTTTTATTGTTGGTCTTTATAATTAAATTGAAAATACAGCACATCGCGCCAACATCCTTCTGCCAGCCTTTTCTTCCATTCGTCTTTAAGTATGATGACAGACGCTAAAATGTCTTTCAGGGTTTCATTGTCAAGGTTGAATAACTGTGAAGGCTGAATATTATATTGCCTGATAACGTCGATTTCCTCACCCCTGAAAAAGCAGGTCTTGCACTCGGTCACGTTCGCAGCCTCAAGACCTTCCGCCGAGAGATATTCACCGTTATCATCGGTATAGAGGCTGTATATCTCACCGTTTTCCAAAATGATATGTTCGGCATCAATAGGGTCGAGGAAAGCTTTTGTTTCTGCTACAAACGCATCAAACTCGTCACGATCGGCCATCTGTTTTGTAGCCGATAGAAAGTCAAGGATAAAATAAAGGGCTTTTTTCCCTTTTGCAAAATCGGCCTTTATCCCTACTTTTGGGTCGAATAGTGCTGACTCTATAGGCTCAGGGTCAAAGCCCGCAAGCACTTTAAATGCATATGGTATAAAATAAGGATATTCGCCAATACTGGTGTAGCGCCCATTCTTCAGGCCATAAATGTAGCTTCTGTTCGCCATGGTAGGATTTATATTTAAAAGCTAAATATAACCGAAAAAGGCTGTAAGCGTAATATTGCACGGTAAATAATTATGAAAAATTATCAGCGGGGGGAGGGCTTAACGTTTGCCGAGTTTCAGGTACCCGATATGCAGCTCATCTTCAGCGCCTTCTTTTTTTTCGATCCTGATGCTGTAACGGGCTTTTAATTCATCGGAAAATAAGTCTTCCACTTTATGCATGTCGTCAACATCAAGGGCATACTTTTCGTCTACGTGCGATTCGGCGCCTTTAAAGCCCCATTCTTTATAGAAAGCCGTCTTTTTGGATGCCTTTATGGCCTTACCCATAGTAGGGGCGACCGCGAGCATTTTGTAATGGTATTCCTCGAATTCCCCCGGGCGGTAGCCGCCAAGGTTCAGGAAGAAAAGTTTCTCCGGGGTATCGGCATCTTCTTTCGGGACAATAGTGATGCTATAACCGTCAACCTGCGTGACTTCGCGCCAGCAATCCACGTGCAGCTGACCGCCATCGGGCCAAAAGCCATACATTTCACGCTTAAGCTCCAAAACGGATTTTCCGATTCCAAAAAATATATCGTGCTGTTCCGTGAGCCTGCCTTTTGGCGTGCAGCCCAGTAAAACCATGTAAAGTTTAGGGTTCGTTTCCATTGCAGGATAAAGGTATTCAAAAAAAGTTTAATATTTTTTTACCAATTTAAATTTTTGGTTCAATTTTTGAAACGCTACTTTTAGACAATAAAATAACATTAATAAATTTAAATTATGAAAAAGATATTTTTACTCCTTACTACTGTAATCGGGACACTTGCCTTTACAAGCTGTACTAATAATGATGACAGGGTAGATAACGACACGATCAGCGAAGTATTTGAGGTTGATAATGTAAACTTTACAGCTACCGGAAATTTCAGGGTAACAGTGCCTTTAAATCCATCCATCTATTCTTCTGATGTAATTTTGCTGTACAGGCTTTCCGGATCAACTTCAAACGGAAAAGATATATGGGAACCGGTACCGACATCGTATACTTTTAATGCAGGTACTGCAAACGAAGAGAACCTTAAATATTTCTTCGATTTCTCACAGGATGATATTACTATTTACCTGGAAGCCGATTTTGATCCGTTAACAAGGCAGGATTTCTCCCTTAATCAGGTATTCAGGGTAGCTATCGTACCGGGCTACTTCTCACAAACGGTTAATACGAATGACTTTGATGCTGTAATGAGTGCGATAAGCGCGCAAAATGGTTCTGATGTCCAGATTGAGAAAAGATAAGGATCCGCTCAATCCTATTGAATGAATATACAGGCAGCTTCCGGAAATGGGAGCTGTTTTTTTATGCCTTTTTATGGGGTTGGGGATGCCATATAAATTCCTATTTTTGTACCACCAACATTAGCCGATAATCAATAAAATAAACAATATTCAACTATGTATAGCTTTTACGGAACGTGGCCCTGGTACATATCGGGCTTCATAATTGGGATGGTTATGCTGTCGCTGATTTATTTCGGCAAAACTTTCGGTATGTCGTCCAACCTCCGCACTATGTGTTCCATGGTCGGTGCCGGCAAGACATCTGAATTTTTCAGGTTTGACTGGAAAGCCCAGCGCTGGAACCTTGTAGTGGTGCTTGGCGCCATGATCGGGGGCTGGCTTGCTGTAACGTATATGAGTGACGGATCGGGTGTTAACCTGAACCCTAAGACAGTGACCGAACTGCAGCAGATGCATATCGACCAGCCCGACGGCAAACTGCTTCCAGATACGCTTACAAGCATCGAGGCATTGCAGTCGCCAAAAATCCTCGGGATACTATTGCTTGGTGGTCTTTTGGTAGGCTTCGGCACGCGTTATGCGGGAGGCTGTACATCCGGCCACGCCATTACGGGGCTTAGCAGCCTGCAGCTGCCTTCGCTTATTGCTGTTATCGGATTTTTCATTGGCGGCCTCATTATGTCGTGGCTGTTATTACCGCTTATCTTTAATTAAAAGTACCATGAAATTTATAAAATTCCTGCTGGTAGGCCTGGTGTTCGGTATCGTACTTACAAAATCGGAAGCCGTATCGTGGTACCGCATTTACGAAATGTTCCATTTCCAGTCGTTCCACATGTTTGGTATCATTGGTGTAGCTGTGGTAACGGGCGTGATAGGCGTTCAGGTTATAAAGCGCCGTAACCTGAAAGATATCAGCGGGCAGCCCATTATTATTGCCGATAAAGAAAAAGGCTTTACACGCTACATAGTTGGCGGTACGCTCTTTGGCCTTGGGTGGGGGCTTGTAGGCACTTGTCCGGGACCGATCTTTATTTTGATAGGAGCGGGGTTCTGGGGAATAGGTGTCGTGCTGCTTGGATCGCTTTTAGGAACATACTTATATGGCCTGATAAAGAACAAGCTGCCGCATTAATATGGATGACCTAACTCAATTAGATATTTGTAAAAAATATTTTGCAGACCATATTCCTAGTCCAAATAATTTTAAGATTGGAATTTCAGAATCTGCAATGCAGGGAGAAATGCCAATAAATGGTCTTCGTCATGAGATTGAAGGTGATACCTCTGGTTGGTACATTTGGGGAGGGAAAGCATTTTCGAATGATCCTAATTTTTTCTCTCCTCTTCATATTAGTCATTTAAAAGATAAATGTCCACTAATAATAAAATATTTGGCGCTGCCCCCAGGTTATAGGTTTTTAATTGACGACAAAGGATATGAAGATGTATGGTTTGATGAATTAATCTTAAATCAATGAAACAAATCTTCTATATTATCAACTACACGTACTTTATTTGTGTAGGTATCCTGCTTATATTTACTTCACTATTTCATCTGGGGGGGAAGGAACAGCTGCAGTCACAGCTTGATAATTTCTGGAGGTTTGTGTTGGGCAGGATAGCTTTCAATGAAATTATACTGGTCGTATTCCTTGTATTTCTTTTCCTGGTAAACTTCCTTTTCAGCAAGTCGGTCGACTTCAGGACAAGAACGGGATTGCTGACCAAGGCATTCTTATGGCTGACGTTACTATCTGTAGTGACCGTATTTGCTTCCTATTCTTTTCGTTAATGTTTTTCATAAAAGAAAAAGGCCACTTCTAAAAGCGGCCCATTTTTCAAAGAAAACTAACTGAAATCAAAATTTTAGTTGGAATAGACTTTTACATAATCGATAACAAATTCCTGAGGGAATATACTGTCATCTACATCCGGGCCGCCAAAGTTCCCGCCAACAGCTACATTCAAAATAATATAGAAAGGCTGGTTATAAGGCCAGTTTGCCTCGTTTTTATTTTCCGGAGCGTAGGAGAAAAATACTTTTTCGTCTACGAGGAAATCGATCTTTTCCGGCGTCCATTGTATGGCATAATTATGGAAACCTTCTTCAATTTCCGGCATAGGGGTTTTGTGCCCATAGGCATTATCGCCATGGCGATCCTGGAAATGAAGGGTAGTGTAGGCCATATCCGGCTCACGGCCAATATATTCTAAAATATCTATTTCGCCTGCCAATGGCCATCCCTTTTGCCCGATGTTGGAACCCAGCATCCAGAATGCCGGCCATATACCGTGTCCTGTAGGTATCTTGGCACGTGCCTCTATGTACCCGTATTTAAATTCTTTTTTGCCTGCAGTGGTTATACGGGTCGAGGTGTATTTGTCGCCATCCTTTTTTGCGGTGATGGTCAGGAAGCCGTTCTCAACCTTGTGGTTGTCTTTGGTGTAGAGCTGGCGCTCGTTGTTGCCCCATCCACAAACGTTGGGGCACCCGTCGCCAAGCTCAAAGTTCCATGCTTTTTCATTAAGTTTTTTGCCGTTAAAGTTCTCTTCCCATACCAGCTTGCCTTTTTTTACCTGTGCCGAAGCAGAGATCGCTGCAAGCAGTACCAGCGCCATTGTTATCTTTCTCATGGTTTTGCTTCTTTTCCGTAAGTAAATCCTGTTTCTAGGCTCGTTTCGGAGCTTCCGCCCACGAACACAATGAAGTCGCCGTGTTCAGCTTCCCACTTCCCGTTGTCAGTATAAAATTCTATAGTTTTTTCGTCTATGGTGAAGGTAACGGTTTTTGTCTGGCCTGCTTTTATCTCCAAAAGTTCAAAGCCTTTCAGCTCCTTTACAGGGCGCGTAACCGACCCGATAAGGTCTCTTATATATAACTGTGCTACCTCTTTGCCATCAACATTGCTGTTATTTTTAACATCGAATGTAACTGTTATACGCCCTTTTTCAGAGAAGGAAGGACTGCTCAGCTTCAGGTTGGAATATTCAAATTTAGAATAGCTCAAACCGTGCCCGAAAGGGTAGAGGGGAGACGTACTCTGATCGATATAATGCGACCAGAAAACACTCTCGGTAGGCTGCCCGTTGCCCGGCCTTCCTGTAGCTTTGTGATTGTAATATAACGGCATCTGGCCAACGCTCCTCGGGAAGCTCATTGGGAGCTTTCCGCTTGGGTTATAATCACCATAAAGCACCTGCGCTATGGCATTTCCGCTTTCAGTACCAAGGTGCCATGCCTCAACGATTGCAGGGATGTTTTGTGCAGCCCAAGGCAATGCCAGCGGCCTTCCGTTGGTCAGTACCAAAACAATGTTTGGGTTGGCTTTATATACCTCTTCCAGTAACTCCTGCTGTACGCCTGGTAATCCCAGCTCGCTGCGGCTGCGGCCTTCGCCTGTCTGCAGTCCGTGCTCGCCCAGTACCATAACCACTACATCGGCAGCTTTAGCAGCGTTTACAGCTTCACCAAACCCGCTTTTGTCGGTCATATTGATCTTTGTTTCTACAATAAATTTAGGGTCACCCAAAGCTACGTCCGCGCCTTTGGCATATACCAGCTGGTTGCCTTTGTAGGCCTTCATTCCTTCCATTACCGATACGGCTGTGTTATCATCAGCGCCTATCCTCCAGCTTCCAAGCGGGCTGGTCTTGTCGTTTGCCAATGCACCGATCACGGCTATTTTCTGCCCCTGTTTTTTAAGTGGCAGTAGTTTTTTGTTGTCGTTCTTTAAAAGTACAATCGATTTTTTAGCCATATCAAGCACACCATCGTGGAATTCTTTTTTTCCGATGGTTTGCTGCTCGCGGGCTTCGTTACAATACTTGTACGGATCGTCAAACAAGCCAAGCTCGAACTTAACCCTTAAAATACGGCGAACCGCGTCGTTTATATTTGCTTCAGATACCTTGCCTTCTTTTACAAGTGCCACAAGGTGCTGTACATAGCCGTGCGACTCCATATCCATGTCGCTGCCTGCGTTTGCGGCAAGCTCAGCGGCATGCTTTAGGTCTTTCGCATAGCCATGAGCCATCATTTCGCCCATAGAGCCCCAGTCCGACACTACAAAGCCTTTAAAGTTCCAGGCTTTTTTAAGAATATCGCGCTGTAGGTAGGCGTTTGCGGTAGCAGGTATACCTTCAAGCTCATTAAACGAGTTCATGAACGTGAGCGCACCGGCATCAGAAGCAGCCTTAAAAGGCGGCAATACTATATTGTGAAGCGTGTTATTGCTTATATCTACCGTGTTATAATCTTTGCCGGATTCGGCAAAAGAGTACCCTGCAAAGTGCTTTACGCAGGCAGCAAGGTTAAATTCGCCAAGGTCTCCCTGAAAGCCCTGTACCCTAGCAACAGCTATTCGGCTGCCAAGGTATGGGTCTTCGCCCGCGCCTTCCATAACGCGGCCCCAGCGTGCATCCCTGGATACATCTACCATAGGGGCAAATGTCCAGTTCAGTCCCGAAGCAGCTGCTTCGGCGGCAGCTATCCCTGCCGATTTTTCTATGGCCTCCATATCCCAGCTTGCTGCTTCGGCAAGCGGTATGGGGCTTATAGTCTTATATCCGTGGATAACGTCGTAGCCAAATATCACCGGTATTCCCAGCCTGGTTTGCTCTACGGCAATTTTTTGTAATGCTTTTACGTCTTTTACGCCCTTTACATTCAGCATGGAGCCTACCCATCCTTTTTTAAGGTGCTCATATTTATCGGCTGCAACACCATCTTTGGGTGCAGGCCCGGTTACATCCCAAAAGCCGTTGTACTGGTTCATCTGGCCCACTTTTTCTTCAAGGGTCATAAGGTTCAGTACCGAGTCGACTTTACGGTCTATAGCAAGCTCCTGTTTTACAGAGGCAACATTTTGTTTGGTGGAGCCGCATCCCAGCGCAATTGCAAGCAGGGCCACCCAGGCGTATTTAGGTAAATTATATTTCATTATAATTTTTTGAATCCAATAAGTAAGGAGGCCGGCCGTAACCGGCCTCCATACTATTGGTAATTAGAACAGATGTTTTTTAAAAATTTATTCCTGGAAAACCTGTACATAATCAATCTCCATAGAAGATTGTGTAAAGCCAGGGGCAATAGTACCTCCAAGTGAACCCCCCATTGCTACGTTGAATATCAGGAAGAAATCATGGTTGAAAGGTACCGCGGCTGAGTTCGGGAATGTCTTGAATTCCACGTCGTCAACATAAAAACGGATAAAGCTTGGGCTCCAGTTGATCGAATAGGTATGGAAACCATCCTGCACTCCGTTTACTGTAGTAGTGGTAGAGTCTGCATTACCTGCTGAGTGGCCCGGATAGTGCAGTGTTCCGCTCACCTTGTTAGGTTCGTTACCCACATGCTCCATCATATCTATCTCGCCGCATGCAGGCCATCCTACAACATCCTGGTTAGCGCCCAGCAGCCACAGGGCAGGCCAGGTACCGCTTCCCGTTGGCAGTTTCGCCCTTACCACAACTTTACCATAGGTAAACTCAAATTTATTTTCGGTCTTCATACGGGCCGAAGTATATTGCTGCCCTCCAAAGTTCTCAGCTTTAGCCGTTATTTTAAGCGTACCGCCCGATACTACTGCATTTTCAGCTTTGTAGTATTGCTTTTCACCATTGCCCCAGCCGTTATTGTTGCCTATTTCCATAGTCCATTTAGAAGCATCCGGAGCGCCATCAACGTTAAACTGGTCTTCCCATACAAGGTTGTCATAAACCGGCTCATCGTCAGGATATGGAGGCTGTGTGGTAAGGATAAGGTACCATGCAAGGTCGGTATTGTTGCCCTGAACAACCCTTACCTGCATACGTGTAGCTGTAATGCTAAGGACTTCATAAGTATTGCTGCCTATGTAATATCCTAAGAAGCCGTTATTTGAAATGGTAAACTGTGTGCCTGTACTTGCTGCCGGGGATACATACGATGAAGCGGCCCCAAGTGTTACGTTTTTCACTCCCGAAACATCATAAGGAAGGCAGTTGTCCGCTCCAAGAGGGGTGCCGCCTACACTTGTATAGGAAGCGTTAAAGAAAGTAGCGCCGCCATTGTCATTTTCAAATTTGATCTGTTCGCCGTCAAGGCTAAAGGTAAATTTATTATTGTAAAAACAGCTGCTCACGTCAGATCCTGCTTTCTCGAAAGGAGCAGCAGCATAATACGATGGCCAGTTGTTGTTGCCATCAGGAGTATTCGGGCCTACCCCAAGATGGCCTGCTTCTGCCGCAGCGATATACCATACTTTCGAAGTGCCTCCTGTAAGGAATTGCGTAGTCTCATCATCCCGGAAGTTAAGCAATACATCTTCCATCATGAAAGAAGCCGTTGTAGCCACCCCGCCTTTGCCGTAAGCAATTACCACAACTTCATAAGAGTTCACACCCTGTGCTGTTACCGTATAAGGATATACGCCACCGGCTACAGTTGCCTCACCGCCGCCCTGGATCATGTATTTAAAGCTGATGGCATTATCGGCAGTTGCCCTCAATACCACTTTTCCGCTTCCGTCACCGTTAGGGAACTCATCCGATTTTCCTACTACATCGTAGGTAAAAGCCAGATTGGTAGGGGCTACGATATCCCCGAATTTTGTGTCGTCATCCTGGCAGCCCGTCACAAGGAAAAGCAGCATCAGGAAGGTACCTAAAGTTTTTAATGTCTTTTTCATAGTTTTAATTTGATAGTTGCACATCATCAAAATAGTAAGTCTCTCCTGTACCTGCAAAACCGAAATTGAAGAAGAGCACCAACTGCTGATAATTATTTGCGTTATTTATTCCTGTAAAGTCAAAAGTCAGTTCTTCCCACTGGTTAGCCACAGTAGTGGTTGTTTGCTTTTCAATATCAACTGCAGTGTTGTGCGGGTTCATGTTCTCAAACTTCATAAGCACCGGGATGCCTGCTGCAGGCGACCATACTTTTACTTTTACCTTGTGCATCACAGAGAAGTCGATAGGAGCCGACATCGGTATCGCAACACCTGCCCAGGTTTCGGATGCCACGTTTTTCACTACCTGTCCTACTTGTGTACTTGTGTTGATACCGGTCATGTGCGGGTTATTAACTTTTGTACCGATAGAACCGCCAAAGTTATTCCAAATATAGTTCGCAGAACTGCTTTGGAAAGTAAGCGGGAATGCTACAGGGTCCTGTCCGTTGAATACGGCAATATCATCGAAATAGTAAGTATCTCCCGTGCCCGGGTTGCCACCATTGAAGAACAATACTATTTTTGAATACTGCGCATTCAGGTTAGCCCCGCCAAAGTCAAAGATCAGTTCTTCCCACGCATTCGCAACAGTTGTAGTTGCAGCTTTTTCAGCATTAATGTTTGCATTGGTAAGGTTTTCGAGCTTAAGTGTTACAGGAACGCCTGCTGCCGGAGACCATACTTTCATTTTGAAATGGTGGCCTGCTGCAAAGCTTACAGGAGTGTCAAGCGTAAAGAATCCGCCTGTCCATACCGCACCTGTTGCAGGTGTCATAGCGCCTACTTTAGAGCTTGTGTTGATGCCTGCGGAGTTCGGGTTAGCAATCACACTTGCCGTTGCACCGTTGAAGGTAGTGATGTTGTAATTCAGCGTTGGGTTCTCAAAGTTGATGGGGAGCACCATTGGGTTCGAAATGGTCACATCCTGTGTATAAACTGCTGTTGCAGCACCTCCGCTGTAAGCCGTTACCGTTACGGTATACGTACCGATGGCATCATATACATAATTGATTGTCTGGCCTTCATTGAACTGTACAGGAGGCAGGGAATCATCTTCGCCGAAAGAAACCGTAAAATACGTTTCATAATCTGCTGTAGCCGATACATTTATCGATAATGAGTTACCTACAACTGCTGCAATGTTCACCTGGAGGTTTTCAGGGGCAACAAAGGTTACGGTAAGCGGCAGTGTTGTTTCTGTAGTCTTGCCGTTGATGCCTGTAGCGATAAGCGTCACATTATATTGCCCTTCGGCATATACGTGGTCCACTTTTTCACCAAGGCCGAGGGCTGCAGGTTCTACAGTCCCGTCGCCAAAATAAACCTCGTAGCTTACTACGCCTTCACCATGAGGGGCTATAGTTACCAGCCCGCTGTTATCCTGCGTAATGGTGAATAGGGCAGAAAGGTTTTGCGGGGCATTTGCGTTGTCGGCAAATGCCGTATCGTTGTCCTCGTCAGAGCAGCCTGCAAGCAGCGCTACGAAAAGGATGCTGAATATAAATTTAAATTTTTTCATATAGCTTTTTATTAATAATTCGGATTTTGCTGCCAGTTGCCGTTAGAGAACTGTATCTCTTCATACGGAAGCGGGAATACTTCGTGTTTGCCTTCTACAAAGCCATCTATGGTAGATGCAGCCTGTTTGGTCCTTACAAGGTCAAAGAAACGGTGGCCTTCGCCTACAAGTTCCCTTCTTCTTTCATCCCATATAAATTGTGTAAGCGCGCTTCCTGAAGCTGTAATGTTGTGGCTTGCATTGCCAAATGCCCTTTGCCTAACCATGTTCAGGTATGTACGTGCCTTAACATCGTCCAGGCCGCCCCTGTTAAGCGCCTCAGCAGCCATTAATAGTACATCGGCATAACGGATAGACCTGTAGTTGTTCGGGTTGGTAAGGTTTTGGTCAGGAATGTTAAGGTCGCCTTTCCTTGGTATGTATTTTTTGTTGTAAAAGCCTGTATGCTCATAACCTTCGCTGTAATGAACACCGTTATTATTATTCCAGTCGGTATGTGCGGCGGCAAATGCATCTATATTCAATATAGCAGCATCTCTCCTTAGATCTCCGGGCTCAAAAAAGTCATATGTTTCCTGAGTCGGGATGTTGAAGCTGTAGCCAGGGTCGTATAACGGCCCATCAAAGCCCCTTGGGCCGTTAAAACCTACAGCTACGTTACCTTCGCTACATTGCAGGCAGGTAAAGCTTCCACCTTCAGCATCGGTGTACTGCACTTCGAAAACCGATTCAGAGTTGTTCTCGTTGTTGTTCTCAAATATCGTATCATAATTGCTTACAAGTGTGTAGGCGTTAGATTGTATAAGCGTCTCAAGAACAGCTGCCGATTGTGCAAACTTCTCCGGGTGGCCGTCTCCAAGGTCAGCCCAGTACAGGTAGGCTTTCCCGAGCAACGCTCTTGCTGCATTCTGGGTTACCCTTCCCTGCTGTGCAGGAGGTCCGGGGTTAAGGTTCTCAATAGCGTAAAGAAGGTCGGCTTCTATAGATGCATATACTTCTTCTGCAGAAGAGCGCGGGATTGTTGTTTCATCGCCCAGCTTAAACCTGGCATCGCCTTTCATCGGGATGCCGCCAAACCATTTAACCAGTTCAAAGTGAAAATACGCCCTTAAAAAGCGTGTTTGTGCAATTATCTGCTCTTTTCCTTCAAAATCGGTCTTGTCTTTAAATTCAAGGATATAGTTGGCCCTGTTTACACCGGCGAACATCCAGTCCCATATGTTTTTTACCTGGGGGTTCACGGGTGTGTGGCTCATATTGTCCACCTGCTGGAAGCCGGGGGTATCTGTAGCGCTTTCACCACCGCAAAGCGTATTGTCAGAAGCGATCTCTCCCAACAGTACATTCTGGTAGGTAGATTGCAGCATATCATACACAGCGATCAGCGCCTGCTCATAATCGGCCTTAGAGTTAAAATAGTTCTCAGAGTCTATAGAGTAGGGAGGAGTCCTGTCAACAAAATCATCCCCGCATGAAATATTCAGCGTTAAAAAACTTAGTGCAGCTACGGCTGTTATTATTTTCTTCTTCATTGTCGTAATAATTAAAAATTAATGTTTGCACCCACCATATACGTCCTCGCAACCGGGTAGAAGCCATAATCGATACCGCTTCCTATAGGTGCGCCTGATGATGCTCCCGGATCATATCCCCTGTATTTTGTAAAAGTGTACAGGTTGTTCACACCTGCATACAGCCTTACTTTCGTCGGGCCGCTTTTGCCTAATAATTTTTCATCGAACGTATAGCCAAGCTGCACGTTTTGTATCCTTGCGTATGATGCATCTTCTACATAATAGCTGGAGAAAACATTGTTATTGGTAGCGCCTGTAGTCACCCTTGGCACTGAGTTGCTGGTGCCTTCGCCAGTCCATCTGTTAAGCACATAGTTAAGGCGGTTGCCGTTCGGCACGTTCCTTTCATAGTTCCTTACCATATCATTGCCTATTGAAGCAAATGTGTATGCCACAAAGTCAAAGCCTTTATATTGAAGGTTGATGTTAAAGCCCATTGTTGCGGCCGGTATAGGGTCGCCAATATTGGTTTTGTCATTAGCATCGATCTTGCCGTCATTGTTGATGTCTGCAAAACGGATATCACCCGGTTGTGTACTTTGTGAGCCGAGCCCGCTTTGTGACGGGGCTGCATCGATCTCTGCCTGGTTTTGGAAGATACCTTCCATTTTCAATCCGTAGAAGTATCCCATTGGCTTGCCAACTTCCATCCTTGCTGCTGCTTCGCCAAGGCCAAAGCCGCCACCTGACAAGAAACCGGTTGCATTATCAACTTTAGTTACCTTGTTTTTAAGGAAGGTAACATTGTAATTAACATCGATCCTAAGGTTGTCGCTCAGGTTCTTTTTGTACCCTACAGCAAGCTCAAGGCCGTAGTTCTTCACATCACCGGCATTGATGGTAGGGAAACTTGAGCCCGGCGCACTTGCTCCCAATATACCTGATACAGGGATGTTTGGTATAAGAAGGTCGGTACGTGTATCTACGAAATAATCGGCAACAAAGGTTACATCGTTATTAAAGAAATTAAGATCGGCACCTATGTCAAATTTCTTGGCAGCTTCCCATTTCACTTTAGGGTTTGGTATCGGCCCAACAGCAGTACCTGTGGTAAGTGCATTATCGAATACATAAGTAGCTTCACCACTTAATAGTGCAGTATAAAGGTTGTTACCAATCTGGTCGTTACCAAGCGAACCATAACTTGCCCTCAGTTTCGCGAAGCTAAGTATATTGTTTTGCTTAAAGAACGATTCGTCAGAAAGTACCCATCCTCCTGTAACAGAAGGGAAATAAGCTACCCTGTTATCCGGACCGAATTTAGTCGACATATCCCTTCGTAGCATCGCAGAGAAAAGGTAACGTCCTTTGTAGTCATATTGCAGCCTTCCGAAATAAGAAAGCCTTCTTTCGTCATATTTGTAAGATCCGGCAGATTTTTGCAGTGGCAGGCCATTTGCAAGGCTTATGTCGGCAAATTGCCATGAGTTGTTCGGTACATCATAACCTGTTGCCGACAATCCGGTGCCCCATTCTTTAAATACCGTAGTACCAAGTGTGAATGAGAAATTATGGCTTTCTGCAATAGATTTTTGGTAAACCCCAAAGAGGTCAAACGTATAGCTATTATCGTTTACAGTTGCCTGAGAAACGCTGCTGCGGGTAACGTTGTATATTTTACCAGGGCCGTAGTCAACGATCTTACTGAAACTCTTTGAGTTGCTGTTAGCCGTATTGAAACCCATCCTACCGGTGATCGTAAGCCCTTTTATTACGGTATAATCAAGCCCGAAAGTACCGTTTATCCTTTTATAATAGTAGCTGTTGTACGTATTGTCTATCTGTGCCAATGGGTTGATGATTTCATTACCAAATCCCGAAGTGGCAGGTACAAGGGTGTAATCGCCGTTCTCGTCGCGCAGATTTTGTAATGGCGAAACGTTAAGCGCGTTGAATAGTACCGAGCCAAGAGCGTTTTCGTTTAATGTCCTCCTGTTGAAATACGTATAGATAAGGTTGGTATTCAGTTTAAGGTTGTCAGTAAGATCTGCGCCAAGTGAAAGCCTGGCAGTGTTCCTGAGGAAGTTCGACTTGTCAGGCCCTACGATACCATCCTGGTCAAGGTGCGAACCGCTAAGGGAATAGGTTATTTTGTCCGATCCCCCCGAAAGGTTAAGGTCATGGCTGATAAGCGGTACATTTTTGCTGAATACCTGGTCCTGCCAGTCCGTTCCTTTTCCAAGGCCGCTAAGATTTGGAAATGGTATTGGCTGCCCGCCATTTGCATAGCTTTCGTTAAGCAATGCAGCGTATTGTGTACCATTTAATGTAGGCAGTTTCCTTGATGTTTCCTGAAAACCTGTATAGAAGTTGTAAGAAACAGAAGTTTTCTGGTTTTTTCTGCCTTTTTTGGTTGTAACCAAAACAACGCCATTAGCTCCAATAGTACCATATATAGCTGCCTGTGCATCTTTCAATACAGTGATGGTCTCAATATCCTGCGGGTTCAAAAGGCCAAGCTCTCCAATGTAGCCGTCAATAATTACTGTAGGGCCTGCAGCACCGTTAGTACCGATACCCCTAATCCTGATATCAAGGCCGGCACCGGGAGATCCCGATTGTGTAGTCACATTTACCCCTGAAACCGTTCCCTGAAGCGCCTGCTCTACTTTTACGGGCCTTAGCTTCCCAAGGGTTTCAGCGCTCACTACGCTTACAGCACCGGTTACTTCCTTTTTTTTCTGGGAGCCATAGCCAATTACTATTACCTCGTCGAGCGTTTTTGCAGTCTCCTTAAGGTTTACAGTAACGCTTTGGGTGGTTATGGCAACCATTTCAAAAGATTCAAAGCCTATAAAGCTAAATACAAGCGTTGAACCGGTGGGTACTGTTATGGAAAAATTACCATCAATGTCAGTAACCGAGTTTACCGTAGAATTTTTTACGGCGATGTTTACCCCGGGCATAGAAAGGCCGGTTGCCGCTTCATTTACCTTGCCGCTGATCTCGACATCCTGTGCGAAACAAAATGATGATACCAGCATAAAGGCAATCAAGAATAATTTTGACTTCATATAAAAATTGATTTTTGTGATTTTATAAAATTATACCAGTCTTAAATAAATAAACTAAAATGAACCCCTACAAATAATATACATTCCTGAAAAAAACACCTGCGGGACACAATTTTTGATATTACCCCTGTATTAACACGATTTTAAGAGCGTTACAAAAAACTGGACAAAGCCTACGAAAACATTGTAATTACATCGTTTGTTGTGGAAATGTATAGGTACTTTATATAATTGTTGTAGTAGTTTAAACAGAAAGAATATACTCAACAAGCCCTAATTCATGGGGTAAATCCATTTTCTTACGCAAACGGTATCGTTTAATCTCAACACTCCTTACCGAAATATTAAGCAATGGCGCTATTTCCTTGGAAGATAAATTCAGCCTCAGGTACGCGCAAAGCCTCAAATCATTCGGTGTAAGCAACGGATGGGCTTTCTTTATCTTCTTTAAAAAGTCTTTATCTGCATTATTAAATGCCTCTTTAAACATATCCCAGGTATCATCCTCATTGATGTTCTTGTTGATAGTAGTGATAACAGATTTGATATTGCCACCTTCGCCGGATTTCTTCAGGTCATCCTTGATCATCGAGAGCAGTTCGTTCTTTTTGATTAGGTTCATTGTTGAGGCAGCCAACTCCCTGTTCTTATTTTCAAAGTCCTGTTCCAACTGCTGGTTTTTTATCTTCATCAGCTCCTGCTCGTTTTCAAGCTCCTTAATCTCGAGCAGCCTGTTGTTTTCCTCAATCAGCTTTTCTTTCTGCCTGTGGTAATAGTTCTTATAGGCCCGGTTGATGAGGTAGGCTGCAATTATGGCAATTATCAGGTAGATGATTAATGCAAAGGTAGTGGCATACCACGGCTTAAGGATCGTAAATGAATACTCTGCTGTGTTGATTGATAGCGAGTTGCCTGTCTTTGCCCTCACACGGAAAGTATAATCCCCGGAGGCAAGGTTCTTAAAATTGATAAACGGCCTGTCGCTCCATTCACTCCACTCATCCTGGAGGCCTTCAAGCATATACTGGTATTCGGCATTTACATATTTACCATATTCAGGCACGGTAAATGAGAAGGTCAGGTTGTTTTCACTGTGGCCAAAACTCCCTTCAGACGAAACCGGCTGCGATATCGTGTTTTGGTTCATCACGTTGGTTGCCACATTGGTAATGAAAACATTATACCTGTTAAAGGCAAGCTCGCTCATGTTGATGGTATAGTAACCGTCTGTCGTGCCTATGAGGTAAGTGCTCGGTGTTATTTGGGTTATGTTCTCAAAGCCCAGCATAGAATTGGTAAGCGAAGAGGGGATAGGTATGATATCATGCTTCAGTTCAGTATTCAGCTTGCCACATGAAAAATAATTGATGTAGTTTTTTGTAAAGAACCAAAGCTTATCCGTCCTGTCCGGCGTGAGCTTTCCGGAAATATACTCATCGTTTACAAAAACCTGCGACAGCTTATCCTGCTTTACGAATTCTTTTGTCTTTTTGTCGAGCCTGAAAAACCCGTCTTTTGATGCGTAGTATATATCGTTGTTAAGGCTGCTAAGACTGGCATTCTTGCCTTTTGACGGGGTCTTGTAAGCATGGAAATTAACTACCTTGCCATAGCCGCTGTCAGTCGTTATACGGAATACGCCTTTATACTCGTGGCTTATGTAAATGTCATTTCCGACAACTTCAAAATAGCGGCTGGAGTAGTCAAAACCTTTTATCCAGTTTCTGAATTTCCAGCCTGTTGCCGTCTTTTCAAGTACTGATATTCCATGATAATTCCCTTGGAATAACAGGTTTTTATTGTAAGGATGCCTTTCAAACTTCCATGTACCGGACCCTGCAAACAAATGTGCCGATGTGGTGCCGCTTATAATATATGTACCCGAATCATGCCCGCAAAATAAGGCCCCGTCATATTCGTACAGCGACCAGACCTGGCCTTTGGTACCCGAAACGAATTTAAACTCTTCGTTGCTTTTATAGGCTTTACAGAAGAGCCCCTGGTTTGTGCCTACATAAAGTGTCCCGTTGTACAGTATGGAGGCATATACGGTACCTAAAAAGCCGGTATCATCCACAAAGCTCCGTACTGCCGATTGCAGGTTGATGCAATTGATACCATTGTCAAGTGCGACCCAAAGGTTCTTATCCTTATCTTCAAATACCGATAAGGCGGTGTTATTGCTAAGCCCTTTATTCTGTGTAATATGGTATTTTAGTTTGCCCTGCGGCGTTATGATAAAGATACCGTTGGATACCGATCCCAACGCCAGGCTGCCGTCGCTAAGCATCTGGCAGTTATAGATGCTGCTGATTTTCATCTGGTCGTCAGCTTCTGTAGCCCAGGGTGTTATAATGCCATTTTTATATTCTAAAAAGCCATTGAACTGCGTTTGCAGGAGTAAACCATCATTGACGTGGAATATGTTTACGATCTTGTTTTTAATGAACATTGCGTCATTGCTTATAAGCTTGCTTCTGCCGTTCTCGATTTCAAAAAGCCCTTCGCCAAATGTTTGGTACATTATGGTATTTTCAACCGTGAAAATTTTATTTACGCCTGTTTTAGGCTTAATGATACGGTACTTTTGGGTCTTTGTATCGTAAATGAATATCTGGCTCAGCGACTGGAAAATTACCCAGCGGTCGTACTGGACGATGTTCCAGAACTGTTCATCATCAAGTATATCTTTCTTGATGGATTTGCTTAGCGAAAAGTACTTAAGCTTGCCGTCAGGCTGCCTTTGCCAGTACCCGAATTCCATATAGCATCCGGTATATATACGGTTGTTTATAACCTTTACCGAACGCAGTATGGTTTCGTTAGGGGATGGGTACAATGTCCATTCCGACCCGTTAAATTCGAGCAGGCCTTCATTGTTGGCAAAGTACATAAAGTTGCCGCTGTCCTGGCTGATCATCCAGTTTTGGTTGCCCGCATTGTAAATTTCGGGCGTATATTTTAATATAGGCGGCAGTTCCTGCGCAAATCCTGCGAGGGAAAACAGTAGTAAGAGGATTGCCTTTTTTATCAAAATGTGGTAGTTTGGTTAGTTATAGATGGGTAAAACGCGAATATACAACCTCAAAAACGATTGCGGTGCATCGTCGAGGTAAAAAAAAGCCGCCCAAAACACTATGGGCGGCTTTATCAACATGAACTTAGAAAATATATGAAATTATTGTTTAATAAAACGGGCAGAGCTTTGTTTGCCGTTTATTGTAGTATTTACAATGTAAACACCGTTTGTAAGGCCTGATACATCCACAGAAGCATTAGTTTGCGCAGGTTTTGCATCAATTACTTTCTGGCCCATAACGTTGTATACCTGAATGCCATCGATTGCATTTTCAGAAGCGAAGTTAAGCACGTTGCTTGCAGGGTTAGGGAACATTACAACAGTGTTTTTAGAGAAATCTTTTACACCTGCTGTAGCGGCGCCAACTACTGCATAACCGTTGGCAGCTTCCATTGCAGGATTGCCATTCAGGCCTTTAACAGAAAATCCATATTGTATGTGTGCGGCAGTTGGGAAAGATTCAGCATGAGATGTCACGCTAAATGCTGTGCCTGCAACAAGCGGCTCATGTACATAGTCAAGTGTGGCATAACCGGCATCCATTACTTTTATAAAAACAAGCGCCTCATAACCGGCAACAAGTGTATTGCTGATTGTGTTTCCGTTAAATGTTATGGTGTGTCCAAGCAGTGAATTATCCTCTACATAGGTGCTTGCTTCTAATATTTTGTTACCTAAGTCCCCGTTGGTCCAATAAGCAGGATCATCACCTGTTCCGTAAAGATTGTAGTTCGGATATAGCGATATCTGGTTGTCAGTAGTATTGATTACACTTTTAAGGTCCGCAACACCCCAAGGACTTCCCCAAAGGTAGCCTTGTCCGGCATTGTTTTCAAAAACATTTACATACCCAATTTGTGCTGCAGCTGTATCTACAGTAACAATTGTCGCATCATTACCCGGCTCTTCGATTACAGGAGCTCCTGCTGTAACTACAACTTTACCGTTGGCAGCTTCCATTGCAGGATTACCATTAAGTCCCCTTATTGCAAAGCCATATTGTACGTGAGCTCCTGCAGGAAAATCAGCTACATTAGTAGTGATAGTAAAATTTCCTGCATCAAGTTCTGCTGTCTGGTAGCTTAACATGGCATATCCGGCATCCAAAACTTTGATAAATGCTGTTCCTGTATAACCGGCTGCAAGGTTGTTGCTATTTACGTTTCCACTAAATACGATATTTTGTCCCAAAAGATTATTGTCTTCTATATAAGTGCTTGCTTCAACAATCTTATTACCCATATCGCCGTTGGTCCAGTATGTTGGATCGTCTCCTGTACCATAGAGATTGTAATTTGGATATAATGAGAGCGTATTATCAGCAGTATTTACCACTGTTTTTAGGTCTGCAACACCCCATGGGCTTCCCCATAAATAACCCTGGCCGGCATTATTTTCAAAGATGTTTACATATCCAATATAAGCTGCATTGGCATCTACAGTTAACTGTGTTTGTGCCTTTACATTACCGGATAGTAAGGTAATCCCTAATAACGCCGCTCCCTTTAAAAAATTTGAGAGTAAAGATTTTTTCATGATTGATAAATTTTAATTTTCAGCCAAAATAGTAATTATATCATATACTATTTCGTTTTCGCAGGTATATAGAAACTATACAATTATTTAACGTTATAATTTTCATATCCTGAATTGTACAAATCTCAATTAATACAGTCTTTTTGATGGATTTGAAGAATTCAATTTGCCTGTTTTTTTTCGCATCTATAACGATATGTTGTGGTAATGTATAGTTAATTTAAGTATAAAATAAATTTTGTTGTAGTGAAATGATCGACGCAACAAGTGTAATATATGCATTAGGATGATGAATTTAGTATTATGACTTGTGGAACAGGAGGTTTTAAATGTTAATTCTGTTAAAATCGTTGTTAAAATGTGCTTATTGTAAGCTATAGGTTACATTTTATGCAGTTCTCTGTAAGTGTGTTGTTGTTTAATGACTTACAGACAAATTATAAGACAGTCCGGTGTTAAAGTAAATTTAATTAACTGTTTTTAAATTTTTATTAACGGGATAGGGGAATAGTTTTGCGGCATTAACAACTTAATTAATGTAAAATGAAAAAGATCAATTTATTAATGTGCTCGCTTGTAATAGCGGGATTGGGATTCACTTCATGCAGTGACGATGACAATGACAGCAACAACAATGAATCGCGTATTGAGGGAACATATAACCTCAAAGAAGTAAATACAGGCGAAGCAACGGATTTCGACGAAGATGGTGATTCGAACATTGACCAGATGAAAGAATCTTCATGTTATAACAACGGAAAAATCACGCTAAGGGCTGATAATACTTTTACGTATGTAGCCACCGCAATCCTTGTTAATGAAACGGAAGGTACTGCAGGTTGTGCTGAAGATGTTACCTATACAGGTACCTGGGAAATAGTTGAAGGAAGTGGTACAACTGCTATTATTGCTGTTACCTACGAAGGCGAGAACAACAACGATGTTACCCTTACGCTTACCAAGCAGGGTAACAGGCTATCGTGGGAGGATGACAACATTTTCTCTCAATATCCCGATAGAAATAATGCCGGCGCAGCTATATACAGGTCAGGCAGCATAAAGTATGTATATGAAAAATAATAGCCCCCGTGCTAAAGCAAAAAAGGATGCCAGCCGGCATCCTTTTTTTATTACACTATTTCCGCACTTAATCCTGCCTCGAGCAGTTGGGTACACTGCGGTTTCAGCTCTTTATATTCGCCGGTCTTGACCGTGCATTTGCCATTATAATGGACAATGAGGGAGCATTGCTCTGCCTGTTCTGCCGTATGGCTGCAAACTTTTATCAGCGTATTTATAACGTGGTCAAACGTATTCAATTCATCGTTATACAATATGATCTCGTTATTCAGCGAAGTGAGTTCTTCAACTAATACTTCTTCTAAAACTTTTTCCTGTGTACTCATATTCAATCTGTTAATCTGAATGCTAATTTACATATTTTAGAGAAACCCAATTGTTCCTGCTAAATTTTTTTACAAAGGTAAGGCCTTTTTCGGTACATGATGCATCGATCGCAGGAATGTCTTCTTCGTAAAATCCGCTCAATAACAGTGTGCCGCCGGCATTAAGGCAGTCCATATACGCCTGCATATCGTTCAGTAATATGTTGCGGTTAATGTTGGCTATGATAACATCATATTTTTTACCCTCCAGTAACGCAGCATCGCCTTCATAAACACTGATGTGGTGGCAGTTATTCCGCTCTGCATTCTCAATAGAGTTAAGGTAGCACCAGTTGTCGATGTCTATGGCATCTATAGGTTGTGCGCCTTTCATTTCGGCAAGTATTGCTAAAATTGCAGTGCCGCACCCCATATCGAGCGTTTTCTTCCCTTCAACATCTGTTTCAAGCAGGTGCTGTATCATCATGAAAGTTGTTTCATGGTGCCCTGTGCCGAAGCTCATCTTAGGCTCGATCACGATATCGTACTTCACGTCCTTCTTTTCATGGAAAGGTGCCCTTACCCGGCAGGTGTTGTCAACCTCTATCGGTTCAAAATTCTTTTCCCACTCCTCGTTCCAGTTCACCTGCTCGATTTCTTCGAAAGTATAGCTTATCCTGAATTCATCTGATCCCAAAATGTAGATTCCGTCAAGGATGTTTTCGTTCCAAAAGTCCTTTTGTACATAGGCAGACAGGCCTTCTTCGGTTTCTATAAAACTTTCAAAAGGGGTTTCTCCCAGCTCAGCCATCAGTATTTCCGCTCCCGGTTCTTTAGGCTCGATAGTGAAATAATAGCCGATATAAATGTTCGACATAACTTTAATTTTTTGCAAAGGTAATATTTACGTAACATTGGATGGGTGGATTTAATATTAAGTTTGCGCAAACTTTACAGAGCTTTTTGAAATAAAACAATTTGGTAACAATTGCCAATTCACCAAAAGCGAATATTTCTGTGTTGTACAATATTGAACTTAATTATAAAAAAGGCACCCGATGAAAAAAAATGTACTCTTAATCCTGTTGTTCTTCTGTCTCACAGACGCATTTGCACAGATCGATATCAAAAGGACGACCAAAGATAATGATTTGAAGCTTTCGGCGCTGCCCTACTATAATTATGGTAAGGGTTTGGGGATAACCTCGCCCGACAGTATCTTCCAGTTCAATATCCGCTTCAGGATCCAGAACAGGGCAACATATATGCAGGAAGAGGGTGAGGAAGCTGCGATTGACGGGCAGGTACGCCGCCTTCGCCTTCGTTTTGACGGTTATGTGGGAGATCCGCGGTTCATCTATGCTATTCAGCTGTCTTTTGCACCCGGTGATGTAGGGGAGATCAAAGAAGGTGAGAACCTTAATATAATTCGTGATGCCGTAATCTTCTATCGTCCGAATAAACATTGGAACATAGGCTTTGGGCAAACCAAATTGCCGGGCAACCGCCAAAGGGTCAATTCTTCGGGAGGGCTGCAGCTTACCGACAGGACTATCAACAATGCCAAATTTAATATCGACAGGGATTTTGGTTTCCAGGTACACAACCAAAATGAGCATCCCGATAAATTCTCCTACAACTTCAGGACCGCTATAACAACAGGCGAGGGCCGGAACTCTACCGATAAGCCTGATAACGGGTTGGCCTATACCGGTAAGGTCGAGCTGTACCCTTTCGGTTCATTTACAAAAGACGGAGCTTTTTTTGAAGGTGACCTTAAAAGGGAAACAACGCCTAAACTGATGGTTTCCGGCGCGTATCAATACAACAACAAAGCGAGGAGGACAGGAGGCCAGCTGGGCGATGACCTTTTTGAGAAAAAGGATATGAAAACAACCTTCCTGGATGCCATGATGAAATATAACGGGTGGGCAGCTATGGCAGCTTACATGAAACGGTCGGCGCATGACCCGATAACCTTTAATCCAAATGATGCTACTGATATTAAATACATCTTTACCGGTAGTGGTTTCGACTACCAGCTGAGTTACCTTTTCCCTTCGAATTACGAGATAATTGGGCGGTTTTCTACCCAAAAGGTTAACAGGGATATTGCCGCCCTTGCACCCGACACTAAAGAATACAGCATTGGTGTTACAAAATATGTATGGGAACATGCCTTCAAGGCCCAAATGGAATTTACCCTTGACGACATGACCTATTTGGATAACACATCAAAGCAAAACTGGTATATCCGATTTCAGGTGGAGATGGGAATATAGGTTTTTGGGTATTTTACAAAGAGCAGCAAATAATCACGTTTTTCATATTAATTTGTGAATAAGTGCAATTCGTGGCAAAAAATCAATACTATTCATATTTCAATCGGTTTCTTTAATAAATTTGCAGGGACTTAAACACGCAACACTATGTTACAGGCTGCAGATACCATGCTAAAAAGCGAGTTGGAACACTACTTCGACAAATTCAGGCAAAACATTGTCGGGATAGGGCAGGAGTTCGTTTCGCCATTCGGCAAACAGGAAATTGTTTATACCGACTGGACCGCCAGCGGCAGGCTTTATCGCCCGATTGAAGAAAAGCTCCTGAACGATTTTGGCCCTTTTGTAGCCAATACGCATACCGAGACTACCGTATCGGGCACGGCAATGACCAATGCTTACCACGAAGCCAAGCACATCATAAAGCACCATGTAAATGCGAGCAACGATGATATCCTTATTACTACAGGCTCGGGTATGACCGGTGTTGTAAATAAGTTCCAGCGCATCCTTGGCCTGAAAGTTCCCGAAAACCTCAGGGCATTCACTACTATCCCCGAAGAGAAAAGGCCTGTGGTGTTCGTTTCGCATATGGAGCATCATTCCAATCAGACATCATGGCTGGAAACCATTGCCCATGTTGTAGTGATACCCGCCTGTCCCGAAGGGCTCATATGCCTTGACAGCTTAAAGGAGCTGCTTGAACAATATAAAGACCGCACGCTTAAGATAGCATCGGTTACGGCATGCTCTAATGTTACAGGCATCAAAACTCCATACCACGAAATAGCAAAAATGGTACACCAATATAATGGTGTCTGTTTTGTAGATTTCGCCTGCTCAGCGCCTTATGTAAATATCGACATGCACCCTGCTGATGAAGAGGCCTACCTTGATGCCGTTTTCTTTTCGCCCCATAAATTCCTTGGCGGCCCCGGCACTTCGGGCGTCTTGGTATTCAATAAAAAGCTTTATAAAAATATGGTGCCCGACCATCCGGGCGGTGGTACCGTAAGCTGGACCAACCCTTGGGGCGAGCACAAATATGTAGATGATATAGAAGAGCGTGAAGACGGCGGTACTCCCGGATTCCTGCAGGTTATAAAAACAGCTCTTGCTATAAAGCTCAAAGAGCAGATGGGCGTAGTTAATATCCTGGAAAGGGAAAAAGAGATCATTGACTATATTTTCGAAAGACTTGGCAACATCCCAAATTTAAACATACTTGCACCACAGCATAAAAACAGACTTGGCGTAATATCCTTTTACATAGACGGGCTTCATTTTAACCTTGGGGTAAAGCTCCTCAATGATCGTTTTGGTATACAAACCCGTGGGGGCTGCAGCTGTGCGGGAACTTATGGGCATTACCTGCTGCATGTAGATCAGGAAATGTCAAATTACCTCACTGATAAGATCACGGCCGGCGACCTGATCCAGAAACCGGGCTGGATACGTATGTCGATCCATCCGACAACTACCAATGCAGAGATACAATATGTATGCGACAGCATTGCGGCACTGGCAGAAAACCACACAGAGTGGGCAAAGGATTATAAATACAACAATGCAAGTAACGAATTCAGCCATGTAAATTCGAAGGCAGATGCAGGCGAAATGATCAAGGGTTGGTTTGAGCTGTAGTATCGTCGAGGCGATGCTTGAACCTTTTATGCGTCCATAAGTAATACTCGGGCTTTTCCCTGATCTGGTCTTCCAGCAATTTCATAAACCAGTCGGTTATCTCATAATTGGGATAATCTTTCGGGCTGCCAGGCAACGGAATAAAAGTACATTCATAATACCCACGGCCTGTTTTGTCGATACGGGCAAACATGGCGTTCATATCCAGCTTCTTTGCCAGCATCTCCCCACCAACCTGCATGGGCACTGTAATGCCAAAAAACTTGCCATAATAAATAATACTGCTTTTTTTGGGCGACTGGTCGCTGATGAAGCCATAAAACCCTTTGATGCCTTTCCTGTTGTTTTGGCGCATAGCCGGGATAATGTTCTTGGTGCCGATCAGTTCTGCGCCATACCGGCCGCGCATTTTTTTAACCAGTGCATCAAAGTATTTGTTTTTTACTATTTTATAGATTCCGATGCCTTTAAAGGATTTAAAGTACATATTCATAGATAGCAGCCATTCATAGCTGGCATAATGTCCGGTGAAAAGGACAACGCTTTTGCCCTTGTCTTCATATTCGTGGGCCACTTCGATGTTGGTGAAGGTAAACCTTTTGCGTATTTCTTTATCGGTAATGGTGAGCGACTTCGCTATTTCAAAAAAGGTATCGCAAAAATGGCGGTATGATTTTTTTTCTACTTCCCTGCGTTCTTTTTCAGTAAGGTGGGGCAGGGCAAGAGCCAGGTTGTGGCGCACTACAGATTTGCGGTAGCCGATGATCCTGTAGGTAACTACATACGTAATGTCAGAAAGGAAATAAAGTACCCGGAACGGCAGCAGCGAAATAAGCCAGAAAAACGGGTAGCTAAATATATATGCTAAAAGCTGCATCCTTTTTTTATGCAAATATACTTTTTATTATTTATTTGGAGTTTGTAAGGTAATTTGGATGGGAAATAACAACAGGATTGGCTAATTTTACGCTTTATTAAAAATATATGGGAGATATAGATTTGGTTTTGGTGGCTATCATTGCCATAAATGCAATTGTAAGCTATAAGGCTTTCGGTGATTATTCCTTTTTCAAAAAATACGAATTTCATGTCGGCAGCATAAGGGCAGGAGAGCAATACAGGATGTTTACATCGGCATTCCTGCACGCGAACCCTACGCATCTTATCTTTAACATGGTTACCCTTTTCTTTTTTGCACCTGTCGTGATTTTCAAATTTGGTGTTATTGGTTTTTTACTGGTATATTTTACAAGCCTTATATCCGGTAGCCTGCTTACATTATATTTTCATAAAAACGACTATTCTTACAGGGCAATAGGGGCTTCCGGAGCTGTTGTAGGGGTGCTCTTTGCATCGATATTGATTGATCCCGACAGGAAAATAAATTTCTTTATTCCGGGCTACATTTTCGGGATAATTTACCTGCTTTTTTCCATATATGGTATGAAAGCCAAAAATGACAACATTGGCCACACGGCCCACTTCGGAGGGGCCATTGGCGGTTATGCAATTGCGCTGTCAAGAATGCCATACATGATATATGATAACACCTTGGTAGTCATACTGCTTGCTGTGCCTATCGTGATTTTATTCGTAATGGCGAAGATGGGAAAGCTGTAAACAGCAATAATTGGCACGCATTTTGGAATCTTACAGACAAATCATAAAATCAAAAACAAAATTACCATGAAAAAAATTGCATTAGTATTGTTTGTGTTCGTAAGTACGATGACAAACGCCCAGATCCAGCAAAACCAGCCTCCACAGATAAACGTATCAGGCGAAGGCAGGGTATCTGTTGTACCGGATGAGGCCGTAATAACCATAGGCGTTGAAAACACGGGGGCCGATGCTGCCGACGTAAAGAAAAAGAATGACGCTGCTATTGATGCCATCCTGAAATACCTGAAGAATGCCAAGCTGCCCGAAAAAGATTACCAGACAAAAAGGGTGAGCCTGAACAGGAATTACGACTATGACAAAAAGAAATACAGCTACGTAGCTTCGCAGACCGTTGTTATCCACCTGAAAGACCTTACAAAATACGATGCCCTTATGATGGGTGTTGTAGATGCAGGTGCCAACACGGTAAATGGTGTTGAATTCAGGACATCGAAACAGGCGCAATACGAAAGCGAGGCAAGGGTTTTGGCTGTAGCCAATGCGAAAAAGAAAGCAGATGACTATACTGCAGCGCTGGGACAGAAAACAGGCAAGGCACTATTGGTTACCGATAACACACAGACCTATTATCCGCCTGCCCCAATGATGATGATGAACAAAGCCATGGACGGCGCAGAAAGGCAGACACTTGCCGTTGGTGAGATGATAGTTACGGCCAATGTGAACATCAGCTACGCCTTGCAATAAGCAGGATGGAATATAGATATAGGGGAAGCTGCGGCTTCCCCTTTTTTTATCCCGCCGTCAAACAGGGGTCATTCCTGCCGGTGAATAGTATGGTCCCTTATGATGCCCCGCACGGTTACATTTACAGTATGATCATCGTTGTGGCTGATGACGCATGCCCCAATCTGGAAGGCATCGATGAGCCCGCTGGTGAAGTCCTCTTCCTGCAGGACAGGGTCGTCAGTTTCAATGCTTATGGAAATAAATACGGTTATAGCGCCTCCGGTAGAGGCACTATCCGGAGATCCCATTGGGCTCCAGCCTTCATACTTTAGTAATCCCGAATCTATGGCACCGGCAAAATCGGTTGCAGTCCAGTGGTCGCAATTTAGCGCGATGTCATCCGATGTGTCGAGTGTGTATTTTAAAACAACTTCCCTTATGTCTGATCCTGTATGCATAAAAAATTCTTTTGGGTGAGCAGCTTACATTAAAGGTATATCAAAAAAACCAAACAGTTAACTTCTTTATTACTATTTTTACTATGCTTTAAACCAAATACCATTATGGAAACAAGGGAAGCCGGAGGCGAAGAACTGCCGATGATCAATTGCCATACCCATATTTTTACGGCCGACCATGTGCCGCCATATTTGGCAAAAACATTCGTTTCGGGCATCTTTTGGGGTGTACTGTATCGCATTCTCTCCCTGAAATGGATCGTAACCTTATTCCGGAAATGGTATAAAGGGCCTTATCGCTGGCAATTTAAGCCCTGGTACAAACGGCTGGCAATTGCACTTTATCATATCCGTATGGGAATTGCACGGTCTGCCGTTTTATCACTCTTCTATTGGGCGTTAGGCCTGTGGCTGTTGCTGCATATTGCGTATATGATTTTTCCGGATGTGCTGCCCCAAATTAAAGCCTGGCTCATCAGTTACCATATATTGCTGTGGCATAAAAAAACATTCCCTGAAATCCTTACGGTGCTGGCGTTCTGGCTGTTTTTCCCTACCGGCAGAAACCTCTTGTTCTTTCTCCTCAAAAAAGGCTGGTCGGTTTTCAGGTCGCTACCGGGAAAAGGCACCAAAGAGCTGGTACTGCGTTACCTCACCATTGGTCGCTTTGCATTTTATACCACACAGGCAGGGATATTCCGCAGGCTGAGGGACCAGTATCCGTCAAAGACATCCTTTGTAATACTGCCTATGGATATGGAATATATGGGAGCGGGAAAAGTCACGACCGATTTTTACACCCAGATGGAAGACCTCAGGAAAATGAAAAAGATACTGAAGGATGTTATCTACCCGTTCCTGTTCGTCGATCCCAGAAGGATGGCCGATGATGAGAATTTCTTTAAATATACCATTGCCAACGATAGGATTGTTTTAGAGCCCTGCGTAGTAAAAACATATGTAGAGGAAAACGGCTTTTCAGGTTTCAAGATATATCCCGCATTGGGCTATTACCCGTTTGATGAGCGGCTTTTGGTACTGTGGCTGTATGCACAGGAGAACAACATCCCGATCATGACGCACTGCATTAGGGGAACCATTTTTTATCGCGGCAAAAAAGAAAAGCAATGGGACAGGCACCCTATTTTTCAGCAGGCCAATGGCAAAGGAAAATACATTCCGCTGCTATTGCCTGAGACCTCGAATAAAGATTTCAGCGTTAATTTCACGCATCCGCTAAATTACCTTTGCCTGTTGGAAGAAGAGTTGCTGCGAAAAGTTGTGCAAAAGGCGCCCGGCCTGCACAAAGTGTTTGGCTATACCGATGAAAACACGACTCTTACCCATAACCTTTCAAGGCTTAAAATATGCTTTGCCCATTTTGGCGGCGAGGACGAATGGCACCGATTCTTTGAGCTTGACCGCGACCTCTACAGCAGCCAGGTGCTTAAGAACCCAACGGTAGGAATCACTTTTTTGAAAAGCAAAACCGGCAAAAGAACCGATGGCAAGATCGAGCAGTTATGGAAAGGCTGCGACTGGTACTCCATAATATGCAGTATGATGCTCCAGTTTGACAACGTATATGCCGATATCAGCTACATTGCCCATGACAATGCCATCCATTCTTTGCTAAAGTCGACGCTGAAACACGACAATACCAAACTGAGGAGCCGGGTATTATTTGGTACTGACTTTTATGTGGTGCGCAACCATAAATCTGAAAAGCAGATACTCTCCGATACCATTGCGGGCCTTAGCAGCGAAGAATTCGACCTGATAGCGCGCCGGAACCCGAGAAGCTACCTCAATTTAATAAATAACTGATGTACATATGAAAAGCACGTACAGGCTGATGCCACGCATATTTCATTCTTTCATCATAGCGGTCGTTATTTTAACAGGCAATCTCGCAGGCGCACAGGAAACGATAGGGAATTACAAAGCTTTTTACGGCTACGGCAAGTACGGAACACGCGACCTTATCTTTCTCAGGAAATTTACCAGGAACAGTATTGAAAGCTATCTCGCTGTCGATCCCCAAGCACTGGAGACACAAATGGTTCCTTCCAAAAATATAGTTGCAAGCCCGCTCAACTGGTCAGAGCTTTTATCAAAATACAAGGATACACCCTACGTTAAGGCCATTCTCACTGCAAAGAAACAGTCGTTTGCTTTGCAGGATGCAGGGATCATCCATGGCTTTCCAAAAGAACATGGTGTAACACTGACCATCGACCTTTGCCCTTCGCACAAGCCATTGGACAGGATCGTTTTCACCTCGCTCATTACAGAGTTCCAAAAGATAGAAAAGCCTGTACCTGTAGCGCTATCGGTTAGCGGCAAGTTTATGCTCACGCATGCGGAAGACATCCAATGGCTCAAAGGCCTTGTAACTTCAGGCGATATTACTATTACATGGGTAAACCACACCTATAACCACCATTTTGACCCTAAAATACCACTGAAGGATAATTTCCTTCTTGAGCCGGGAACTGACCTTGATTTTGAAATACTCGGCACCGAGATCTCCATGCTGGAGCGTGGGTTGCTGCCTTCAGTCTTCTTCCGCTTTCCGGGCCTTGTTTCGGATAATGCCATCGTAGGGCGCGTAACCGGTTACGGGCTTATTCCAGTCGGCAGCGATGCATGGCTGGCGAAAGGGCAGCACGCACAGGCGGGTAGTATTGTCCTGATTCATGGCAATGGCAATGAGCCTGTTGGCGTCGAAGATTTTATCGCATTATTAAGGTCCCAAAAAAATGCCGTTCTTGCCAAACAATGGCTCCTGTATGATTTGCGCGAGGCTGTTGATGATGAGTTTAAGGAGTAGGGCACAGCATAATGCAGTTCTTGTATTTTATATTTAAATAATAGCATGGCGAAAACACATACAGGCAGTTTCATTTTTTATCATAACTTTGCGGATAGGCCTGTTATATTCAGGCAGTACTTGCTATGAACCAGCCCGACAGGCCTTTTCTTGAAACTTTATATCATTTGCGCACTGTAGAGCATATCATACTCTACAACAGGCTGGCGCCGATACCTTACAGGGAAGAGCAGGACGTTATCGCGTTTTTGGAGGGCGAATATGAAAGGGAGGCCACGGATTATCCCTTTACAGCTCCTCCATTTTCGCCAAATGCTGCACTATGGGCTGCCAAAACAGTATACGGTGCTGCCCAACTATTCCTCTACCGTGAGGATAAGGCAACAGAGCTTAAGTCACTTTTGCCTCCATACAGCGGCGGCATAGATGCTTCTGCAATGCTGTCGGCAGACCTGTGCCTGCGTTTCCTGCCCTCCATAAAGCACGCACTCGAAAAGGTAGATGTCAACGACCCGTTAATAACGATCTTAAACGCTTACCTCAAAGATTTCCACTATTCTGCCATTGGTACCGATGAAGGCCCCTCCGCAGCAAATCTGGCGGCTGCCATGGATAACGATTGCCTCAGGCAGCTTTACCTCGACAGGATAACCGAAAGGAAAGCAGCCAAATGGGCAGATGAAGCTACAATCAAAAGCGCCCTGCTGGCCAATATGGGCGACTATAAAAACGATTTTTGGCGCGAATTTCAATAACTAATTAATTACGCCTGTTTAGGGCATTTCTTTATATACACGCATGGCTACGGCACAAAAATTAAACAACGCCTTATCGCAGCTTAAAAGCACTTTTATAGGCAAGAACGAAATTATAGACCTTTTGGGAATAGGCCTTATAGCCAGGGAGAATGCCTTTTTGCTGGGGCCTCCGGGAACGGCAAAAAGCGCTATTGTAAGAGCGTTATCCGACAGGATAGTGCAAGGCAGGAATTTTGAATACCTGCTTACCCGGTTTACCGAGCCTAACGAAATATTCGGGCCTTTCGATATCAGGAAACTGAAAGATGGGGAACTGGTTACAAACACCGAAGGTATGATGCCTGAAGCGTCAATGGTATTCCTTGATGAAATATTCAATGCCAACTCAGCAATACTCAACAGCCTTCTGATGGCGCTCAATGAAAAGATATTCAGGAGGGGTAAAGAGACCAGGAAGCTTCCCGCCCTGATGTTTGTAGGGGCAAGCAATGTCCTTCCCGAAGATGAGGCACTGAACGCCCTGCTGGATCGTTTCCTGATCCGTATAAAATGTGATTATGTAGACCCCGATCAGCTTCACGAAGTATTGCTGGCAGGCTGGAAGCTGGAAAACCGGCTTTCTGACGACCTGGCCACCATAGATGCCGACGAAATTAAAGAACTCCAGGCAGCATGCAGGGAGGTAGACCTCACGGGCATACGCCAGCCTTATGTAGACCTGGTGCACAACCTCAGGAACACCGGGATTAAAGTTTCCGACAGGAGGGCTGTAAAACTGCAGAACCTTATTGCGGCAAGCGCACTGATGTGCGGCCGCATGGAGGCAACACTTTCTGACTTGTGGGTGCTCAAGTATATATGGGACACCGAAGAGCAGATAGAAGTGCTGGAAAGCATAATAAACGCGGTTATTGAAAAGGATACCAATCCGGCAAGCCATCCGCAGGCTGCGTTCAATAAAGCCCCGAACCCTGAAGAAGTGATAAAGGACGTTAAGCTCCTTGCCGAAAGATGGCAGGACAGTTCGCTTTCTTTTGAAGAAAAGAACGTGATAAAAGACAAGCTAAGGTACCTGCAGACAAGGTGTGACTGGATAGCTAACGGCGAGCAAAAACAATATATTCAACGCGAGATCGAGGCCTTATGGCAAACTATACTGCAAACCCTGTAACAGATCATTTGCTGGAGATACCCGCTGCCCATAAGGAATTATTAGGGCAAATAAGGCATTGGGATAACCTGAAGGCCGCTTTTGATGAAAGATCGCTTTGGGTTAAGGATATCACTCCGGAGCAGGCCGAAAGCGCCATTATTAAAGGTTTGCCCTACAGCAGGGTCTATTATGCGAAGGACGGGCTGTTGTTTTTGAAGGGCAGCCTTTTGCCGGTACGGAAAATGCCCCACAATTTGCTGTGGTCGCCATTGACCTATGCGCTTCCGGTGAAACTTCCGTTATTTAACCATAACTACTTTGGCATCAGCCAAAAGATCGGCATCAGGATAGTACCATCACAAAAAGAACAGCCGGTATATGCCGTGCTTGCCGAAAGAACAGCGGCAGGAGATTACATTAACACAGCGCCCAAAGTGCGGCTCGCCGGGTTACAATGGGTGGGCGTGAACGATGAGGTGCTCATAGCGGGTACACCATTGCTGCCCGTGGCCGGCGCATCTTACTGGATGTATAACGATTTCCTGCTGCCTGCCGGTTTTGATTTTGAATTGCCATTGCTTGCCAAAAAGCTAATGCAGCAGATAGACCCTGGTAACTCGATGATGATTCTATGGCATAAGGACAATTCGTACATTCCTATAGAAAAAGAAGCTTTCATGCCGCTCTCCATAAGCTCATTCCGTTTAACATACACTATTGGGCAAAATGGATATTAAGGAGTATTTCCAATCATACGACAACTATTTTTGGGTGTGGGAAACCGAGGTTTTTTCTCCCGATAACGTTTTTGAGGCCCTTACTATACCGGGTGGCAGCACTATTGCCTACGAGCGTTTTGTCATGGAAACGCTTGAGCTGCTTTCGCCTGACGGTTTGCCGCCATTCGGGTCGTTTCTCCTGGCGCTCATAGCAACCAACCATAACGGGAAAGATTCGCTCGCAAAGGTTTTTGAGATCGTCAACAACAGCAAAAGCGTTACAAGGGAAACCGTATACCCGAGAGGGTTTAGCTATGCGCGGAATTTTTTAACTACCCTCAGTGAGCTGCCTTCGGAATTCAGGGAGGGCGATAAGCGAAAAGAGCTGCTGCAGGCCATTTTTAAAGATTGCCATAACCGGGTTTCGGAAAGGAATGCCAAAACCATAATGCAGCATTACAGGGAGCATAAACACCTGCTTGTAGAATGTGCAAAAAAACTGCCCCTGAGCGAAGCGACACTTAAGAAAGACATTAATGTATTTGCACATTTAAATGTAAAATATCCAACACACCAAGCCTTGCTGGCCGCCATAAGCGGTGTGCCGGAATTGCCAGTGCTGGATGAAAAGATAGCAGAGCAGCAGCCTGTACAAGTATCGGGCAGTTTTACAGACCAGCTCATTGATGAGCCTAAAACGTTTCCTGTAGGCAGCCTGATACACCGCATTTGGGGCGGACTCAATATTCCGCTGCATCATTCCGCGCCAAGCCACCAGCCTTTGGGCGGGGTGTCCGATCTTACCAATAAGGGCGACTTTGATAAGCTGCTCATTTCTGAGTTTGCGTATGACGATGATGTTTTTATGTCGCGCATAGCCAATAACGAAGCGCTTTATATAAAGCGTGAGGTACCGCCGGAGTCGGATAAATTTGTGCGGCTGCTGCTCATAGACTGTTCCCTGAAAAACTGGGGAATACCAAAAATACTGGCATTCGCATCGGCACTTGCAATAGCCAAACATCCCAGGACGGATATCGAATGCAGGATATTTGTCATCGGCAATGGTTACAAAGAGATAAGTGCGGAAACCGTAGAGGATGTTATCGATGGCCTCAATAATTTAGGGTCACAGCTCCATGCTGCCCCTGCACTCTGCGCCATACTGGATGAAAATACTGATGTAAAACATTCGGAGGTATTCCTTATCACTACCGAAGATGCCCTTGCGGCAGCAGATATGCAGCGCGCATTAAGCGATAACTACGATAAGGTTAAGTATATAATTACCACAGAAGCAGGGGGCAGCCTCAATTTCTATAGGGTACAGAACCGCAGCAGGAAACTCATACAGCACATCTGGCTGCCGCTGGAAGAGCTATGGGCTAAAAAGCCTGCGGGAAAAAAATCACCACCGTCGAAACATACTACAGGAAGGGACAGTACAGTCCCCGAAATAAATTATCCCATTCTCGTGCCTCCGCCTAAAAGTCACCTGGCGGTATTTGCCCTTCGGGATGATGAATTCTTTCTGTTGACCAATGCCGGTACTTTTTTCAGGATTAGTGTAACCCTGCCGGAAAACAAAGGACACTATTTTAAAATGCATAAAGGCGCCGAATTGCTGCTGCACGACCTTTCTGTAAACCAGAATGGCCTTTATGCCCTTCAGGTTAATGAGTATGGGGAGTACATTCTGGCGGCATTTTATCCCAAAGCAATGTATGTTTCTATGCTCAACCTTAATACAAGGGAATACCATAAAAAAGGTGTTTCGCTGATTGGCGGGGTTTCCGGTTATTCTATAGTTGAGGATGATGGCTTTTACCTCTTTAATGAAGCAGCAGAAGAATATTTACTTCTTTCCGTAAGGGATACTGAGCTGGACGTGAGGCGCGCCTTGCCCCCGGATGGGATACTGCAGCGATTTACAGATACTAAAAAGAAAATAGAAAGGTTTAATAACATATTTACATATAAAAGCGTACTTCAGAATTTTATGCCTTTGTGCATAACGAAACAGGGACAGCTCCAGATCAATAAGCACCGTTTGAATATAAACGATCCCTCTGTGTATCATGGCAGTATAATCCTGACCGGTAACAGGGTTTTTGAAGTTGCTGTACAGGCAGTGTATGAATGGAAAAGCAAAAGATTTGTTTTCCCTGATGGCAGTGCGGTATATTCTGACGGATTTGGCATTCTTACTTTGAAGAGCAGCAATCCTGATATACCGGCAATTTATATGCCTACCACACTGCATGTCCCGCTGGCTATGGCTACAGATACCTGTTTTGTGGGAAGCGACGATTATTATAACGACACTAAAGGGACCGAATATATAGCAATAGATGATTTTGATGCCAAATATTTTCAACCCTTTATTAATACCATCCTGAACCATGGAGCTTAAGATCAGGCCGTATCATAAAAACAGTTATTCAAGGTCTGCCGTGCTCATTAAAGGCGCCGATGCCGGTGTATGGCTGAAGGAGATCTATAGGATGGGACTGGAGCCGGAAAATATTTCCATGTATGCGCTTCCCGGCTCAGCTGCTAATGAGCTTTTCGGCTGCCTTGTAGTGCCGAGAGGCGGAACGAAGGTTAACGATATAGGGAAACACAATTTTATGCAGTGTGTGAATAATGTGCTTTTTATCCCTGAGAATACCATCATATCCCCCGGTCTGAGTTCTGCAGAATGGAACAGCGAGTTTACCGCCGCCGCTTATGTCATACATCAGGAAACAGGGCTGATCGAGCTTACAGAAGAAATTGATTGGGACGCGCTTATAGCAATGCCGGAACTTAAGGAGGCAGAAATAACAGTGCCTTCAAAAGGGGTGTATATACCCCGATTTATCCGGTCTTTAAGTATCGAGGCCGATGAGGCAAAACTGGCGGAGGTCATAGAAGGCCAGGTTGAGAAGCCGGATTCGGGTAAGCTGCCTTTTAACATCGATAAGGTCATGAAGGGCAACCAGAAGGAAATAGATAAGTTGCTTAAATACCTGGAAAAGCATCCGGAAGAAGCCCTGAAGCTGGGCATCCCCCTGGATAGTATCGGCAGTTCCCGTGGAGGAGGGGGCGGCAGGTTCAAATTTGGCAAAACCGGTAGTGGTATGTTAAGCCCCGGATCAGACCTTAGGACATTGCTATATGTAGTTGGTGTCATACTGGGGGCGGTATTCCTTCTTGGCTTGGTATTTAGTGGTAAGGTATCTTCATCTTTTCCTTTTATACTCTTTGTTTTTATAGGGAGGTTCCTTTATTCAGCTTTTAAAAATGATAAGAGAACAGGGCGTACAGGCGGAGGCCTTTCTGCAACTATTGACCATGACAAATTTTCTATTCTTAGAAACCGTTATGAGCAACTGGCCGAAGATTTCATTGCCCAAAAGGAATACCAAAAGGCTGCAGGGGTGTACTTGAAATTACTGAAGGACAATTACGGGGCAGCACAGGTTTTGGAAGATGGCGGATATTATGGCGAGGCTGGTGCTATTTACCTAAAGTATTGCAAAGACAAGCCGCGCGCTGCGGAATGTTTTGAAAAAGGCAGGCTGTATGCCAAAGCGATAGATATTTACAAAGAACTGGAGAAAACTGAAAAAGTTGCAGAGCTTTATGCGGCCCTGAACAACGAGGCCGAAGCCAGCCGCTATTATGCAATGGTTGCCGAAGATTATGTAAAAAATAACCAGTTTGTAAAAGCATCGCTTATTTATCGGAAGAAAATGGGCCAGCCTTTAAAGGCGCAGGAATTGCTGCTGGAAGGCTGGCACAAAAAGTTCGACGCACACAATTGCCTCAATAACTATTTTGCCAACATTGATAACGTTGATGTGCTTGCCGGCGAGATAAAGCGCTTTTATGCCAATGAGCTTGAAGACAGCAGGATGGAGGCATTTTTGCAGGTTATTAAGATCGAATTCCACAAGCATGAATCCCTGCAGGTACCTGTCAGGGAAATAGCATATGAAATCATAGCCGGGTCTATAGAAGCCAATCCGTTCATAGCTTCCGAACTTATGGGCTTTAACCCTAAAGACACGTCATTAAGCAAAGATGTAATGAAATTTAAAGCACAAAAAAACAGAAGGGAGTAACTCCTGTCACTCTGCAAATTAATGTGTTATGCATTAATACATATTACAATATCAATTATTAGCCTCTAAGGTGCAATAACCTGACAAAAGAGCCGATTACTCCTAAGTAATCCTTTTGGCACGCTTTTTATAACTGTAATAATAGAAAATACATTAAAGAAAGGATTTAGTATGCTTAAGTGGATTGATATTGTAAAATTTGCCAATAACGGCAACCCTATGCCAACTGAAAAAGTTGTAAAAACCAATGAGGAGTGGCAGCGGCTTTTAACTCCCGAGCAATTCAGGATAACACGTTTGAAGGGTACGGAGCGCTCGTTCAGTTCGGAAATGTGCTCTTTATTCGAGCCGGGCAAGTATGCCTGCGTATGTTGCGGTACATTGCTTTTTGATGCCGCTGAAAAATTTGAAAGCGGTACCGGATGGCCTTCCTTTACGCAGCCGGTAACAGAGAATGCTATTGCGTATAATAAAGATGTGAGCCATGGTATGGTGCGCGTAGAAACGGTATGCAATACCTGCGATGCCCACCTGGGACATGTTTTTCCTGACGGGCCTAAACCAGGCGGGCTGAGGTATTGTATGAATGCCGTAGCCCTGAAAAAAGTAGAAAGCAATGAAAGGAAAGCAACGTTTGGCGGCGGTTGTTTCTGGTGTACTGAGGCAGTGTTTACTTTGCTTAAAGGCGTTAGCCGTGTGGAAAGCGGGTACAGCGGCGGCAACATTGATAACCCTACCTACAGGGAAGTTTGCAGCGGTATGACAGGCCACGCCGAAGTAATCGAGGTTACCTATGATCCTGATGAGATATCGTATGCCGATCTGCTGCGGATACATCTCAGTACGCACAATCCTACAACGCTTAACAGGCAGGGCGCCGATGCCGGGACACAATACCGCAGTGTTATCTTTTACAGGAATGAAAAGGAGAAAGGCATTGTGCAAAGTGTGATCGGTGAGATGCAGCCCGCTTACGGAGACCCAATAGTAACAGAAATTGCTCCATTTGAACAGTTATATAAAGCGGAAGCTTACCACCAGGATTATTATGCTAACAACGCAGAGCAGGGCTATTGCCAGGCGGTTATCGACCCTAAGCTGAAGAAGTTTAAGGAGCTTTTTAAAAGCAAGCTGAAAGATACGCAGAAAGTAAAAGCGGATGAGTAAGCAGGCGGGTTTTGGAGGTGGGTGCCATTGGTGTACCGAAGCGGTTTTTTCTTCATTGAAAGGAATCGTGTCGGTTGAGCAGGGATGGATTGCCTCAGATGGCGAAAATTCATCACTTTCAGAAGGCGTAATTGTCACTTATGAAGATGATATAATGCCTTTCGAAACGCTTATTGCCATCCATCTATATACCCACAGCAGTACCTCGATGCACCCGATGAGGGATAAATACAGGTCGGCGGTTTATACTTTTAATGAAGGGGACAGGCGGCAGGCACTTGATATTATCAGGGCTTTGCAGCCTGAATTCGATAAGCCTTTGATCACCCGGGTACTTCCTTTTGTGTCCTTTACCCGGAGCAGGCAGGAGCTGCTGGACTACTATTTCAGCGATCCGACAAAACCTTTTTGCGAACTTTACATTAACCCAAAACTGAAGCTTATCATGGAACGGTTCTTGAATGCAGCGGATCACGATAAGCTACAGCACCTTACATAAGTAAGGCGGAATATAATTATGGAAACAACAAAAAAGAAAATAGCTTACTCCGTACTGGAACTTGCCATTGTGTCAGAAGGAGTTACAATAGAGCAGACACTTAAAAACAGCGCCGAGCTTGCCCAAAAGGCGGAAGAGATGGGATATACCCGGTTTTGGCTGGCAGAGCACCACAATATGGTGCATGTTGCCAGTGTGGCTACTTCGGTGCTTATTGGCAACATAGCAGGGCATACCACAAAGATAAAGGTAGGGTCCGGAGGTATCATGCTGCCCAACCATTCGCCCCTTATTGTGGCAGAGCAATTCGGCACGCTGGGCAGGCTGTACCCCAACCGCATCGACCTGGGATTGGGAAGGGCGCCGGGAACCGACCAGATTACGGCACATGCCATACGCAGTGACAGGATGCAGGCAGTGAACAATTTTCCCGGGGAGATACAGCAGATACAAACGTATTTTTCGGAAGAAAATGAATGGGAGCAGGTGCGGGCGGTAGTTGCTGAGGGCATTAACGTGCCAATATACATCCTTGGCTCAAGCCTGGACAGTGCCCATCTTGCCGCAAAAATGGGGCTTCCGTATGCTTTTGCCAGCCACTTTGCTACAGGGCTGCTGCTCGAGGCATTGGACATTTATCGCAGGGAATTCCAGCCTTCCCAATACCTTGATAAACCTTATACTATTGCTGGTATCAATGTTATTGCAGCCGATACCGATGACGAGGCAGAGAGGAATTTCACCTCAGTAATCCGGATGTTCCTGGGGATACTGACAGGAAAACGACAGCCGTTGCAGCCACCCATGGAAATGACCGATGAACTGATGATGATACAGCATAACCCGGCGGTTCGCGAAATGCTGAAATATTCGTTTGTCGGCAGGAAAGAAGCGGTAGCCAAACAGCTGAAAAAATTCCTGGACGATACAGGCGTAGATGAAGTGATGGTAGTAAGCAATATGCATAACCATCAGGACAGGGTAAAATCGTATAGGATACTGTCTGAAATTATGAAGGAATTATGATATATAAAACTGTCTCAAAAGTGTCATTCTGAACGAAATGTAATGAAGTGAAGAATCTCAGGTTTTTATAGATATGAGATTCTTCCTTCGTCAGAATGACAAATATTTTTGAGACATTTCTTTTTATTATATAAAGATCAATTTCCTTTCAATAGATTGATGCTTACCGTTGCTATATCCGCATCCGGGAACCTCCTGAATATGGCAGGGTCCGGGAATAATCCGGCTTCTGCAGCAACACTATTGAAGACATCTATCTCAACAATATACTGGTCGGAAAAACCGTGTGTGGCATCATAAGCCGTTGCTGGGGTTTTCCCAATGTTGTCAGCAGTAAGTTTCGGGTTTATGGTATGCAATTCGATTAGCAGGAGGCCGAACTTGCGTACATACGGCGACCATTTTTGCAAATGCTCCAGCAGGTTATCTTCTACCATGTTGTTGCTGATCCTTCTGCCCCGGTAGGCAAATGCCCCGGTAGACTTGCTTACCCTGCCTTCCTTAATATGTTTCGGGTCTTCCCATATCCGGTTGTGGTCAAGGAAAGTGCGCACGTTAAGCAGGTCTTTCAGGTCGATATTATAATTTTCCCGCAAGTCGTCCGAAAGCAAATCCGGGCGGCCTATATCGCCCCAGATAACCTTGGCCCAGATATCAGCCTTTATGAGGTTAGCCCTTGTGACTTTCAGGGCTGCCTGGTTATAATCTGCTCCAACAAGGAACAGCGGATAATCATCCAGCATTTTACCACGTAAAGTCTGCCTGTCGATCACTTCAAAAATATGCTGCAGGAAAGCGCCGTTGCCACAGCCCATATCCAGGATGCCTTTAGGCTGTTCTTCGATCGGCAGGTTAAAGAGCCTGACAATGATCTCATCTACCACTTTAAAGTAAGTATCGTGCGCGCCCCCGCTTCCCCAAACATTCATTTCGCGGTCAACGTGGATCTCATTCTCCCCGTCAGCCACCAACCGTAAAACAGACGGGTCACCAAAAATCAGTTCCTCGATCCGGGCAAATGTCGGCAGATATGAAACGGTAACGCCATAAGCGCTGGCTCTTTTGGCATAGAACAGGCCGGTTTCTGTAAATTGGTAGTTGCCGTTTTTCTCAAGAAACCACCCGAGGTGTACAAAGAAGTCGAGTATCTTTTTAAAGTTCTCAGGAGACTTATGGAATTCTTCGGGCCTGAAAGAGGTCTCCATAAAATATTTATGGAACATTCCGTTCATTGCCAGGCGTACAATTGTGGGCCCGATGAGGTAGCCCTCAATATGTTTTAATATCTGGTTCTGTATATCCTTAACAAAGTTGTCTTCGGAAAATTCTATCCCGTAATTCTTCTTATATTTCTCAAAGATGAGGTTTAGCTTTTCGAACGGCGCATCCTCAAAAAGCCTTGGATGGAACTGTGTTGAGAATTGAAGCAGGTCCACGACATCTTCATAAAGATAGAACAGCGGAAAGGCTATCGGTGTCTTTTCATTTACTGAAACCGTGATCTCCTGTGTGGCGTTATTCACTTCGTAACCTAAAAATCCCTGTGAAGCCAGTATCCTCAGGCCTACATTCAGGTAGCCTTCATTAGCTTTAAAAACAGCTGTAAGGTCTGCTAATTGTGCCTGCTTTTTGTCAAGTATGAATTCTAAAACTCCTTTTTTCCTGAGGGCAATTGCTACCGGTGCCACAGCAAGGCCATCAAGATGCCTGAAAATAGAACTTCTTAGTTGGGATTTATCGGCCATAGTAAAAGATTGAAGTTATTCCAAAAATAGTATTTTTTTTAAACCACGTTGGTATCGTATGTGTTTTATATTCATTAAATTATAACTTATTAGTTTAGTTCTGTAAATGTTTTTGGTGTCATGCTTTAAAAAATTTTTAGAAAACTTTAAGAAGGGCGCTGTGTGTTTGTTAAAAAAATTATATTTGGAAAAATATTATTCCCCCATGAAAAACATAATGGCAGCCCTTGTTCTTGGGCTTTGCAGCACAGCCTACGCCCAGGTAGACTATTCAGCTGTTTATGATGGTAGCGCATTTCTTGCTGAAGGCATCAGGTTGTATGACGAACAAAAGTATGCTGAGGCAGTTAAGCAATTTGATAAGCTCGTTACAAATGATCCGAATTATTACACCGCACAATATGAAAAAGCCATAGCTCTTGCTGCAAGCGAAGATAAAGAGGCCGCTAATGCGTTTTACGAAAATGCTTTTGCAAAAGGATATATGGCCGAAGTGCCTGATTTTTATATGTCTTATGGTAACTTTTTAAGTGACCGCAAAGAATATGAGAAGTCTGAGAAGATGTTTTTGGAAGCCCAGAAATTATTCCCAAATTCAAGCTCCCTGCTGTACAACATGGCATTGCTTTATGTACGGAAAGAAGAGCGGCAAAAAAGTGTCGACCTGCTTGAAAAAGCCATTACCATTAACCCAAACCATCTGGGGTCACATTACCTTTTAGGCCTTATAGCGCTGGAAGACGGGCGTGCTGTAGAAGGCACCATGGCTTTACTGGCCTATCTTACGCTGGCTCCGGAGAGTTCTGCCGGCCCAGAGATTATAAGTAAGCTGAATAAGAAATTTGCAGATAACTATCTGGATAAAAGCAAACTTACGTTTTCGAGGGCGGGAGGTGATAATTTTGAAGACATTGACGTCATCCTCAGGAACTCACTGCCGTTAAAGAGCGTTTATAAAGTAAACTCGGAATTTGATGATATAATCATCCGCCAGGTACAGGCAATAATAGATTATGCGCCTGAGCACAAAATACAAAACGGTTTTTTTGAAACTACCTATATTCCGTGGCTAGCGGACATGTCGAAAAAGAAGCAGTTTGAAGGATTCTCTTATTATATTTTGATGAGCCTTAAAGAAAAGCTGGGTAAAAAGCTTACATCGCAGAATAAGAAGATGCAGGCTTTTACTGACGGCTATATTGCCAACGATTTCTGGGATGTTTTTGCAAAGCGTAAAGTAGACCTTTTTGGAAAACAGGAAGAGGTAGTGGTATACCTCCAAAATGGGAAACCGTATCTTTTGGGTAAAGTGGTAAATGGCAAAAAAGAAGGTAAGTATAAAGTACTTAACTCCAATGGTAACATGATATCGGAACTAAACTTTGTAAATGACGAAGTTGAAGGCCTGCAGAAATATTATAATTCAAAAGGGAATGTTACTGAAGAAAAATACTTTACAAATGGCAAGCTCAACGGCAAAAGGACAACCTATTTTGAGAACGGCAATATCGAACTGGTAGAAAATTATAAAGATGACAAGCTTCATGGTATCTGCACATCATATTACCTGAATGGAGGTAAAGCCTGCGAAGGAAATTTTGTTAACGGTGAGCGTGAGGGAACCTTGATCTGCCTTTATGAAAACGGCACTAAGAAAACGGAGGAAAATTATTCCAATGGCAAGCTTAACGGTAAATATATTGCTTATGATAAAGCAGGCAACATATCCAGCGAAGACTCATTTGTTATGGATAAACGCGAAGGTAAATCGATGGAATACTACAATGGCAAAGTTGTAAAATCAGAACTTGACTATCAAGCAGGCATCATTTCTTCACCATTTAAAAAGTATTTTCCAAACGGTACCATTCAGGAAGAAACCACTTTTGTAAACAATATTCCTACAAAAGGTGTCGTTAATTTTGCTAATGGCAAAAAATCCTATGAAGTTACCTATGATAAAGACGGTAATGCATCCGGCTATAACTACTACAATAGTAATAGCGAACTCTATTTTCAGGAAAATTATAAGGCTAATGAGATCAGGTCGGGCCTCCAATATACGGCCGGTAACACAAAACCTTCAGAAGTCCCGGTAAATAAAGGCACATACACTATTAAAACGCTTGAAGGGATGACAATTACCGCCGGCAAATATGAAAAGGGCAAAAAAATAGGCGAATGGGATTATTTTTACAGCACCGGTATTTTAAGGAGCAAAGAAAGTTACCAAAATGGGCTGCAGTCCGGCAAATCATTCGGTTACAATGATGACGGCAGGCTGGCCAGCATAGCTAACTATGTAAACGACTCACTGCAGGGTATCTATGAAAGGTATGATTATGGCATCCTTTCGGGTACTTATTATTACAATCACGGAAAGGCAAGCGGCCCGGCAAAAACCTTTTATCATGACGGAAAAGTTTCGTCTGAGAGTTTTTATTTAAATGATGTATTATATTCGAAAAGATATGATTACTGGCAAAATGGAAATCCAAGCGAAATCACTACCTACAAGGCGGGTGTTGAAGTAAAGATAGAAACCTTTGATACTGACGGTAAAAAAGAAAATGAAGTAGACTATACCAATAACAGCAGCAAAATTAAGAACCTTTACTATAAAGGCACTTTGGTACATGAATACACATTAGCTAACGGAATGCTGAACGGCAGCTATACTATTAAAGATAAAACAGGCAATGTGTACATTCAGTGCAACTATGCAAATGGAAGCAGGCATGGCAGGTACCTTAAAAACGGCCCTACAGGAGCGCCTTTGTTAGACAAGGAGTATTATGCAGGGCGCGAGAATGGCATAAGTAAAATTTATGATATTGCAGGTAACCTCAGGTTAGCGGACACCTATCTTTTTGGCAATAATACGGGGACAACTACACGTTATTACAGCAATAAAAATAAATTCTCTGAAACTACCCAGTATGACGAGGAAATAGAAGGGGAAGTAAAATATTATAATCTTGAAGGGGATAATATACTCATATTGGGTTACAGGCGTAACCAGCTGATTTATTACATAGCGTTAGGCAAGGATGGAAAGTTATCTGAAAAAAAGCCAATTACCGGCCAGACTGCCAAGATCGTATCGGTTTACGCTAACGGGAAAAATGCGATGGAAGTTAATTACTTAAATGGCAACCTTGATGGGAAATTTATGATCAGCAGCCCTGACGGAAAACCGGAGTATGAAAGTAACTATGATAAAGGCCTCTTGAACGGCACCCGCATAGAATATTATGCCAACGGCAAAATATACAAGAAAGAAAATTTTAAAAATTCATCTTTTGAAGGCCTTCAGGAATTTTTTAAAGAAGACGGCAGGCCGTGGGTGACAGCCGAATACAAAAATGACCAGATGCACGGCCTTTGCAAGGTATATACTAACGGGACAGTATCCCAGACTAAACGCTATGATTCAGATGTACTTGTCGAGATTAAATAAATTTCTTATGGTGCTTTTGCCGCTTCTGGCATTGCAGGCATCAGCACAGGAAAAACCGGGCTCGTTTTCAGAATACAAGAAAATGTACGCTGATGTTAATGAGCTGATCATTAGTGATAAGAGCTCGTATGATATTTTTGTAGAAGACAAAAAGCTGCGTGTGCTGCGCAGTAAATATTACGAATCGATGATCATGTCAGAAAATGGCATCCAGAACAATGAAGAAGATTTTTCATATTCAGAATTGGTTAAGCTGAAGGAATATGAGGCTTTCTCAATAGTTAATGACAAAGGCAAAGAGCGCAAAATCAAGGTTACGCAAACCAACGAAAAACAGTCAAGGCAAAATGGTGTTTTTTATAATGATGTTAAGGAACGCCAGCTCATTTTCCCCAACCTGGAAGCGGGAGCGAGGAAAGTATATTCGGTACAGACCGAATTTTTAGACCCGTTTTTGCTGCAAAGCTATATTTTTGGCAGCGGCTACCCTATGCTCGATTCTACCCTTGAAGTACGTGCAGACAAAGACATAACCATCGGCTACCGTATTTTTAACGACCCTGATAACACCATAGAATTTTCCAAGTCTGAAAAGAAAGGCAAGTTTATATACCGCTGGACGCTAAAAAATGTAAAAGCAATAAAAATGGAACCTAATAATCCAGGTTTCCGCTATTTTATACCGCACATCAACATTTATGTGAAAGATTATACAGTAGATTCCAAAAAAATAAATGTACTGGACAACACTGAAAAACTCTATGATTACTACAAAGCATTTACAAAAAACCTCAATAAAACGGAAGATACAGAACTTAAAGCTATCACTGCGGAGCTTGTAGCCGGCCTTACAGTGGATAACGAAAAAGTAAAAAAGATCTTCTACTGGGTGAAGGACAATATTAAGTACATCGCTTTCGAAAATGGGTATGAAGGCTTTATCCCGCGCGAAGCAGCGTTGGTATGCAAGCGTAAGTTTGGCGACTGTAAAGACATGGCCAGCATTACAAGCGCTATGGCCCATTATGCAGGAGTTAAAAATGTTACTGTTTCCTGGGTTGGCACGCGCGATATACCGTATTCTTATGAAGAGCTTTCTACGCCAGCGGTAGACAACCACATGATAGCCGTATATAATGATAATGGCAATTATATATTTCTTGATGCCACCGATCGCGAAACCCGATACGGCATCCCTACAGCGTTTATCCAGGGGAAAGAAGTCCTTATCAGCAATGGGGATACCTATAAAATTATCCGCGTTCCTGTTGTCGCAGCCGAAAATAATGAAGCTGCCGGAGTTATAAAGCTGAGCCTTGATAAGGAAAAAATCGTAGGTTCGGGGGCATTCAGTTACAGTGGCTATTCAAGAAGCAATATTTTATCACAGCTTGGCGATGCTTCAGGGAAAACTCGTTTCGAAATGATAAAAAGCCTTGTCCTGATGGGGAGCAATAAGTTTTATCTTAAAGACTATACCGAAGCAAATATACAAGACCGCGACAAGCCTTATCAGGTTAATTTTAATTTTGAGCTTGACGATTATGCCATACAGGTAGATAAGGAGCTGTATATAAACCTTTGTATGGATCACACTTACGAAAAGCTTACACTAGAGCCGGATCGTGTAACGTCTTATGACCTGGATTATCTCTCATCAGAAAATGTCATTTATAACCTGGAGATCCCAAAAAATTATTCGGTAAAATATCTGCCTGACAATTTCAGCCTTGATAATGATGTAATGAAAGCCGATTTTAAATATACCAACAGCGGGGGAATCATATCGCTGGCTGCAAAAATACAGATTAAAAAGATATTGCTGGAAAAAGCCGACTTTGCATTATGGACGGAGACCATAAAAAAACTCAAAAGCGCCTATACACAAACCTTAATACTTATCGAAAAATGAATTTGACCCTCAGAATAAAAACTGCATTATTGCTTTTTGTCCTATGCTGTGGTTACAGCTATGCCCAGGACTGTTCTTTTAAAAATTACAATTGGGATGAGAAGCAAACAAAACCGGAAATCCCGGCCAAATACAAAGATGAAAAAGAAGCGATACTCGAGCGTAATATTAAGATAGAGCTTGTTCCGGGCAAGAACGGGGCGTTGCAATATTATCTGTCGCACGAAAAAATATATATAAACAGCGATGATGCGGTAGAGCGTAATAACAGGATATATATTCCATACGGTTCTAATGAAAATGTAATTGCTACCAAGGCGCGTGTATTGTTGAAAAGCGGTAAAGTGATCGAACTTAAAAAAGGCGATATCAAAGAAGAGACTGACGAAGAAAGAGGTGTCAAATACAAATATTTTGCAGTAAACGGCCTCGAGAAAGGAGCAGTCATAGAAACCATATTCATACTTGAAGAAACTCCTGAACTAAAAGGGCGGACAATCAAGTTACAGGATGAATACCCAATTGCCAAGAGTGAATTCCAGCTGATTTATCCGGATCACCTGGTTTTCCGTACTAAAAGCTATAATGGGCTTCCTGAAGCGGTTATTACCCAAAAGGCGCCATCGGCAAAATTAAATACACTAACTGTAAGTGATACCGATACGCCTGCCCTGAACGATGACGAAAAGTATTCGAACTGGAACAGCAATATTAAGCGTTTTCGATATAAACTGGATGAGAATTTAGCAAACGGCACAAAAAACCTTTTCAGTTTTAAAGAGTTTTCTACCAACCTGTACGACAGGTTTCATCCTGAATATAGTAAAAAAGACCAAAATGCCATAGCCGATTTTTGTAAGGGCATAGCCAAATCGTCTGATTTGCAGGAACAGGTTTGGAATATCGAAAATAAGATAAAAAAAACCATAACCTACAAAAGGTATATTGATGGACAGGAATCGCTTCAGGATATCATAAAGTCAAAACAGGCCAACCAGACGGATATTTTAAGGCTGTACATTGCGGTATTTACAACAATGGGTGTAGAGAATAACCTTGTGCTGACATCCAGCCGTTACAAGGTGGCATTTGACAAAGATTTTGAAAGCTACGAAAACCTGGACGAGCTGCTGTTTTATTTCCCGTCGATCAAAAAATACATGACACCATTGGAAGTAGAATACAGGATACCGCTTATACCTGAAGAACTGGCAGGAACAAACGGGTTATTTATAAAAGAAAAAGCTTTTGCAGGTACCAAAATGGGCATAGGTGAAGTGGCCATGATTGAGATTCCCGGCGCTGACATAACGCATGACATTATGGATATCACTGTCGATTTTTCTAAAGACATGGAAAATCCGATGGTGACAAGTAAAATACAATTCGGCGGGTATTCAGCATTGAATTTCCAGCCGATAAAAGATTTTGCACCGGCTGAGAATTATAAGACTGTACTTAAAAGCATTGCCGAGAATTATACGGTAGAGACGGAGTATAAAACACTTACAACTACAAATGACGGCGTGGATTTTATCGGTAAAAAGCCGTTTATTATGGATATTACTTTTGATGGTAAAGACCTTATACACAAGGCTGGCGAAAACTATTTATTCTCTGTAGGGCAGACTATAGGCAAACAAATGGAGCTTTACCAGGAAAACAAGAGGGTACTTCCTGTAGAGATAAACCATCCGCACTCTTACACGCGCAAAATAAAGATTATCCTGCCGGATGGCGCTACGGTTAAAAACCTTGATAAATTCAACATGGATAAAACTTTAGCCGTGAATGGTAAGACTGAAGCTGCATTTATCAGCAAGTACGAGAAAAAAGGCAATGAGATCATTGTAGAAAATACGGAATATTACAATATCCTTAATTACCCTATGGAAAATTTCGAGGCCTATCGTGCAGTGATCAATGCTGCTGCCGATTTCAATAAAATTGTTGTTATCCTGAATAAATAAGTGTGGCTTGTTTCACAAGTCAGCGTAGATAAAATGAGCCCGGTATTTTTACCGGGCTCATTTTATTTATACCATTTTGGCGAATTATCCAGCATGGATAACGGCTCATATGTCAGATGCAAAACTCTTAATGCTCCGATTTTTCCCTCTCACCAATCTGCTGCCTCCAGAGCGCGTAGTATAGTCCCTTAAGGTTTATAAGATCGTTATGCGACCCGCTTTCCACGATATTCCCTTTTTCTAAAACGAAGATATTGGTGGCGTGCATGATGGTGCTGAGGCGGTGCGCAATAACAATGGTAAGGTGGGTCTTATCGATAGATACCTCGCGTATGGTTTCGGAGATCTCCTCCTCCGTAAGGGAATCGAGTGATGAAGTCGCCTCGTCAAATACCAGAAGGTTAGGGTTGCGCAGTAACGCACGTGCGATGCTCAGGCGCTGCTTTTCACCACCCGATACTTTTACGCCGCCTTCGCCAATAATAGTGTCCAGCCCATTTTCGGCCCTGTCGAGCAACGTGTGGCAGGCAGCCTGCCGGAGAACCTCAAGGCATTGCTCATCGGTAGCTGACGGGTTTACGAACAGCAGGTTTTCCCGTATCGTACCGGAGAACAGCTGCGTGTCCTGTGTAACAAAGCCGATACGCTCCCGAAGCTGGTCGAAGTCGATCTCGTCATAATTATGGCCGTTATACAATATCTTTCCTTCTTTAGGGCGGTACAGGCCTACCAGCAATTTTACAAGGGTCGATTTACCCGAGCCTGACGGTCCGACGAAAGCAAGTGTTTCGCCACGCTGTGCTTTAAAGCTGATATTTTTAAGGGCATCTTTATTAGCCGACTGGTGCCTGAATTTTACATTTTCGAATTCAAGGGTGTCGATATTGATGATAGGGTGCGGGTTCTTCGGCTTTTCTTCTACAGGTATTTTAAAGATGTCGTCGAAATTTTGCAGTGATACTTCCACTTCGCGGTAGGTATTCACTACATTGCCGATCTCCTGTAGCGGCCCGAACAGGAAGAACGAATAGATGTTAAGCGTATAGAATTGCCCCAACGTGATCTTGCCCTGGTAGATAAGGTAAATAAGTACAAGTACCATCAGTGTACGCAGTAAATTTACGCAGGTGCCCTGTATGAACGACATGGAGCGTACATATTTCACCTTTTTGAGCTCCAGCTTAAGTATTTTCTGCGTTGTAGCATTAAGGTGGGCTATTTCCTGTTTTGCTAGCCCTAACGATTTTACGAGCTCGATATTCCGCAATGATTCTGTTGTAGATCCCGCCAGGCCGGTAGACTGTTTTACGATCTGCACCTGTATGGTCTTGATCTTTTTGCTCAGTACAGAACTTATCCAGGCAATCAGCGGACCTGTGGCAAGAAACAAAGGCAGGATGGCCCAATGCACCGTAAAGGCATAAATGGATATGAATATTAGTGCTATAACCGACTGAAACAGGATGTTTATGCCCGTAAGGATGATCTTCTCCACATCGGTACGCACCTTTTGAAGGATGCCCAAAGTCTCCCCCGAACGCTGGTCTTCAAAAGATTCGAAAGGAAGCAGTAGCGAGTGGCTGATACCATCGGCATATATCTGCGCGCCAACGCGTTGTGTGATGGTGCTGATATAATAATCCTGGAAATTCTTGGCGATGCGGCTTACAAACGCAACCCCCACTGATGCAGCCGATAAAGGAAGTATCGCCATAAAGAACTGGTTCACAGTATGGTTTTCTGCCCTGTATACCGTGGCTACGTCATCAATGATTTTTTGGAAGATAAAAGGGTCTAAAAGCGAAAAGATCTGGTTAATGGTTGCCAGCGCCAATGCAAGCAATACAGTAGCTTTATACTGTTTTAAATAACGGAATAATATTTTCATGAGTGTTTGTCAAAACTTGGAATTAATGGATAACAGGGATTATTATGAAGTATTTTCCCTGACCGGAAAATGATTAAATAAAGATCAAAGTTAGAGAATAATTTGGCAGGTCTGATTATGAAAACTTTATTAATCGAATGCGACTTTAATAACAGCATCTTTTATTATGGCATAAACTACATCGTCCTGCAGCGGCTGCATAACATAGGTACCCGTAAATTCGCCAAACGCAGGTAATATCATTTGCCCATGGGACTTAAAGAAGCAGGGAAGCTTCAAATACTGCCGCCCCGCCCCGCGTAATTCCACGGCAGGATGTATGTGCCCGCACAATGTAAAAAAGCCTTCGCGAATTTCAGGATAATGGGTAAGCAGTACGCCGTCGAGTTCCCAATCGCTAACAATCTGAATGTTGATGTCGTGATATTTAGCAGGATTGATGATGTCGTGATTACCGGCAACTAATACAATAGGAATGTTAGTCCGGACTACCCAGTTTTGGAATAACTGCCATTCGTTATTTAATTCGCTGTGAAAAAGGTCGCCCAAAAAACAAATACTTTCGGGATTGAAGTGATGTATCGCCTCGTCGAGCTTTATAAAATTTTTATGGATGATGCCGCCCGGTATAGCGGCCCCATGCTTGCGAAAGTGCGATACTTTGCCCAAATGCGCGTCACTGATTAGCAGCATCTTTTTTTGGATCCAATACATTGCGCCGGAGCAATGCAATACAAAATCGTGATTGTTTATCGAAACCTCCAATGTCATGCTGCAAAAATACCACTATGTTTTGGAAGTTTGAATAATATGCTATCCATTATCAGGGCAGACGCACCAAAAGATTTAGCCACGAATTACACAAATTTCCACTAATTTTTCCACTCTTTCTGAGAAACGCAATTTGTGAAAATTCGTGTAATTCGTGGCAAAAAAAATCTTTATTTCATATAGCTTGCCGTCATTTTCTTTATCCTTTCGGCAAGGGTCTCGCTGGATAAGCGTTCGCGCAGCCTGTCCGTTATGATGGGGAAGCTGAATGGCGTGGGCTTGTCACAGCGCTTCCACACAATTTCCTGCTGTGCTATCCGCTCAAGTGCGATCAGCAGCCTGCCTTCTTCCAACTGGTGTTCAAAAGTTTCGCGGTAGGCCTGCTGGAATAAAAGGTTATTGGGCTCATAATCCCGGAACACTTCAAAGATAAGCTGGCTGCTGCTTTGAAGGTGCTTGGTTTTGACCACCTTGCCGGGATATCCGGTAAATACCAACCCTGCTATCACGGCAATATCGCGAAATTTCCGCCTGGCCATTTCGGTCGCGTTGAGGCTGTGCTGCAGGTCGGCATGGAGGTGAACCGGCGAAAACAAGTCGTTGTCAAGAACCTGCTGCATATCTATTTCCGTGTCAGAGAGCAGTTCAAACCCATAATCATTATAGGCCAGGGAAAATGTTATCGGGCTCAGCAGGCTGATGCGATAGGCCATAATACTGGCTAAGGCTTCGTGTACATACCGCCCCTCGAAAGGGTAAAAAATAGCATGGTAGCCTTCACGTGTCTTAAACGTTTCTATAAGGAACTGGCTCGCGGCAGGCACGATGCTTTCTTTCCGTTGGCGGGCGAACATGGGCCCAAGCGATTTCAGCTCATAGCTCATATCATCCGTATTTGCGGCATATAATTCCTCGCGTATAAGTTCACTCATCTGGCTGGACAACGTGAGCCGGCCACCCATCCAGCTGGCGTGGACAGCTTTTGCTGACGGGCTTGCCATGCGTACCAGCACTTCCATATTTCGTATGCGTGACAGCTCCAGCTTGCGGCCCGCGAATATAAATACATCGCCAGGATTCAGCTTGGAGACGAACCATTCTTCGACACTGCCAATGTAGCCACCGCCTAAAAACTTTACATTCATTACAGAATCGCCTACAATAGTTCCTATCTGCATCCGGTGGCGCAGCGCAACCTGCCGGCTGTTTACCTTAAATTTCCCATCGGGTTCGATCTCTACCTTTTTATATTCGTCATACGCCTGCAGGCTCTGGCTGCCACGGGTAATAAAATTGAGGCAGAACTGCCAGTCTTCTGCCGTCATGCCCTGATAGCAAAAGGTGCTTTGCACTTCCTTAAAAATAGCATCACTGTAAAAGCCATCGCTCACGGCAAGGGTAACAAGGTATTGCACCAGCACATCCCAGCTGTTAAGGTAAGGTACGCGGTCTTCCACCACGGTTTCCTGAACGGCGCGGCGCAGGGCACTGGCTTCAACCAGCTCTATAGCATGGGTTGCCAGAAAGTAGATATTGCTTTCCTGTCCGGGGCGGTGGCCGCTGCGCCCTGCCCGCTGCAAAAAGCGCGCTACCCCTTTCGGACCGCCTATCTGTATTACAGTTTCCACCGGTGCGAAGTCAACGCCCAGGTCAAGGCTGGACGTACAAACCACTGCTCTCAGCTGCTCATCGCGTATCGCCTGTTCTACCCACTGCCTGGTTTCGCGGGCAATACTTCCATGGTGCATGGCGAGTTCCCCGGCAAATTCGGGATATTTGGCAAGCAGCGCCTGGAACCATAGTTCGCACTGCGAACGCGTATTGCAGAATATCAGGGTAGTCCGGCTTTTATTAATGATGTCTGCTACCTCTTTAACCAGATGGAGCCCCATGTGTCCGCGCCAGGGGTAGGCATCCATTTTTTCGGGGATCGCAGAAATAACATTTATCTTTTTGTTGATGTGCGCCCTTATCATTGAGGAATTTTCCAAAGCTTCAGATCGCGGGCCCAGCAGCACTTCCATAGCCTGCTGCAAGTTACCAATAGTAGCCGATATCCCCCAGATACGCATTTTTGGAGCGACTGTTTTTAACCGGCTGAGGGCAAGTTCCACCTGCACGCCGCGCTTGGTTCCCAGGAGTTCGTGCCATTCGTCTATAACTATGGCGCGACAGGTTTTAAATACTGAGGCATAATCTTTAGAGGCAAGCATCAGCTGCATGCTTTCGGGCGTGGTGATAAGCAGGTCGGGCATTTTGGTTTTCTGCTTCGTCCTTTCTGAAGATGAAGTGTCGCCCGTACGAACGCCTACCGTCATTCCCGTTTCAAGCTCATTGGCTACACGTTCTGCCGCCTGCTTTATTTCTACTGAAAGTGCCCGCAGCGGTGTTATCCAGATGGCTTTAAGCCCGGGTTTGTGTTTGGTCTTATAGTCAGGGTTGCTTTTTATATAGTCGAGCACGATGGGCATCCACAGAGCATACGTTTTCCCGCTGCCGGTAGGGGCGTTCAGCAGGCCGTGCTTCCCCTGTAGAAAAGCCGTCCATGTTTGTGTCTGGAATGGGAACGGTTTCCACCCCCGGTTGGTAAACCAGTCTGTAGCAATGCCGAAAAGCTGTTCCCTGTTCATGTTTGTTTATAGTTTGGTTGCCAAAAATATATTTAGTGAATACCTAAATTTAAATTAACCACATAGATACATAGGTTTCATAGTTATTTATTGTCGATAAAGGAAACATATTCACACATAGTGAAGCGAAGCTTCATGCTCTGTGTCAATTAATTGAGCTTTATATTCCTTCTAAAACTATGTGCCTCCCGCAATTGGCGGGACAAGTTATGTGGTTAAATTCATAATAGACATTTATTTAAATTCGGTTAAACGGCCTATTTTGGTATCATGTCTTTTAAATCGTCTATGCTGTTTGCCTCTTCAATGGTTTTATCATGCCGCCAGCGCAGTATCCGCGGAAAACGCGTTGCCACGCCACTTTTGTGCCTGCCTGAAAAAGCAATGCCCTCAAAGCCAATTTCAAATACCAGTTTTGGCGTTACGCTGCGCACCGGGCCAAAACGGTCGAGCGTATTTTTTTTGATGTAGTCATCAACCATGCGGAATTCGGCATCGGTCAGCCCGGAATACGCTTTTGCAAACGTCACCAGTTCTTTTGTGCCATCCTCATTGGTTTGCCAAAGGGCGAAAGTATAATCGGTAAACAGGGTGGCACGGCGGCCGCTGCCCCGCATGGCATAGGTAAGAACGGCATCAATGCTGAAAGGGTCGAGCTTCCATTTCCACCAGTCGCCTTTTTTACGGCCCACCCCATAAGCAGAGTCATTTCGCTTAAACATAAGGCCTTCACTTCGCAGCTCGCGGGCTTTGGCTTTTTCGTGCAGGGCTTCATCCCAGTCGTTTAGCTTTATCCGTTCCGAAAGCTGCAACGGCAGTTGGTAGTCTTTTATCTGCTCAAACAGTTGTTCCAAAAGCTCACGGCGTTCCGTATAAGGCAGTGTGCGTATATCCCGGCCTTCCCATTCCAAAAGGTCGTAGGCACGGATTACAACCGGGGTTTTCTTTAGCAGCGCAGGCGAAACTACCTTGCGGCCGATACGTGTTTGCAGGTCGTTGAACAAGCCGATGCCGCCATCAATCCATGGCAGTATTTCGCCGTCTATTACAGTTCCATCAGGGATTACGCCCAGAAAACTGTTGAACTCCGGGTACTTATCTGTAACCAGCTCTTCGCCCCGGCTCCACACATAAAGCTGCCCGTTTCGGATGATCGTCTGGCTGCGGATGCCGTCCCATTTATGCTCGGCGCTCCATTGCGCTACATCGCCCAGGTCCTCAGGCTCACCCTCTACGGCATAGGCCAGGTAAAAAGGGTAGGGGCGGCTCAGGTTATCATCTTCCTTTTCGGTAAGCACTAATTTCTCAAAGCTTATCCGTGCCGGATCCCATTCACCCATGAGCTTATAGGCAAGTACATCTTCATTTACGCCGGTGGCCTTGCTCAGCGCGCGGGTCATCAGTTTTTGGCTTACGCCGATGCGGAAACTGCCTGTTATCAGCTTGGTAAACACAAATCGCTCATAATAATTTAGCGAAAGCCAGTTGGTATGCAGGTACTCTTTCTTTTCGGTATCTGTTTTTCGTTTCAGTGTGATCATTTCCTCCACAAATTCCGTCAGCGTTTTTTCGCTATGGTCTTTAGAGGTTGGGATAATCAGTGCAATTGTTTCGGCCAGGTCGCCCACAATGTGGTAGGAATCCTCAAACAGCCACAACGGGATGTTAGCAAGCTCTGCCGCCCACATGCGCAGCAGGTTGGTATTTACCGGGCGTGGCGGCCTGCGGTGGGAGAGTATAGCTATCGTCCACACCTTGTCAGTATCTCCCGCAGTGCGGAAGTATTGTGTAAGCGCATCAACCTTTACATTAGTTTTGTTGCTGCTGTCGAGTGTTTTTATGAGTTCGGCAAAATTCTTCATGATTCGCCTCCTTCCTCAGTTGTGAATTCATCCGGCTCCATGGTGTCGGTTTCGCCTTCGTCTCCTTCGTATTGTGTATGCTCGGTGCGCGCATCATAGCCCAGTTCCCTAAGGTAAGTGCTAAAAATATCACTATAACCATGGGTGCAGATTATCTTTTCGGCGCCGGTAGCCTGTATGCTTTCCAGCAGGCCTGCCCAGTCGCAATGGTCACTCATTACAAATCCCTTGTCAATAGCCCTGCGCCTTCGTGCCCCGCGAAAAGCCATCCAGCCGCTTGCAGAACCCGTTACATAAGGAGTGAAACGTCGTATCCACGTACTGCCGTGTGCCGATGGGGGCGCAAGTATAATACTGCCCTGTAGTTCTTCTTTTTTGGTATCGCGGGTTATGAGTGTAGTTTCGGGCATATCCACCATTTGCCGGATAACCCGTGTCATGTTCTCTACGGCCCCGTGGGTAAATATCGGGCCTATAGACGGGTCGAGGTGCTTTAGCAGGCGCTGTGCCTTGCCCAGTGTGTAGCCAAACAGAATGGAGGTTTGACCTTCGGCGCGGTTTTGCGACCACCAGGCATTCACCTCGGCCATTACTTCTGCCTGTGGCTGCCATTTAAAGCAGGGGAGGCCAAAGGTGTTTTCAGTAATAAAGGTGTGGCATTTCACCACTTCATAAGGGGTGGAAATCCCGTCATCCTCGGTTTTGTAATCGCCCGTAAATACCCAAACTTCCCCTTTGTGCTCTACCCGTACCTGCGCGCTGCCCACAATATGCCCCGCAGGATGAAAGCTGAATTTTACGCCATTTATAGTAAAGGTCTCGCCCCAGTCCTTACCGGCCACGTTAATGTCACCCAGCCTGTGCTTTATAATGGGTACGTTGAGGTGATGGGTGATATAGCTGCCATGCCCCCAGCGGGAGTGATCGCTGTGCCCGTGCGTAATAATGGCCTTTGGAACTGCCCGCCACGGGTCCAGGTATACATCGGCTGCGGCGCAGTATATGCCTTTATCGTTAAATGCCAGTAAGGGCTGTTTCATTACAATACACTTTTATATAAAGTTACAAACTGTATTTTTCTAAAAGGCGTTGTTTGTAAGAAATTTAACGGTTGTTGGATTAGTAAAAAGATTTCGAGTGGGAATAAGCGATAACTATTTAACAAAGTGTTAGCAAATAGTGTAAATACAAGCTTGTTGGATAACGACTTATTATATATTTGCAAAAAAAATCACGGAAACCAGCCATATGTCAGTTAAATATAACACTTTGAGTATAAAGCCGCGCGGCTATAAAATAGGAGGGAATCTTGTCTTACTCCTTTTTGCGGTAATCTTAACCCTGTCACCTTACAAAGCCTTTAGCCAGAATACCGCAGATTCCATCCGGAATTTAATGAAAGATGCCAATGATTTGCGAAGGGGTGAGCTAAATGTAGAGATGGCAACCTATTATCTGGGGCAAAACCCTGATTCAGCGATATATTATTCGCACAAGGCTATCGAAATCGGGCGTAGAAACAATAATCATGTTGTAGTTATAAGGTCGTATGCCAAAATAGGGGAAGCCTATCAAAAGCAGAACAAAATGAAGGAAGCCATTTCCTTTTACCTGAAAGGGCTTGCGCTTGCCGAGAAGCATAAGGAAAAATCATTGGCAGGTACGATCTACAACGGGATAGGAGTTTGTTATTTTTACCAAAACAATCCAAAAAAGGCTGAGGAATACCTGAAACTTGCGGCACAGGCCAAGAAAGATGGGAACGATTACCAATATTATGCGCTTATCACTACAAATCTTGCCATCCTTCAAATCTCTACCGGCTCACCTAAAGAAGCGGTAAAAACCCTTAAAGAGGCGGAAAAGACACTTTTAAAGAAAAAACAGCCCGAATACCTGGCAACCGTTTACAATTCCCTTGGCGCAGCTTACCAAACCGTTAAGCCGGATTCATGCGTTTACTATTACGAAAAAAGCCTGGACTTTGCAATCAGGCATAACGACCTTGTAAACCAGATGACTGCCTACCAGAACATAGGTGATTACAATTTGGAAAATAAAAATTATGCGGGCGCGATTGAATACATGAAAAAGGCCATTGCTGTCAACGACAAACGCCCCGAAGACCAATTCAAGCCTGCTTTGTATGACCGTTTAGGCCTTGCTTATGAATCTGTAGGCGACTTTAAGAACGCTTACTACTACAAAAAACTGGAAAGCGAGGCACGCCAGCGACTGTTCTCAGTACAAAAGCAGAAAGAAGTTGATGAACTTGAGATAAGGTACCAAAGCGAAAAAAAGGAAAAGGAGCTCCAGCTGAACAAGCAGGAGATCGAACGGGGGAAAAACCAGCGCAACCTTATACTGTTCGGCGCATTTTTACTGCTGCTCATTGCGGGTTTTATCTTTTACCTTCTTTTCCAGAGAAGAAAGATAACGCAGCAATTTGAGCAGGAGAAGCTGAAGATGTTCGAGAACATATTCCATGAGATAAGGACACCGCTCACACTCATTGAAGGCCCTATACAGGTAATGAAGCAGGAGCCGGGTGTTAAAAACGCTGAACAGCTGCTGCTGATGGAACGTAACTCGAAAAAACTAATATGCCTGGTCGATGAGCTGCTGGATGCATCTAAGCTTGGCAAAGGCAGTTTCAGGCTCAATCATACTACGGGCAGCATAGGCGACTTTATCGATGATATCGTAAGCAGCTTTGAAGGCGAAGCCGAATCGGATAACAAACACATCATTAACGATAAGAATAACCTTGGCGGCAATTATTCCTTCCCATCGAACGCTTTGGAAAAGATACTATCCAACCTCATAGGGAATGCCGTAAAATATTGCCCTAAAGGATCGGAAATCCATGTTAAGTCGGAAATAAAAAGTAGGAACCTTGTATTAGAGATAAAAGACAACGGGCCGGGTATCCCTGAAAAGGAACAGAAAAAAGTATTCCGCCGTTTTTTCAGGGGCAAATATGCTGCGGGAACGAACGGGACCGGCATCGGATTATCATTAGTAAAAGAACTGGTCGAGCTGGCACAGGGAACGATACAGATGGAAAGCAATCCTTCGGGCACCTCATTCAAGGTATCCATCCCCGTACAGGAACAGGATATTGCTACAGTTCCGGTGGCACAGCAGGAAGGCGTACCAACACTGCTGCTGGCGGAAGACGACCCGGACACGGCTGCCTTCACCATATCGGTACTGCAGGAAAACTTCAGGGTTATCCATGCCAGGAACGGACAGGAGGCTATCGACCTCATCCGCGAAGAATTGCCGGATATCGTGCTTTCGGATATCATGATGCCCGAAAAAGACGGCATAGGATTACTGAAAGAAATACGCTCAGATGAATTGGCAAATCACCTTCCGGTCGTGCTTTTCTCGGCTAAGGCATCGCTCGAAAGCCGCCTTGAAGGCCTTGGGTATGGTGCGGACGCTTATATTGCCAAACCTTTCTCGCCGGATGAGCTGAAGCTTACCATCCGTAACCTGTTTACCACGATACAGCGCAATAAGGAAGCTTACCAAGCTTCCATCAAGTCCCCAAAAACATTCGAGGAGCGCATCAAAAGTGATAATGCCTATGTGAATAAAGTGACGGCCTGTATTGTTGAAAATATAGACAACACTGACTATTCGGTTAACGAATTGTCCGACGACATGGCTGTGAGCCGGAGCCAGCTGCACAGGAAGCTTACTGCGTTGACAGGCTTCTCTACGACCAACTTTATCCGTATGGTCCGCCTCGAAAAAGCCAAAGACCTTTTGTTGGCCAACGATGGCAATATTTCTGAGATCGCTTACAAATGCGGCTTCAGCAGCCAGTCGTATTTCACAAAATCTTTCACGGAACACTTTGGTAAAAGCCCCAGCCAATTTGCTAAAGATCAGCAGATTTAATAACAATGCAACAATAGTACACAAACGTGCAACATGGCTGTACGGCTGAAATAATGCTGGTTCTTATGTTTGCAGCCTGGATAATATTATAACCAATCATATGAAAAACTATTTCTTTTTATTTCTCATTTTCATGTCAATGATTTGCGGTAGGGCAATAGCGGCTGATACATCAACAGTGCTTGTACCTCCCATTAATGACCTGTGTGCGGATGCTATCCCGCTCACGCCCGGCACAACCTGTAGTTATACTACAGGAACCTTCAATGGTGCAACCATAACGGGAGTGGGGCCATCCTGTTCTTCGGGTGCATCGCAGGATGTCTGGTACAAATTTACTGCTACCGATGTTACAATGTCTGTAGGGTTGAATGCAAATTCCAGCCTCAATCACGGTTTTGAAATCTATCAGGGTGGATGCAGCGGTACACAGGTTGCTTGTACAAATGCCTATCCGTCAGGATGGGGGGAAAACTACTTTAATAACAACTTCATTGTAGGACAGGAATATCATATTCGCGTATTCAATGTCGGCACAGCTGCCACATCTACATTCCAGATATGTGTTACCAAATACCCAACCCCGGCCAACGATCTTTGCACGAATGCTCAACAGCTGACCCCGGGTACTGCCTGTACATATACTACAGGGACATTCAGCGGGTCGCTAAAAGATGGCGGTGTCCCTGGATGTGCTGCAAACGCATCGCAGGATGTTTGGTACAAGTTTACCGCTACCGATGTAACTATGAGTGTAGGTGTTAACCAAACGTCGGACCTTAACCATGGTTTCGAGCTTTATCAGGGAGGATGCAATGGCACCCTTATTACCTGTGTAAACAGTTATCCTGAAGGTTGGGGAGAAAATTATTTCAACAACAACTTTATTGTAGGGCAGGAATATTATGTGCGTGTTTTCAACGCATCGTCTGCATTGCAGACGCGCAATTTCCAGATATGTGTTACCAAATACCCGACGCCGGCCAACGACCTTTGCGCCAATGCTCAACAGCTAACCCCGGGTACGACCTGTACATATACTACAGGGACATTCAGCGGGTCGCTAAAAGATGGCGGAGTCCCTGGATGTGCTGCAAACGCATCTCAGGATGTTTGGTACAAGTTTACCGCTACCGATGTAACCATGAGTGTAGGTATTAACCAAACGTCGGACCTTAACCATGGTTTCGAGCTTTACCAGGGAGGATGCAATGGCACCCTTATCACCTGTGTAAACAGTTATCCTGAAGGTTGGGGAGAAAATTATTTCAACAACAACTTTATTGTAGGGCAGGAATACTATGTACGGGTTTTTAACGCATCGTCTGCATTGCAGACGCGCAGCTTCCAGATCTGTGTTACCAAATACCCAACCCCGGCAAACGACCTTTGTGCCAATGCACAACAGCTGACCCCGGGTACGACCTGTACATATACTTCAGGGACATTCAGCGGGTCGCTAAAAGATGGCGGTGTCCCTGGATGTGCTGCAAACGCATCGCAGGATGTTTGGTACAAGTTTACCGCTACCGATGTAACTATGAGTGTAGGTATTAACCAAACGTCGGACCTTAACCATGGTTTCGAGCTTTACCAGGGAGGATGCAATGGCACCCTTATCACCTGTGTTAACAATTATCCTGACGGTTGGGGAGAAAATTATTTCAACAATAACTTTATCGTAGGGCAGGAATATTATGTACGGGTTTTCAACGCATCGTCTGCATTGCAGACGCGCAGCTTCCAGATCTGTGTTACCAAATACCCTCCACCGGCAAATGACCTGTGCGCTAATGCCATACAGTTGACCCCGGGACTTACCTGCACAAATACTTCGGGTACCTTTAGCGGGGCGCTAAAAGATGGCGGAGTCCCCGGATGTGCTGTAAACGCATCGCAGGATGTTTGGTACAAGTTTACCGCTACCGACAAGATGATGGAAATTGACGTTGACGGAGCATCCAATGTAAATGTTGCTTTTGAGCTGTACCAGGGCGGCTGCAACGGGACGCTGATATCCTGTAAAAATTTCTATTCCAATGATACTGCTGAGTATTACTTCGCAAGTGATTTTGTTATCGGGCAGGAATACTATATCCGGGTGATTAACCCATTAAGCTCACTGGATACAAGAAATTTCCAGGTATGTATTATAAAATACCCGCCACCGGCAAATGACCTGTGCGCCAATGCCATACAGCTGACCCCGGGGCTTACCTGTACAAATACTTCGGGTACCTTTAGCGGGTCGCTAAAAGATGGCGGAGTCCCTGGATGTGCTGTAAACGCATCGCAGGATGTTTGGTACAAGTTTACCGCTACCGACAAGATGATGGAAATTGATGTTGACGGTGCAACCAATGTAAATGTAGCTTTTGAGCTATATCAGGGCGGTTGCAACGGGACGCTGGTATCCTGTAAAAATTTCTATTCTAATGATACTGCTGAGTATTACTTTGCCAGTGATTTCGTTATCGGCCAGGAATACTACATCCGGGTTATTAATCCATTAAGCTCACTGGATACAAGAAATTTCCAGGTATGTATTATAAAATACCCGCCACCGGCCAACGATCTTTGCGCTAATGCCGTACAGCTTACGCCGGGTACAGCCTGCAACTATATAACAGGCACTTTTAGCGGTTCTATGATGGATGGTGCCATACCTGCATGTGCCACGGGAACCCAGCAGGACGTATGGTACAAGTTTATCGCGACCGATGTTACCAACAGCATTACGCTCGACATGATCACCAGCCTGAACCACGGCTTTGAAATTATACAGGGCGGATGTAACGGTACAGTGGTTGCCTGTGTAAATTCGGGTGCGGCAGGTGCATTTGAGAGCTACTATAGTAATGATTTTATTCCGGGCCAGGAATATTATATCAGGGTGTTTAATGCTACCAACATCCTTCCCCTCAGCAATTTCAGGATATGCCTTACCAAATACCCAACACCTGCTAACGACCTTTGCGCGAATGCAACAGAAGTATTCCCAGGTACAACCTGCTCTTATGTGGGAGGAACATTCATAGGGTCGACACTTGATGGGCCGGCTGCCTGCCCGGCAGGTACTACGTCGCAGGACATTTGGTATAAATTTGTGGCTACTGAGCAAACCTACAGCATCTATCTTAACCCGGTTTCTTTCTTTAACCCCGGTTTCCAGATCTTTGAAGGAAGCTGCTCGGGTACCCCAATGGCATGCGTAAACAACTTTGGCAGCAATACATCGGAATATTACATCAATAATAACTTCGTTGTAGGGCAAACGTATTATGTTCGATTTTTCCATAATATGACAGGGTATTCCTCGGACAATATTTCCTTCTGCATTACCAAATATCCGAAACCGGCAAATGACACCTGCCAGAACGCAACGCTTTTAACACAAAACACGACTTGCTCACAGGTTGGAGGTACATTTAGCGGCGCAATGTTTGATGGCCCGGCAATCTCTTGCGCACCACAGGCAGGTCAGGACGTTTGGTTCAGGTTCATAGCCGAAGGCGCTTCTGCAACCATTTATATAGGGCCAATGTTAGGGCGCGACCTTGGTTTCCAGGTGTTCCAGGGCGGATGCACGGGTACTCCTATTGCTTGTGTCAACAGTGTTGGGGTAAATCTTAGCGAAACAGGTACGGCTTCCGGCCTTACGCAGGGCCAGGAATATTACATCAGGGTATTCAATGTGTATCAGGGGCTTACTACGGACAACTTCTCTATTTGCGTCTACGGGGCGATACAACCGTGTAACGCTTCGGTGTCCGTTGCCGCTTCGGCCACACAGGTTTGCAGTGGCAGCCCGGTAACCTTTACAGCAACACCTGTTAATGGCGGTGGGGCGCCGCAGTACCAATGGAAAGTGAACGGAAACAATGCTGGAACGAACAGCCCTACATTCACCACAAGCACGCTGGCTAACGGCGCTGTAGTTACGGTTGTAATGACCAGCAGTGTATTGTGCCCGACTACACCAACCGTTACGAGCAATGCAATAACCATAACGGTTACCAATCCGGTAACTCCTGCCTTTACACAGGTTCCGGCAATATGTTTAGGGGGATCGTTTGCACTGCCTTCGACTTCAACCAATGGTATCACAGGCACGTGGAGCCCGGCCGTGAACACTACAGCCACTACAACCTATACATTTACACCTGATGCAGGCCAGTGTGCTTCAACAGCTACAATGACGGTAACTGTAAATAATAACATAGCGCCAACGTTCACACAGGTGGCGGCAATCTGTTCAGGCGGGTCATTCACACTACCAACAACTTCAAATAATGGCATTACGGGTACGTGGAGTCCCGCATTGAATAACACAGCCACTACTACCTATACCTTTACGCCAAATGCAGGCCAGTGTGCGGTTACTGCTACGATGACGGTTACTGTAAATAACAATACCACACCGACATTCACACAAGTGGCAGCCATTTGCCAGGGAGGCTCATTTACATTGCCGGCAACGTCAACTAATGGCATTACCGGGACGTGGAGCCCTGCGATAAATAATAATGCCACAACAACATACGTCTTCCAGCCAAATGCAGGGCAATGTGCTGTTGGCACTACAATGACAGTAACGGTAACCCCGGGTACAGTGCCAACATTTACACAGGTCGCTCCGATATGCCAGGGTGGTTCGTTTACACTGCCAACTACCTCTACAAATGGCGTTACAGGGACTTGGAGCCCTGCAATTAACAATAACGCTACGACCACGTACACCTTCACACCAGCTGCAGGCCAGTGTGCGACTACAGCTACTACGACGGTAACGGTAAATAACAATGTGATACCTACATTCTCCCAGGTTGCGGCAATATGCCCTGGTGGGTCATTCACACTGCCAACTACCTCTACAAATGGCGTTACAGGAACATGGAGCCCTGCGATAAACAATAACGCTACGACTACTTATACCTTCACACCAGCTGCAGGCCAGTGTGCTACTACAGCCACTATGACGGTAACGGTAAATAACAATGTGATACCTACATTCTCGCAGGTTGCGGCGATATGCCCGGGCGGGTCATTCACACTGCCAACTACCTCTACAAATGGCGTGACAGGAACTTGGAGCCCTGCAATCAACAATAACGCTACGACTACGTATACCTTTACACCAAATGCAGGCCAGTGTGCGACTACAGCTACTATGACGGTAACGGTAAATAATAACATAACACCGGTATTCTCCCAGGTTGCGGCAATATGCCCTGGTGGGTCATTCACACTGCCAACTACCTCTACAAATGGCGTTACAGGAACATGGAGCCCTGCGATAAACAATAACGCTACGACTACTTATACCTTCACACCAGCTGCAGGCCAGTGTGCTACTACAGCCACTATGACGGTAACGGTAAATAACAATGTGATACCTACATTCTCGCAGGTTGCGGCGATATGCCCGGGCGGGTCATTCACACTGCCAACTACCTCTACAAATGGCGTTACAGGAACTTGGAGCCCTGCGATAAACAATAACGCTACGACTACATACACCTTCACGCCAAACGCAGGCCAGTGCGCTACTACAGCTACTATGACGGTAACGGTAAATAACAACGTTACACCTGTATTCTCCCAAGTTGCGGCAATATGCCCGGGTGGGTCGTTTACGCTCCCAACAGTTTCAACCAATGGCATTACAGGAACATGGAGCCCGGCGATTAACAATAACGCTACGACTACGTATACCTTTACGCCAAACGGAGGCCAGTGTGCGACTACAGCTACTATGACGGTGACGGTAAATAATAACGTGACACCGCTATTCTCGCAGGTTGCGGCGATATGCCCGGGCGGGTCATTCACACTGCCAACGGTTTCAACCAATGGGATTACAGGAACGTGGAGCCCTGCGATAAACAACAACGCTACGACTACATACACCTTTACGCCAAACGCAGGCCAGTGTGCTACTGCAGCTACTATGACGGTGACGGTAAATAATAACGTAACGCCGATATTCTCGCAGGTTGCGGCAATATGCCCTGGCGGGTCATTCACACTGCCAACGGTTTCCATAAATGGCGTTACAGGAACTTGGAGCCCTGCGATAAACAACACCGCTACGACTACATACACCTTCATGCCAAACGCAGGCCAGTGTGCGACTACAGCTACTATGACGGTCGTTGTAAATTCGGTAAACACTGCGCTGACTGTTTCAGGCGCTACTATTACGGCAGCTGCTACAGGGGCAGGTTACCAATGGATCAACTGTACAGCGAACCAACCTATTAATGGCGCTACAGAAGCATCCTTCACGGCAACGGCAAATGGCTCTTATGCAGTTATCGTTACACAAAACGGATGTTCGGCAACATCGGAATGTGTTGTAATTACCGATCTGGGGACAGAAGCATTTGTAAAGAAAGGCTGGAAGGTCTATCCGAACCCTGTTGTAGACCAATTGTTTGTTGAGACCGAAGAGGCCACTGAGATCGTGATAACCGATATGACCGGGAAAACGGTTAGCAGCCAGCCATTAAAATCCGGGGTAAATACTATTGACACAGGTTCTCTGAGCGCCGGGATGTATTTTATAAATTCCGCTTCGGGAGCGCATATAAAATTCATAAAGCGATAGTTTATCTAAACCGGCTAAAGCCCCTTTTCGAAAGATCAGGGGCTTTTTTGTTTTCAGGGCATAGTTACGGCAGATTCATTTAATCGTAATATAATGTGATCTGAATGTAATATAGTTTGGGGATCGATTTGCATCTAAATTTCATGCAATTCCTACATTTTAACGCAATATTACAACAGATTAACATAATGGTACAAACAGCGTGTTTTTAGTATGAGTAATTTTATGTACTACAAACCTAAAAACAACAAACTATGTCAATTATCCAAAATGACCATTCCGAAGGGCCGGTTGCAAAAGCCATCGAAAACCAGACCGCAAAACTGCCATCCGACCTGTTTTTATGGGCAGCCGTTGGCTCTATGGCTGCATCTGCCACACTGAAATGCTTTGGCAAAAGGCACACTGCGCTCTTCGTAGGGCAATGGGCGGCGCCGTTCCTGCTTCTTGGCATTTACAACAAGCTGGTAAAAACAGAGGGCAGCGACAAACACAGTAAGCACTACGGCAGCAGGCCGCAGCCACAAACGCAGCAGCACCCGATAAGCGATTATGCCGAGCCTGAAAAAGACATTATATAACTGATGACGGGCGCTTCATTGTAGTACGGCTCACCAAACAGGAGCGTTCCTGTAATGCAGTTCTTGATCATATTTAAAATTAGCTTATGGAAAACGGAGATCCGATAAAAGATAAATTTACGAGTGGAAATCATCATTCGTACTGGAATGATTCACAAAGGCCGTTGGAGTATAAAACCCTGGACACCGACGTAATGGCCGATGTACTGGTTATAGGAGGCGGTATTGCCGGGCTTACGGCAGCCTACTGCCTCTCGGCGTCGGGCAGGAGGGTAGTGCTTATTGAAGACGGCTGTTTAGGCAGCGGCGAGACGGGAAGGACAACTGCCCAGATCTCCTATGCGCTGGATGACCGGTATTATGACCTCGAAAAATTCTTTGGCCGCGAAAAAGCCTCCCTGGCCGCGAAAAGCCATAAGCAGGCATTGGAATGGATCAACAGTGTGGTAAGTCTGGAAAATATAGACTGCCAGTTTAAGCGGGTAGACGGATACCTGTTTACCGATCCTACTGATAAAGAAGAAAATCTGGACAAAGAGCTTGAGGCCACGCAAAGGGCAGGGCTTCCTACCGAAATGGTTTCCCAAATGCCGGGAATTGCATCAGGCAGCCAAAGGGCGATACGGTTCCCTGACCAGGGGCAGTTCCATATCCTTAAATACCTGAAAGGCCTCGCTGATGCGATTGTCAGGAAGGGAGGGGAGATCTACACCAACACCCATGCGGATGAGATTACTGAAGACGGTGCGAAAGCAAACGGATTTACCATCAGGGCAAACCATATTGTTGTGGCTACAAATACTCCGGTGAATGACCTGTTTACCATGCATACTAAACAATGGCCGTACCGTACCTACGTGATCGCTGCTAAAGTGCCGAAAGGTATTTTACCATATGCCATGTGGTGGGACACCGGCAACATGGAGTCGAAGTGGGTTGCCAAGCCGTACCACTACGTAAGGCTCGAACCGCTTGACGATAACTTCGACCTGCTTATTTCCGGAGGCGAAGACCACAAAACCGGACAGGCGGAAGAGGAACATATTTCAGAAGCGGAGCGTTATGAAAGGCTGACGGCCTGGACCATGCAGCATTTTCCTCATTTTTCGGAAATTGAATACAAATGGTCAGGCCAGGTAATGGAGCCCGTAGATTCGTTAGGCTACATCGGGAAAAATCCCGGTGATGACAATATTTATATCATAACGGGCGATTCCGGCAACGGAATGACCCACGGTACGCTGGGCGGTATCATTACCAACGATATTATCAACGGCGTAGAGAATCCGTATGCCGCGCTGTACGAACCTTCAAGGATAACATTACGCACGGGCATTGATTATATGAAAGAGGTAGGCAATATGGCTTACAGGATGATAAAAGACTGGATCTCATCGGGCGATATCAAAGAAGTTGAAGAACTCGCAGCAGGAAAGGGCGCAATCATTTCGAAGGGGCTGGATAAAATTGCGGTCTACAGGGATGAAAATGGCGAACTGCATACCTGTACCGCAGTTTGCCCGCACATGGGTGGCGTGCTGCAGTGGAACGATGATGAGCAGTCATTCGACTGCCCGCTCCACGGTTCGCGCTTTACAGCCTACGGCGAAGTAATAAACGGCCCTGCCAATTGCGGGCTGCATAAAATAACAGAACATAAATAAACAGAACATAAATAAACCAGTATATGAAAAAGCTAACTTTAATGCTTGCCGCCACTACAATTATGGCGCTGGCATCCTGCAAGGATAATCCTAAAGGCAACGACCCGATGGAAGACGATGCGATAGAAACAACGGACAGCCATTCGGGCGGCGGTACAATGCCTGAAACACCTCAGGCACAGGACAGCACGGGAATGGTCTCGCCGGATAGTACCCAGGCATCGCCGCCAACAGTAACGAAGCCACAATAACCTAAACACGATAAGATGGATGCACTTAATGAATATCTCCCGCTATCGGTGGAAGGTAAGAAGATACTCATTACCGGTGGGACAACAGGAATAGGCAGGGCTGCTGCGTTGCTGCTTGCCAGGCTTGGTGCCCATGTGATGATAGCCGGCCTGGACGGGCAGCACTTGGAGGATGCGCTGAAAGACCTCCACAAAGACGCTAAAGGCCAGGTATATGGTGTTATAGCCGACCTTAGTACGGAAGAGGGTATTAACACCCTGTTCAGCGCTGTGGACGGGAATTTTGATAAGCTTGACATCCTGGTCAATAATGCGGCCCTTTCTGCCGGCAATGTTGAGGATGGTTCTTATACAGAATGGCAGCGGGTGGTCAGTACGAACCTTATGTCCTATATTGCCTGCAGCGCTGAGGCGTTGGAGCGTATGGAAGGCGATGGCCATATTGTGAATGTAGGCTCAATGAGCGCCGATGTACGGGAAGAGACGGGAACAGTATATGTGGCAACTAAGTCGGGTATACAGGGTTTTTCCGAAGCGCTTCGCAAAGAGGTCAACAAGAGCGGTATCAAAGTTACGCTTATTGAGCCTGGTGCCGTAGATACCGATATGCAGGAACAGTCCACCGAAGAAAAGCTAAAAAAAATAGAAGCACTGGAAATGCTCACTGCCGATGACATTGCAATGAGCGTACTGTACTGCCTGTCCCAGCCCAAACGATGCGATGTGGTGGAGCTGAAAGTGAGGCCGCACCTGCAGGTTATATGATCATTACAACTGATACCTTATGAAACCAATTTCTGCCTGGACCGCAACCTCTCAGGACAGACTGGAGGGCGGCAAGATTATTTTTGAGCGCAAACTAAATGATTACCGTTTAACAACGATCCTTGCGGATTACTGCATGTGGTTCGTCGCCGAATGGCCGAATGGGGGCCGCGTTGCCTTCAGGGCTGCCTATGCTGCGAATGATGTGCTAAATTTAGACAACATTACCGAAGATGATACCGAAGTTGAATTTTTGCTATCCGGAACAACCGGAAAAATTAGTGTTACGCTGTCTTTCCCGGACGATGAAAAAAACATATTCCGTTATATTACAACCCTTACACCGGCTTTTGACCTGCTGATGCCCTACTGGCCCCGCGATATAATGCCCATGTTCTCAAAAACAGGCAGGGTACAGAATACCAAAGGTACAGTGCATGCCGGCCAGGTGGGAAGCCGGTCGGGAAATTTATTTTTCAGCCTTGAAAATCCCGAAACCGGTTCAGTCTTTTATTTCCAGAACCTGACGGCGCTTAATAAATATTGTAATGAAACCGAAACATCGGCGGGCGACCTGGTGGGGGGCTCGTGGCCGGAAATTGGAATGAAACTCCCGGCGACCAGTGTTGACAAGCCTTTAAAGGAAGGTGAGGACTATATTATCTCGGATGCCTTTATCCTGCTTACGGACGAAATTCCGCAGGATAATTACCAAATGGCGCAACACTACCTGAATCACCTGGCCGACATTTATGTATATCTCCCAAGGCCTGATACTGAATACCATGACTGGCCGGATTTTTTGCATAAAGGGCTGAACGACCTGCAAAACCATAAAGGCTGCTGGCAGTTTGCCGATGGGCGCTCCTACCTGAATGCCTATGTAAGCGATTACAAGACACCGCCCGAAAGCATGGTGCAGTTAGCGGTATTGCTTCCATTAATGGATTTCGACCGATGGAGCGGCGAAGACCATTCCCCGGTGATTGAAACGCTAAAGAACGGGCTTGAGAACTTCTATGACAAGCAGTTGGGAACCCTGGTGCGATGGCTCCCTGCAAAGGAGAAGGACCTTGACTGGAGCGAAGAGCAAAAACAGCCTGAAGTGATGGATTCCTGGTACCTGCACCATCCGCTTCTAAACCTTTCGCGCATGGCACTCGATGGCGACGAAATCGCTAAGAAGCTATTGATGGATTCTGTGGATTACGTAATTAAAGTTGCCCAACACTTCAATTACGAGTGGCCGGTATTCTATAAGATGGCTACCCTTGAAGTACTTAAGCAGGAAACCGAAGAAGGTAAGGGGGGCGAAAAAGATGTTCCCGGCGCCTATGCGCACCTGATGATACAGGTGTGGCAGCTCACCGGCAGCAAAAAATATTTTGACGAAGCAGTTAAGGCGGCGAAGAAACTTGACGGCCTTGGCTTCGATGTATTTTACCAGGCCAATAATACTGCTTTTTCGGCAGGGGCATTGCTAAGGCTGTATAAAGAAACTAAAGACGAATTGTTCCTCAATCTCAGCTACGTATGCATTGCAGCAGTGATGAAGAACGTACAATTGTGGGAAGCAGATTATGGCAATGCAAAGCACTACCAGACCTTCTTTGCTATTTATCCGTTAAAAGATGCGCCTTATACCGCTGCCTACGAGGAACAGGAAGTATTTGCAGCCATCCATACCTACCTGAAGGAAGCAGATGGCGTTGAAGAAATCCTGCCTTCTGTACGGCTATTGCTCGCCGAATGCATAAAATATGTGATACACAGGGTTTCCTACTATTATCCTCCGCGACTGCCACGGGAAGTACTGGCTGAAAGGGAGGATGTTAAAACGGGCGAGATCGACCCAAACCTCTGGATAGCGCTCGAAGACCTGCAGGATGGCTGGAACCGGTCCGGTCAGGTAGGGCAGGAAGTATACGGCGCAGGGATTGCTTTTGGGATAGTGCCCCGCCAGTACCATAAAGTAGACAAAGGCGGGTTTATGATATTTAATGAATATCCTGCTACGCAATTTCATAAAAGTGGAGATGCCGTTACTTTTTCTACCCGTGGAGACAGCCGTTTTACCTATCGTATGGTAATTGCACCACTAGCCGATGGCCAAAAGGTACCTTCAGTTACAGTTTCGGTAAATCAAAACGGGAGGTATGAGGAAACAGGCCCTGTTGGCAGGGAAAATGATATTGTAGAATTCTGCATACCGGGCGATTCGAAAGTAAAAATAGAGTGGTAACTACGCTTCCAAAAGGCCCTGCGCTTTGCTCAGGGCTTTTTTCATGTCGATACCTTTCCCAAACGTGCCTTTAAAAAGGTCGCCCTCGCCCCGTGCCCGCGCAATAGCATTTTTTATGGTAAAATCTTTCATAGACAGTCCCGGTTTTACTTCTTCCCAATGCAATGGCATCGATACGGTTGCTCCCGGTTTTGGGCGAAGGGAATAAGGGCAGGATATCGTTGCATTCGGGCGGTTCTGCAAAAAGTCGAGGTACATCTTGCCTTCCCGGTTCTTTATCTGCCGCTCAATGCTGGTGAAGCTCGATAAACGTTTTTGCACGATGGAGACGACCACCCTTCCGAACAACTGTGATTCGTCATACGTGTATTTCGCGCCAAGCGGGATATAAATGTGTATTCCTGTTGACCCGGATGTTTTCGGGAAACCGGGGACACCTATTTCGTCCAGCACTTTTTTCACTTCAAGGGCTGCCTGTACCACCTGCTCAAAAGTTGTACTGTCCGCGGGATCCAGGTCGATAACACAATAATCGGGATGGTCAGGATGCTGCACCCTGCTGAACCAGGGATTCATTTCAATGCACCCCAGCGATGCCATCCACAGCAGTGTATACTCGTCGCTGCCTACCAGGAATTCCTTATCCTCGCCATCGCTGGTGGTATACGGAAATGTTTTTGCCCATTCGGGAGCTTTGCCTTTTACGTCTTTCTGGTAAAAGCTTTTCCCATGAATCCCGTTCGGGAAGCGGTATAATGTCAGCGGGCGGTCCTTCAGGTAGGGCAGGATAAACTCGGCAGCCTGGTAATAATAGTTCAGCATATCGCGTTTGGTATAGCCTTCTTCAGGCCAGTACACTTTGCTGAGGTTCGAAAATTTCAGGTTATGCCCATTAATGGCCTTTACCTGCGATTCTTCATTAGGGTTGAGCAGCGTACGCTTATCGGCTGCTTCGGGTGCTTTTACAAGGGCTGTATCGCCATTTTTTGTTGCAGATGTTACGTCTTCTGTTTCTACAGCCGTTTCCAGTACGACTTCAGAGGCTCTTTTGTCGGTACGCATTCCTTCAAATGATGGATGCCTGAAAACGCCGTCCGATGTCACTTCGGTAAAGCTCACTTCGCAAACGAGTTCTGGTTTCAGCCAGGTGGCAACGGCTTTCGGCGGATCGGGGCGGAACCGTGAAGGCTTGTTGATATCCGGTTCATAAGCAAACGGGCTTTTCTTGGTTATAAACGGGCGGAAAGCCTCCATCATTTCCTTCTGCATTTTCACAGTAAAGCCTGTGCCAACCTTACCAACATAGTCCAGCTTCCCGTTTTTATAAACACCCAGCAAAAGCGAGCTGAACAGCTTTGACGAACCTTCGTTGTTGGTAAACCCACCAATAACAACTTCCTGCCTTTGGTTCACCTTTATTTTGAGCCATTCTTTCGAGCGGCTGTCAGGTGTGTACAGGCTATCCGACTTTTTAGCCATAATTCCTTCCAGTCCCATTTTTTGCGCTGCTGCAAAAAAATCGAGGCCACCGCTGGTAAATACCTCGCTAAGGCGTATGCGGTCGTCATCCGCAGGCAATATATCTTTCAGGATAGCCTGCCTTTCCGATAGCGGAAGCCCTGTGATGTCCTTTCCATCATACCACAGCAGGTCGAAGGCATAATATACAAGGTCGCCATCCGCTTCACTGCGCCAGTTTTGTAACGCACCAAAATCGGCTTTCCCGTTTTTTTTGATGACAAGCAGCTCACCGTCCAGCACCGCATCAAAATCCCATTTTCCCATGGCTGCGGCGATAGGATAGTATTTTTCGGTAAACGATTTATTATTTCGCGACAATAGTTCTGCTTCCCCGCTTTTGATATAAGCCAGCGCCCTGTACCCGTCCCATTTTACCTCATAGCTCCATCCCGGTTCGTTAAACGGCTCCTTCACCAACGTAGCCAGCATGGGCTTTACATTGGTGGGCATTTTTGCAGGAGCGCCTTTTTCAGGGGATATCGTAGCTGACTTTCTCATTACGGGGATGTTACTTTACTCTTTATCTTCAAAATATTCGCGGGCCCTTTTTAGCCCTGTGGCTATCGCAATGCCTTCCTCCACACCCTCTTTTAAAAGGGCATTGGCTATTTCTACAGCCTTTTCGCGTAGCGGCACCGGCTGGTTTTTATAAGAGGGCGGGTAATCACCGTTGTACCATGGCATAGCCTGAAATTTTAGTGAATAGTATAAAGTTACTTTTTGTAAAGCAAATTTGCAGGAAGATTAACGCAGGATTAACTGCCTAATAATTCCTTTAGCTTCAATGCGTTAAAAGCAGCATAGCCCATTTCGTCATTGTCAAAATAAACGTAGGTATCTATCCCGGCATTAAGCCACTCCCGGCATTGTACGGCCCATTTATGCAGCGCGTCGTCTGTATAGCTTCCCTGGTATTTGCCGCCGGGGCCGTGCAGCCGCAGATAGGCAAAATCTGCTGTGACCATAACGGGTGACAGGTGCCCTGCCAGCTCATAAATGCAGAAGGCACAATTGTATTGTTCCAACAGGGTGTAAATTTCCTCCCGGTACCACGTAGCATTCCGGAATTCGAATACATACCGGAAATGATTAGGCAATATCTTCAGGAAGTTTTCGAGGCGTCCGGCATTGATTTCCCAGCCGGGTGGCAGCTGAAAGAGTATAGGCCCGAGATTTTCGCCGAGCAACGCTGTATTTTCCAGGAAGCGTGTCAGGCCTTCCAGGGTATCATTCAGCTTCTTCATATGGGTGATGAACCGGCTCGCCTTAACCACATAAATGAAGCTTTTATCTACTTTTTCCTTCCAGCTTGTAAATACTTCCTTTGGAGGAAGCCGGTAAAAAGTGTTGTTGATCTCAACGGTATCAAAATGCCGGCTGTAATAATCAAAATGTTCTTTCGCTTTAAGTTCGGCTGGATAAAAAGTGCCTTTCCAGTGCTTATAATGCCAGCCGGATGTCCCTATGTAAAGTTTTGCCGCCATGGTAAGGTTATCCTTGTGCAGTAAGCATTTTCGCAAATTGCTTTGCCATGGCTTCAGCATCCTGCGCATATTCTTTTTTGTAGTACTTCAGCAGCGCAGCACGGGTTGTTTTCTTCTGTTTGCTGTGTCCTTCCCATATCACACCCAAAGAGCTGTAGGCAGGGATAGTAACGCCAATGCAGCAGAAAAAGTTGGCAATGTTCCCGGTTATATGTTCCACCCCGTCCGAATCGCCGGTTATGATCACGCCGCCCAGCTTGCCATTCAGTGGAGAGGGCTTGCCTTCCTCGATAATGTCGTACACCTCGTCCATCCGCTCAATAACCCTTTGGAGTTCCGAAGAATGATTGTTCCACCATATAGGCGTGGCAAAGAGCAAAATATCAGCTGCCAGTATTTTATCGTAGATGGCCGGAAAGTCATCACCGGTGCCCACATTAATATACGATCCCGGCGAAATGTTATGTTCTGCCAGCCGGACCACCTCACATTCGATATTTTCTTTTGTCAGGTATTCCAATGCAAATTCTGTCAGCACCGCTGTGTTGGATAAGCCTTTTTCCTTCAGGGTAGCCAGTAAAATAATTGCTTTCATATATTACTGCTATTCCGATGAGGCATTCCCTTTGGTAATGATCTCCACACTGTCTTTTGGTACGCGTTTTTGCGGCAACGGGGTTTGGGCGCTGTCGGCCTCCATTTCCTCCCTGGTTTTATTGTAGGTCGGCGCATCGTTTCCGTTGTCAGACTCGTGAAGGTCTTCTGTATTATTGTTCTTGTTGTTATTGTCAAGGCACGATGTCATCGAAAAAAGGATCGCGCAGGATATAAATGTAAACAGTCGTAGCTTTTTCATAGTTTTGATCTTATAAGTTTATTGCTATAAAGAAATGTCCTTAAAGCTTATCATGGTGGCCTGACTATAGGCCGGGGTTTAATGTGATTATGCCCAAGGATCCAGAACCACTTTTACGCAGCCGTCCTCACGTTTTTTAAAGATGTCATAGGCGTGCGATATTTCGGTAAGCGGCAGCCTGTGGGTAATGATGTCATCAAGCTTCACGCGGCCTTCGTTTACGTATCCCAGCAGCTTGTCGATATGCTTGTGCGCAGGCGCCTGCCCGCCTTTCAGGATGATGCCTTTATCAAAGAACTGGCCTATAGGGAAGTTATCATAATTGACAGGGTAAACACCCAGCACCGAAACGATGCCGCCCCTTCGAACCGCGCTCATGCATGCCTCCATCACTTTCACCGAACCTTTTTCAAAATTAAGGGTTGCTTTTGCCCTGTCAAGGAAACTGCGGTCGGGTTCAAAACCTACTGCGTCAATGCATACATCAGCACCACGGCCTTCGGTCATTGCACGTATCTGTTCAACCACATCTTTCGCGCCGTCTTCCCACAATATGGTTTCGCATCCTGCGGTCTGCATTGCTTTATCAAGGCGGTATTGCAGGGTATCAACTATAACAACACGCTTCGCACCACGCAGCCATGCGCTTTTTGCAGCCATGATGCCTACCGGGCCGGAACCGAATATCGCTACGGTCTCGCCGCCCTTTACTTCGCCCCAGTCTACACCGGTATAGCCGGTAGGGAAAATGTCGGTAAGGAAAAGCACCTGTTCGTCGGTAAGGTTGTCAGGGACTACGCGTGGGCCGAAGTTGGCATACGGTACGCGTACATACTGTGCCTGACCGCCATCATAACCGCCATACAGGTCGGTATAGCCAAACAGTGCGCCGCCTTTCTCTGTTACAAGCCCGCCTTCGGGGCCGTAATTTTCCGGGTTGCTGTGCTCACAATGCCCCGGCAATTCGTGGTTGCAAAAGAAACACGACCCGCAGGCAATAGGGAAGGGGACAATAACGCGGTCGCCCGGCCTCAGGTGGGTAACGCCTTTGCCCACTTCTTCAATGATCCCCATAAACTCATGGCCAAGTACCATTGGCCTGGGCTGTGGGATACCACCGGAATAAATGTGCAGGTCGGACCCGCAAATGGCCGTTGAAGTTACTTTTAATATGATATCGTCCTGGTTTTCGAGTTTCGGGTCGTCAATATTGTCGCACGTTATCGTGCCCGGACCGTGAATCACTGCTGCTTTCATAGAGATGTTTTTTAATTAAATAAATACTTTCCTACGAAGCTACCCATTTACCTGTTCAAATGGTTATAAGATTTGTCCATGCATTTACATAGTTATGTTATAATAGCTTAATAATTAGCGATTTGTGTTAAAGTTTGTTAAGCTGTTCTTAAAAATTTGTTACACCATCAATTAGTTCGGAAATTTGTGTCTGACCCTAATAACGAGGCTTTTTACCTCGTCCGCAAGTGACTTCTTTTTGACGGATTCCAACCCGCAGCATTACCTGTAGGCGATAATTCAATTAAACCTATATCGTATAGAAATGCACATATTACAAATAGATGATGATGAAGATGAATTTATTTTTCTTCAGCTTGCGATTAAAGGCATGCAGGATATAAAATGCAGTTATGCCAATACTATTTGGAACGGCATAGAATTGCTGAAAACGGGATTACCCAATATTGTACTGCTGGATATCAATATGCCGGATGTAAATGGCCTTGAATGCCTAAGGCAAATCAAGCTTACAGAGAATATAGCAAAGATACCGGTTTTTGTGCTGTCATCGTCGGTAACTGAAAGGTGCAGGGCAGAGGCCCATAAATTGGGTGCAGCCGGATGCTATGTAAAGCCCGATTCTGTAACCTTGCTCAAAAAGACCATTTTCGGTATGCTTCAAAAGATGGCTGCCGGAGGCGAGACATAGTATTCCTGAGGAACTGTTTAAAGTTGTTTATAGTTCAATTAAGCAGGAAGGTATATATGAAATGCTGCGCCTACCGGCTGGCTTTCGGCAGTTATAAATCCGTTGTGGTACAACACTATCTTTTTGCAGATGGCAAGCCCGATTCCTGTGCCTTCAAATTTGTCCTTGCTGTGCAGGCGGTGAAACGGCTCAAAAATGCGTTCGGCCTGCTCCGGGAGGAAACCTATGCCGTTATCGCTCACGGTAATTTTGTATAGGTCGCCGGGATTTTCGGTGTCTGCGGCATTTCCGCCGGAAACCCTGCTGTAGGATATGCGTATCGCGGGAACCCTTTCGCTGCCGCAGTATTTCAACGAATTGCCTATAAGGTTCAGGAATAATTGCCGCATAAGCAGCGGAACGGCTTTTACTGTGGGGAGTGCAGCAATATCTATGTCAGCCCCGCATGTTTTTATTTTGCCTGACATATCATCGAGCGCTTCCTTTACAATCTCATCCAGGTTCGTATCCTGCATTTCGCTGGTGTCATCAGATGTAATATGCGAATAACGCAGCAGGTCTTCGGTAAGCCGCTGCATCCTTCGCGAAGAAACCATGATGCGCTCAAGATACAGCCTGGAGTCGCCCGACAGCCTGTTGCCCTCGTCGTCATTAATAAGCTTGCTGAAGGTGTGTATCTTGCGCAAAGGTTCCTGCAGGTCGTGGCTGGCCATATAGCTAAAGGAGGCAAGTTCCTTATTGTTCTCTTCCAGTTCGCTGTTGCTTTGCTTCAGCATAATGTTTGCCCTGGTAATGTCGGTAATATCTTCAATTGCCAGCAGGATAAGGTTCTCCTCAAGGTTCTCGTTGGTTATGGGACTTATGTTAAGCAGCATGGTCCTTTCGCCACTATCTGGCAATATGACGCGTACTTCCAGTCCTTCCACTTTTTTCCTTTCCAGCACAGAGGTGGAAAGCACGGTACGTAAGCCTTCTATATTCCAATGCTTAGGGCTAACCTCAAAGATCACTTTTCCATCAGCTTCATCCGAGGCGGCCTGGAAATATTTATAAAAGGCAGCATTCGCCCGCTTAATACGCAGTTCGCGGTCGAGCACGATAAGTGGTTCCCGGATCGTCTCTATGATACCGTCTGAATACAATCTTGCCACGGTAAGCTGCTCCTGCCTGTCCATAAGCTCGTCGTTTACCGTGATAAGCTCCTCGTTATTAGACTGCAGTTCTTCGGCAGCTGTTTCCAGTTCCATATTAAGGGTTTGCAGCTCTTCACTGTTGCTTAGCAATTCCTCATTGGCGCTTTGCAGCTCTTCGTTGGCGGCTTCCTGGTCTTCGGTTACGCGTCGGATATCTTCCCGCATCTGCTCTATTTCTGCCTCAAGCATCTTTATGCGTTCGGCATCCGATTTTTTCTGGGCGCTGCGCGATTGCCCTTCCGCCGCCATGATCTTATGGAAAAGTACCATATAATGCGTTTCGAGGTCATTATCCAGCGGGATGATCTCAAGGGTTACCAGGTACTCTTTGTCTTTAAGCGTAATATTTTCCTTTTTGATCGTGTCATTACCGGTCTTGGCTTTTAACAGCGCATTGCGAAGTTCGAAAGTAAGGCCTTCACGAAGCATTTTATAGATATTGAAATTGGGCTTTCCGGGTGGCGGCAGCAGGAACGGGCTGGTATCACCATGGAAATGTACAATTTCCTTATTCTCATTGATAATGACTCCCGGCGGGGTGTATTTGGAAAACAGCACCTCGTTGGCCTTTTTCAGGAAGTCGGGCTCTGTTCCGCCTTTTTTCTTCTGGTTTGTAAACGAAGCCGATACCAATGGCGCTTCGCCCCGTTCATAAGTGATTGGGGGGCGGTTGTCTTTGGTATCCTTCCTGGCAAAGATCTTCTGTCCCTTTACTATAGGGTCGAAAAGGTTGTTGGAATAGCCCACGCTTTCCGACTTACCAAGGAACAGCACACCGTGGCCCCTCAGCGCATAATGGAATGTATTAAGGGCTTTCTTTTGCAGGAACGGATCCAGGTAGATCAGTACATTCCTGCAGGAAATAATGTCCATTTTTGCAAACGGCGGATCTTTGACAAAATTATGCACTGCAAATACGCACATATCCCGTATTTCCTTATTGATATGGTATACACCGTTGCTTTTGGTGAAATAATTCTTCAGCCGTTGTTCGGGTACGTTCTGCACGTCATACCACGTGTAAAGCCCCGCACGTGCCTTTGCGATCACATTCTCAGAAATGTCAGACGCAAATAGTTGTACTTTTATTCCTGGCGCTTTATCGGCAAGGAATTCGTGTAGGCATATTGCCATCGAATAGGCTTCCTCACCGGTAGAGCAGCCTGCTATCCATACGCGGATACTGTCTTCCGGGTCTTTCCTGCTTAGAATATGCGGGAACGCCTCTTCACATAGCAGGTCGAATATTTTTGAATCACGGAAAAAGTAGCTTACCGGGATCAGGATATCATCGAACAAGGCATCCTGTTCTTTCTTGTCAGTCTTCAAAAAGCTAAGGTAGGCTTCCGGGTCTTCTTTTTTAGTGATAACCATCCGCCTTGCGATGCGTCTGCGTATAGTGGGCTGCTTGTAGTGCGAAAAATCATTGCCGGTACGCAGCCGCAGCAGCTTTATCACGCTCCTGAAAAATTCATCGTCAGATTTGCCGCTTTGGTCATTGTCGGCATAGGCCCTGTTGTTATCATAAGCAGTGTCTATTTCCTGCAGCTTGCCGGGTATCTCCTCAGGAGCAAGCACGAAGTCGGCTGCCCCGGTGCGTATCGCACTGAGCGGCATGCTGTCGAAAGCAGCGGTTTCGGGCTTTTGCACGAAGGTAACGCCGCCAAATTCTTTTATTGCCCTTAAACCTGTCGTGCCGTCAAACCCCGATCCCGAGAGGATTACGCCACGGGCAAAGCTTTTATGTACCTCGGCCAGCGAGCTAAGGAAAATATCAATAGCCATGTTGGGCACTTTTTTATTTTCACGGGGCTGCAGCCTTAGTTTTCCGTCGGTTACGGTAAGGATCTTGTTTTCGGGGATAATATAAATGCTGTCCGGCGCCAGGTGTATCTCGTCGGTAATCTCATAGACAGGCAGTGAGGTTTCCTTCGCTATTAATTCAGGCAAAAGGCTTTCATAGTCGGGCGCGAGGTGTTGCACAAGCACATAGGCCATCCCTGTTTCCTGCGGAATATTGCGCACAACGCGCCTGAACGCATCAAGGCCGCCGGCCGATGCACCTATCCCCACAATAGGGAATTCCGGATTTGCCGGCTGCTGTATTTTTTTTGATGGCATATAAACGGGAATAGGAAGAGCTATTGCTTATTAGGGTGCTTACAGATGTCCCAGTAATCGAATACGGTTTTCATCAGCATTTTTGTTTCGTCGTAATCGCCAAGTTTTTGAAAGAACCCCTGAATGGTCATTTTTGTGTAGGCATCGTCAACATCGCGCTGGCTGGCCGACGTAGAATAAAACACAAATGGAATGCTTTTTCTCCTGAGTCGCGGATTGGCATCAATCTTTTGCTTGAACTCCAGTCCGCTTTCCGCAGGCAGTTGAATATCCGAAAAGATAAGGAAAATGTAGCGGCTCGTAGTTTTAAGAAACTCAAAAGCTTCTGACGTACTGCTGAACCACAAAACTTCACGTTCCATATTTATTTCTTTAAACACCTGGCTTAAGAATATCCTGTCATCCATATCGTCCTCAACTATAACGACAGCCCCTGATTGCGACATAAAAATATCATTTAATTAATAAACAAATATACGGGAACTTCTGCAGGAAGTGTAGTTGAAGATGCAATAAATTGGCGAATTGGTAAATTGTGTAAGTGTATCGTAAAACTGTGTAAGGCATAATGCAGATTAATAAAGAACTTTGTAAGTATAAAAGCCGGGCTATTTACAGTTACTCATAGCTTCCTATATTGTTTGGTCTTACAAATATGCACTATTGTAAATAGTCCAACTCATGCTTTTTTTCCAACATACCTCACCTTTACAGGATGGGGTATTTTTTGTGGTAAATGCTAAATTACTCTTAATTGTGAAGTTAGCCTCTGTAATTTTACCGTACTTTTATCGAAAACCACACCAACCATGAACTTATACCTGAAATATAACCTTGAAAAAACCTGCCGCGTAGTATTGCAGGAACAGCTCGAGCAGCTTGGCCTGGATTATACCATTGCCGGGTCGGGCAACATAGTCCTTGGGCATAATACCGAAAGGGAAGTATACAACATGCTTATCGACCGTCTGAATTATTACGGGATTGAGATTGTTGACGATAAGAAAGGCATGATGGTACAAAGGACGAAAGATGCCATTATTGAAATGCTGAATTCAAAAGACCTGCCTGTACACAAGATATCAAGTTATCTTTCTGAAAAAGTAGGGGCAAACTACCGGTCGATATCGCAGGCTTTTTCGGAGGTTTGCTGCATATCCCTCGAGAGCTTTATCATAATCCACAAAATTGAGCGCGCAAAAAAGCTGCTTACCAATGAGAATATGTCGCTTACAGAGATTGCTTATGCGCTCCATTACAGCAGCGTTGCCCACCTTTCAAACCAGTTTAAGAAGATAACGGGCCTTACACCGACTGCTTTCCACAAAGTGATCATGCACAAAAGGAATTATCTTTCAAGCCTAAATTAAATATTATGTATCCTGATAAATTACACCTAGTTTTAGCAGAAGACGACCAGGATGACCGCCTTTTCTTTAAAAACGTCTTCGATAAGTTGCGCCTTAGCCATACCCTTGACGTATGTGAAGACGGGATCGCACTAATGAATTACCTGAATACTGCCGAAAAGATCCCCGACATTATATTCCTCGACCTTGCTATGCCCGGCAAATCGGGTATAGAATGCCTTAAGGAGATCAAGAGGAACCCGAGGCTGAGGGAAATAACGATTGCTATTTACACATCGTTCAATATACCCACATTAGCCGAAGAAGCTTTCATTCTTGGGGCGAATGTATTTATAAAGAAGCCGGATGACCATGAGGAGCTCCGCAAGATACTCTCGGAAACGATTTATATCAACTGGCAATATATAACCGACGGGCTGGACAAGGAAAATTTTATAATGCATTACCGGTCATAAAATAACTAAAAGCTGCTGACAAGCAGCTTTTTTTGGCTAATGATGTAATCGGCGTGCAAAAATGTGTAAGGCTTCATTCTTGTTTATTGGGTTATTTTATATAAAAAATTACAATGGACGCTAAAAACTGCCTTATAAAAATCCCCGGATCCAGGGATATTGCACTTCCGCAGAATGGCATTGCACTTCTTACAGCTTTAGACAGCGCGCTGGACGAAAATACCTTTCTTGTGCTGGATAATGCAGATGTAGGGACAATAAGCCCTGCAGGCGAGTTTTCAACTTATATCCTTTTTGAGATCGACGGTAGCGATACGCGAGATATCACAGAAAAGATAAGAGAGATCATATCCTATGGCTGCTCACCTGAAATTATTGAAGCCTCACAAAATTATCAGGTTGTAGCGATAGATTATTGCATGTACAGCTTTAAATAATTGCTTATAGATATTTAACTACTAAACTATAAAATATGAAAGATAAAAACGTCATCAGCCGCCGGTCGGCAATTACAGGTATGGGGGCTATTATTGCTACGGCAGCAATGCCATCGGCTATCGCCGGCGAATTAAGAAACGATTTGTACGCAGGGCCGGACCCACAGGAGGATCCTACCACAAAATACCCCCGTCCGCCTTTCAAAAACCAGCGGCAACCCTGGCCGGGACTGGCCTCAAAAATGGAACCGCAGCCCGACCATGGCGAGAAAAGCTATAAGGGATCCGGCAGGCTTAAGGGGCGCAAAGCATTGATTACAGGCGGCGATTCCGGCATGGGCAGGGCTGCGGCGATAGCCTATGCCCGCGAAGGAGCCGATGTTGCCATTAATTACTATCCGACCGAGGAAGAAGATGCCCGGGAAGTGATCAGGCTTATAAAGGCCGAAGGCAGGAAAGCGATAGCTATACCCGGAGACCTTCGGGATGAAGCATTTTGCACGAAACTGGTCGAGGAGGCCGTAAAAGGGCTGGGAGGGCTTGATATAGTTGTGAATAATGCAGCCAGGCAGCAAACACAGAAATCGATACTTGATATAACTACCGAAGATTTTGACGCTACAATGAAAACCAATATATATGCGCCCTTTTGGATCATTAAGGCAGCTTTGCCCCATTTAAAACCCGGCGCATCCATCATTGGGACAAGTTCGGAGCAGGCCTATGATCCCAGCGGTGACCTGTATGACTACGCGCAGACCAAGGCGGCGACTACCAATTACATTAAGTCGCTGGCTAAGCAGTTGGGGCCAAAAGGCATAAGGGTAAATGGCGTGGCTCCGGGGCCGATATGGACACCGCTACAGGTAAGCGGCGGCGCTACCCCCGAAAAACTCCAGTCTTTTGGCGGGCAGACACCTCTGGGCAGGCCAGGGCAGCCAGTCGAGCTGGCCTCAATATACGTACAGCTGGCCGCCAATGATGCCAGCTATTCCAACGGGCAGATCTATGGCGCAAGCGGTGGATCAGGAAATCCGTAAAGGCTTTTCTCCGCGTAATTTTATGTAAACCGTTTGAAATCATGAAACAATATTGTAGGATCATGTAATATTCCCGGTCATTAAATAGGGAACTTTGGAATAATATTAAACTACAATATCATGAAAAAATTAAATGTAAAATCATTCCTGGCTGTTGCCATTTTTGCGGCCTTCAGCCTGGTATCCTGTAAAGATAAAACAAGCGGTTCGGAAAGCGGTGCCGACGCAGGGAACAGTTATGACGAGACACAAGCCCCTACCGGAGAACCCGGGGCAGCACAGGGGGTTGGTGCAGATGGCGGAACAGGATTACCTTATGACAGCACTTCTACCGGAACGCAAAGGGCTAACGGAGACACCAACAACCCGCAAAGCGGAACGTCCAACGGCCAGGGCAATACCACTTCAGGTTCTTCAGGAAGCCAGAATTCCGGAAATCAGAATTCCGGACAAACCCCCGGAGTTCAGACAGCAGGAGGCCAGACATCAGGAGGCCAGACATCAAAACCCTGATCCTATAGATCCCGTTCACTTTCATGTTTTCATGGTTAGGGGAATACGGACGGGATAGTATAATATCAGGCATAGCCGGGGCACTCCATGTCCCCGGCTTTTTTTATGACTAAAAGATTCCTTTTTTCCAAACTCGATTGTCATGAGTGTGTAAACATGACGCAGGGATACGCTTCGGCAGCTTCGTTTAAAGTTAACTAAAACCATGGTGGCTGGTGTACAGCGGTTCCCGATAAAAAGCACTATCTGTTAAAGTCTTACGATGCAATATCAGGGTGAAATAGTGTAATGTGATGCCCTGTTTCATTGTGTACATTTGATAAAGAAACTACAGAAATCCATTAAAAAATTATCATATGAAAAAAGCAGCTTTAACACTGATGGCTGTGCTGGCATTCGGGATCGCCTCTGCACAGACCGATACTACAAGCAATAATCGCACGCGCACCCAGACGGACCGAAACAGTACCCGGACCAACAGCAAGAGCACTACTCAGGACAGTTCTGCAACCGGAAAAAAACGCTCTAAGGTGAATAAGAAAAAAGATACTGATACCCGTACGCAAGGCACCGGTATGGACAAGGACAGGAACCGCAATACTACGGGCAGCGGCACAGGGAACAGCACTACAACGCCCCGGAGCAATCCTTAGATAAGCTAAACGAAAGTTTAGTTTACGATTGAAATATCGGCATATCCAAAGTGTTTCGCAAAGATACGGAATGCTTCGGATATGCTATGTTAATTTCATTAACAACTGTTTAATGTCCAACGGGTTAAAAACCATGTCATAAACTATAAAAAAGCCGGTATGGAAATCAAAAATATTGCGGTATTTAGCGAAGGTGACCTGGCAACCAGGATTGCTTTTCGTGCAGCTTTTTACGGTATGCGCGTGAAGGTAGGTGCCATGGCTGGTGAGCCCGTTGATATTGTCAGGGAAAGATTGCGGCGGGCAGGCGTACAATACATGCAGGACTATGGCGCGCGCGAGTTTGATATTGATAAGGCATCCGGTAACATATCGTGTACCGGATTAATGGGTGAGGCCCTGGAAAATGCCGGGCTTGCAATTGTTGCTATTTCTGAAGAATTGCCAACAAACAGCAGCTTTTACACACAATTAGAAAATGCGGCGCCTGTTAAAACCATATTTGCAACTGCTTCCTTTTCGGACAGTGGCGATCTTGCGGGGGATAGCGCCGGGCCTAGCCGGTTTTTAGCCATGCGGTTTAAGGATAGTAAATCAGAGCGGGATGATGAGGTAGAGATCACAATTTTTCCGCAAACCGACCGGGATGCCTTTTACAGCTTTGTTTCATTTGCAGAAGAAATCGGCCTGAAGGTACTACCGATAAATGTAGCAGAATAGAAGTCAATAATTGGTTATTAGTGTTTTGTAATGAATAAGCCGGCAATTGCCGGCTTATTTATCTTGGTATATATTCGTTATCTTATGCAGACTGTACGAACCTGTCATGTCGCGATTCGTCCTCTATTCGTGCTTTAATGATCTTTACAACAGTTTTTATATCTTCGGTAAGCGCCGTTATGAAATCGCCTTCCTCGGCAATGTCCATCGCATGTTTCAGTGCATCTGATTCATTTGAAATGATATCATAAGTGATAGCGCTGTTAGATTCTTTAAGGCCTTCGGCAATGAGCCTTTCGAGCTTATCGGCCGTGCTGCCGCGCAGGTCGCTTTCCTGCCGGATGATTACATGGTCAAACATCTCGCCTGCAATCATGGCACATTCCCGGATGTCTTCATCACGCCTGTCGCCAACACCTGAAATAATGCCTATCTTCCGGCGGGCGGGCGTATTTTTAATGTGGTTTTTTATCGCATTGTAACCGTGTGGGTTATGTGCATAATCTACCAGTACTTTAAAGCTCCGCAGCTCAAAAAGGTTCATTCGTCCCGGAGTAAGTTCGAAACCAGGGACAAATGTCTGTAGTGCATCGGCTATTTGTGTAACGGTAAAGCCGTACAAATACGTTGCCAGTGATGCCGCAAGGGTATTGGCAACCATAAACGGCAATTCGCCATTTTGGGTAAGGGGCACATTGCTGAGGGAGGCGATCCGTATGGCTTCTCCCTGCTTTATTACCGTAATAAAGCCATTGTCGGGATAAGCAACTACCCGGCCTTCTTCTATCATTTCCTTTACGATTGGGTTTTCCGCATCCAGTGCGAACCAGGCAACATTACAATCCAAGTCCCTTGCTATTTTCCTGCAGTATCGGTCTTCGGCATTCAGTATGGCCCATCCGTCCCTTTTTACAGTTTGCGGCACGACTGCCTTAACCCTTGCGAGGTCGTCCAGGGTATGGATGTCGTTAAGGCCCAGGTGGTCTTCGTTTATGTTGGTCACAATAGCAATGTCGCATTCATCGTAGCAAAGCCCCGACCGCAGTATTCCGCCTCGTGCGGTTTCGAGCACTGCAAATTCAACACCGGGATCCTGCAATACGAATTTACCGCTGACAGGCCCCGTGGTATCGCCTTCCATCACCAGCTTCTTATTAATATAAATGCCATCAGTAGTGGTAAATCCCGTTTTCAGCCCGCAGCTCTGCGTAATATGGGCGGTAAGCCTCGTTGTGGTGGTTTTGCCGTTAGTGCCTGTAATGCCGATTATCGGTATGCGCTTTGGCCGGCCGTCAGGAAATAGCATGTCTATAACCGGGGCAGCTACATTGCGCGGTTCTCCAACAGATGGCGCCAGGTGCATGCGGAAGCCCGGGGCTGCATTCACTTCTATTATAGCGCCATTTGTTTCGGCAATTGGCAGTGAAAGGTCTTTTGCCATCACATCGATGCCGCAGATATCCAGCCCGATGATAGCAGCTACGCGCTCGGCAAGTATAATGTTTTCTTCGCACACATTATTGGTCACATCTTCCGAAGACCCTCCGGTACTTAGGTTGGCTGTCGATTTCAGGTACACTATCGTTCCCGGTGCAGGAATAGCGTCAAGCGTGTAGCCCTGCTTTATCAGCATCATGTGGGTATCGTCATTGATATAGATCTTTGTCATTACATTCTCATGCCCCACGCCGCGGCGGCTGTCCGAATTAGCTTCATTGATAAGGGTATTGATCGTATCAAAGCCGTTGCCCTCAACGTGTGCAGGCATCCTCTTGGCCGCAGCTATAAATTTACCGTCTACAACCAGCATACGGAAGTCGTGGCCCTCAATGTATTTTTCCACAATAACCCTGCGGCTGTACTCTTTAGCGATATCAAAAGCCGTATAAGCATCTTCCATATTGGTTATATTTATGGTCGCGCCTTTTCCCTGGTTACCGTCCAAAGGCTTAATCACAACAGGAAAGCCAACGTCTGCAACCGTTTCTTCCAGATATTCCCTCTCACGGCAAACACTGCCTGCCGGTACAGGCAGGGCTGCGGCAGCAAGCAGTTCTTTAGTGCGGGCTTTGTTGCCTGCCAGGTCTACCGCCAGTATGCTCGTATTGCAGGTCATCGTGGCCTGGAACCGTTTCTGGTGTGCTCCGTAACCCAGTTGTATAAGCGAATCGTTGCCGAGCCTCATCCACGGGATATTTCTTTTTACCGCTTCGGCTACAATGTTGCCAGTGCTTGGTCCCAGGCAGTTATCGGCGCATATCTCACGAAGCGCTTCAATATCAGTTTCAAGGTTGTAAGGGTTTCCGGCTATCAGCGCCTCTGCGAGCCTTACAGCAGCTTTTGCAGCATATAGCCCCGCTTCTTCATGCTCATATGAGAATACTACATTGTACACGCCATTTTCGCGTGTAGATCGTGTCCTGCCATATCCGGTTTGCATGCCGGCGAGGTTTTGCAGCTCCAGTGCAATGTGCTCGATCACATGGCCCATCCAGGTGCCAAGCTCTACCCTGTAAAAGAACCCGCCCCTGTGCCCTTCGGAACATTCGTGCTCAATTAAGGATGGCAGCAGTTGCTGTAGCCTTTCCCTGAAGCCATCGATGCGGTTGGTAGGATAATCTTCCATTTCTTCAAGGTCAAGCCGCATCTGGATCAGTTTTTTGCGGTATCCGCTCCACACGTTAGGGCCGCGGAGTACCTGTGTCTTTATGATTTTCATCGTTTTTAATGGAATTGTGTAGTAATTTGTTGTATGAAACAAAGTAACTGAGGAAAACATACGGTACAAAAGACTTTGGCAAAACTTTATTATAGTATTTAGACAATTGTTAATAAATGGATGGTAATTTTAAGATATCAGAAACATTAAACTAAAAAAAATGGGAAAAGGTAAACTCATTATCATTGGAGGTGCAGAAAACAAAGGTGATGACAGCAAAAAAAATTACACTTTCGATAGTGATGCCAATGTAGAGATCTATAATGAGAATGGCATTTTAAAACGTATTGTGGACGAGTCGGCAAAAAAAGAAAAATCGCGAATAGAAATCCTGTCGACGGCATCTACCGAAAAGTCGATCGGGAAAGATTATGTCCAGGCCTTTGGCCGGCTGGGCGTTACAAATACCGGCGTGATAGATATTAACGAAAGGGAGGAGGCGCGTGATGCAGGCTTGCTGAAGCGGCTGAAGGAGGCAGATGTAGTAATGGTGACCGGAGGCGACCAGATGCGCCTCACATCGCTGCTGGGAGGTACGCCGTTCCTGGAACTCCTTTTGGAGAAATATAATACCGACAGCAATTTTATTTATGCAGGGAGCTCTGCGGGGGCTGCTGCGGCCTCAAATAATATGGTATTCCAGGGAACCAGCGAAGATGCATTATACAAAGGCAAAGTAAGGATCACCAGCGGTCTCGCACTGATAAGTGATGTTATAATCGATACGCATTTTGTAAAGCGGGGCAGGATAGGCCGGCTGTTCCAGGCAGTGGTTGCCAATCCGAGGTTACTGGGAATAGGCCTTGAGGAAAATACAGCGCTCCTTATTAGCGGAAATGTAATGGAAGCCATAGGGCCGGGAATGACCATATTGGTCGACGGCCGTGGCATAGCCGACTCTAATTTTAATAATATCGACGATGGCGAGGCGATCTCCATAGAAAACATTACGGTACATGTAATGAGCAAATATGACAGGTACGACCTGAAAAAGCACAAGCTAAAGATAGATCACCAGAATAACGGGTAAAAAAAATAGCAGCGGTATAGTTTCCCGCTGCTATTTTTTATTGGTAACCGCTATGCCGTAATTACTGAATTACGGCAGCAGTTGTTTCTTCTTTCAGGCTTAACGCCTTGTATGTGAGTAATGAAAACAGGGAAAAAATAATATGTGCATACATCAACTGCCTGTAATATCCCTTGCGGTCATTGTGCGGCGGGTTGCTGTGCTGCGAGAACAGGAGTTTCCACACCAGGATACCTGCCGCCCCGCTGATGATCCCGGTAACCAAAACCCTTCCGGGTGTGGGATTCAGCAATACTTTTTTCCAGAATAGCCAGTACGCAGCCACAAACACTACCCCGGTACCATAATGGAGCCCCCATCCTGCAGGATGAGAGTCCTCGTTCCGTGCCGATGGCAGGTTGGGCGACTTGTCGATAAGCTTATTCAGCATCACCGGCTCAACATACTCCTCGTTTTCCTTTTTTGCTTTAAAATAGCTGTAGAGCGTCATAAAGGTGGTGCCGACGATACCTGCTATGACAATTTTTTCGATTGCTTTCATAGGCTGATTATTTTTAATAATGGTTTCCTGCTATTGTGTCCGCAAGGGAATATAGAATGACTCTTTAAAGCCCAGGTGCTTTTCAGACATTAATTTTCTTAATACGAGTACCTCATCGCATTTCCACACTGCAGTAAAATTTAAGTTCTGGAGGAAGGGTTGCAGCTTTTCAAAGGTAGCATAAGGCAATTTCTTTGCCAGGCTGATGTGCGGCGTTGATGCCTTCGATTTAAGCTTTTCTGCCAATGCAACGATACGTTCAGGATTAGCGATCTTCAGGTACACTGTTACGCTATGGCCGTGGTCGAACGTTCCCCATCCAGCTATCGTCACATTGAAAGCAGCATCGGTACTTATAAGGGTTTTCACGGTTTCCGCAAGGCCTGCATCATCGGTTAGCCGGTCAAAAAGGGTAATATGCGCCTTTGAATGAAGGTTGCGTTCGCCAATATCCACGATACTGTTCATCTCCTGCTTTATAGCGGCAATAGCATCTATAACCCCAGGCGGTGGCGAGAGCACTACAAGGTAGGCATAAAGCGGCCCAAACAGCGCTGCCTGGTTATAGATCCTTTTACTGCCCATACATCAGCTTATATCTTATTTTCAATATTCTTGACAATAAGTTCTGCGGCCCGGTCAATTGTCTGGAGGATGATTGACTCCGGGTCACCCTTAAATACCGTCCGGTCATCAATTGTCCCTAATGGGGTTATGATGCTGAGGAACATTGTTCCCACAGGTTTTTCAGGTGTTTCGCTGCCACCGGTCGTTGTAAGGCCCGTTACAGCCACTGTAACCTTCGAATTAAATAGCCTTGCCGACTGGCGGGCAAGCGAAGCCGTTACTTCTGCGGACTCCGGCGTATGATCCTCGATCAGCTTGTGGGGCACTTTTAATATCTGCTCCTTCACAAAAACTTCATAGCAGGAAATCCCGCCCCTCAATATCTTACCGGATTCTCCCGTCAATGCAAATTCCGAGCACATGCGCCCGGCAGTGGCACTTTCCGTGAAAGCAATGTTCCAGCCTTTGGCAGCGATTGCCGCGCTGCAGCGGTTTACAATTTTAGATGGCATAATTTAAGTATTCAGCTTTTTTCAAATTTAACGTGTCATTCTGTGCGATGCTTACACGAAATTTCAAATATCTTACATGATTGTCCTCACCTGGTAATTCAACATAACTGTTACAGGTGCTTTACATTATTCTCCAGGAGTTCCACTGCCCTTATATTGCCTTGCTGTGCGGCAAGGTCTATGGCAGTCATCCCCCGCATATCTTTCATGTCTTTATTTGCCCCGGCTTCAAGCAGTAAGTCTACGATATCATTACGCCCGAACATAGCAGCAAACATCAGTGCCGTTCCGCCATTGCCATTTTGCTGGTCATGGCTTGCCCCGTGCCTCAGCAATAGCTGTGCAATGTAACCATAGCCTTTAAAAGCACAGCCCATCAGCGCCGTATTGCCGCTGTTATCGGCTGCATTAATATCGGCTCCTGCGCCAAGCAAAGCCTCTACAGCTTCCGGATGGTTGTTATAGGCAGCAAGTATCAGCGGCGTAAAGCCTTTTTCATCATATACATTTACATTGTCTTTTATAGCAAAGATCTCGTTAAGCACAGGGACGTTTCCCTGGCGTGAGGCGGCGAACAATGCCTGTGTTATTTCATCCATCGTTATTAGTGTTTTGAATTCTGTTGGTTTATAGTTTCACGGTTCAATATTTCATTATACAAGATACATCGCCTGTTTTTCAAATACTTATAAATTTTAATTAAAGTTTTTTACATGATCTTACATGCTATTACAATGACTGAAAGTCTGTGTTATTAATTTATAAGTTTAAAGCAATGATTATTAACTAGTTACGAATGCGCGGCCTAAAGTTTACATGAAAACAGCCTGACATAATTATGTAAATTGTTTTAGCACAACTTTGACATGCCGGGGCCTAAAAAAGGGTGAACTTCACATTTATAACAAATGTCAAAAAAAGGAGTGCAATGAAGCAAAACAACAAACCTTATCATGTCGACCAGGAAGCAAAGCAGCGGGACTTATCCACTAACAAATCCGATTCGACAAACAAGTTCCTTACAACCAACCAGGGGGTGAGGATAAATGACGATAATAATTCCCTCAAAGCGGGAGACCGGGGCCCCTCGCTACTTGAAGATTTTATATTAAGGGAAAAGATCACCCATTTCGACCATGAGCGTATTCCTGAGCGTATCGTGCATGCACGCGGTTCCGGAGCGCACGGTTATTTTGAGGTAACAAACCCTATTCCGCAATTCACAAGGGCGGGCTTTTTGCAGGAAGCGGGACAACGCACACCGGTGTTCGCCCGTTTCTCAACCGTAGCCGGTTTCCGTGGCTCTACCGACCTTGCCCGCGACGTTCGTGGCTTCTCGGTTAAGTTTTATACGCAGGAAGGTATTTATGACCTTGTTGGAAACAATATACCTGTATTCTTTATACAGGATGCCACGAAGTTCCCGGACCTGGTTCACGCTGTGAAGCCCGAGCCGCACAACGAAATTCCGCAGGCTGCATCGGCACACGATACCTTTTGGGACTTCATTTCGCTGATGCCGGAATCGGCACACATGATCATGTGGCTGATGTCTGACAGGGCTATTCCGCGCAGCTACCGCATGATGGAGGGTTTTGGCGTACATACTTTCCGTCTTGTTAATGCACAAAATGAGTCGTTTTTTGTGAAATTCCACTGGAAGCCGAAATTGGGCACTCATGCCGTAGTATGGGATGAAGCGCAAAAGATTTCCGGAAAGGACCCTGATTTTCACAGGAGGGACCTGTGGGAAGCAATAGAAATGGGTAATTTCCCTGAATGGGAATTGGGCATGCAGATCGTTGACGAAGCTGATGAGCAAAAATATGAATTTGACCTTCTGGACCCTACCAAGATAATTCCTGAAGAACTTGTTCCGGTTACTATAGTAGGTAAGATGGTGCTGAACAGGAACCCTGACAATTTCTTTGCCGAGACCGAACAGGTGGCTTTCCATCCCGGGCATGTAGTACCGGGCATCGACTTTACGAATGACCCATTGTTGCAGGGCAGGCTCTTCTCCTATACCGATACGCAACTGCTGCGCCTTGGCGGCCCCAACTTCCATGAAATTCCTATCAACCGCAGCATAGCACCGGTGCACAACAACCAGCGCGATGGCTTTATGCGCCAGGAAATCAATATAGGAAGGGTAAGCTATTCGCCAAATTCACTTGGCGGCGACTGCCCGGTCCAGGCAAGGATAGACCAGGGCGGTTTTGTAAGCTATAACGAGCGTATAGATGCGCATAAGGTGCGCCAGAGGAGCGAGAGCTTTTCCGATCATTTCGGCCAGGCCAGGCTTTTCTTTAACAGCCAGACGGAGGTGGAAAAAGACCACATTGTAAGGGCATTCCGCTTTGAGTTGGGTAAAGTCGAGACCACGGCTATAAGGGTACGCATGATAGGTATTGTAGCACAAATAGATGCCGGCCTTGCCGAAAAAGTAGCTGCCGGATTAAGGCTAACCGTCCCGGCAAAACCGGAGCAGCCAATGAACTATGGCGTATCGCCGGAGCGCAGGGGGCTGGAGCAGGAACCTAAGCTGGTGCCATCTTCGGTAGAGGCATCGCAGGCGCTAAGCATGATCAATAACCCGACTGTAAAGCCTACCATAGCATCGCGAAAAGTGGCTATTGTATGTGCCGATGGCGTAGACGAGAACGCTGTGCTGGCCATGAAGTCAGCACTGATAAGGGAAAGTGCAAAGGGATGTGTTATCGCGCCTTACCTCGGGCATGTACAAACGAACCAGGGCGGCGCTATACCCGTTGACTTCAGTTTCCTTACCAGTTCTTCGGTGCTGTTTGATGCGGTATATATTCCCGGTGGGATGGACCTGAACGAACTTTCGCAAAATCCGGATGCCATGGATTTCATCAGCGATGCTTACAGGCACTGCAAAGTAATAGGAGTGCATGGAAACAGCATTGAGCTTCTGTCAGGCGCGGCATTCGCATCGAAGCTTACCAATGAGGACGAAGGTATCATTATGGATGAAGATATGGAAAATGATATCACAGCCAATTTCATTTCCGCTATGGCCGGCCACAGGGTTTGGGCACGCGAAGCGCAACTATAGATAAACGAATTAAAAAAGATATAAATATGAAAGATACTAAAGGAAAAGCTGCACAAACGCAGAACAACGCAATGGTGGAACCTGCGGGCGACGCTGCTACAGACATGAGGGGACTGTTCCTCGACTCCCTTAAAGACATTTACTGGGCGGAAAATGCGCTTATAAAAGCTCTACCGAAAATGATTGCCAATGCTACATCGCCAATGCTGGCATCGGCCATTACAGAGCACCTTGAGATAACAAAGATACAGGTGGAACGCCTTGATGCCATTTTCGGACTGCTGGGAGAAACTGCCGAAGGTAAAAAGTGCGAGGCGATGGCCGGCCTTGTAAAAGAAGGTGACAATATCCTTGAGGAGACTGCCCCGGGGCCTGTGCGCGATGCGGGTATCATTGCCGCTTCGCAAAAGATCGAGCATTACGAGATTGCTACCTACGGCACATTATGTGCATTTGCGAAAGCGCTCGGCGAAAATGATGCGGTACAGCTGCTGATGCAAACGCTTGCCGAAGAGAAAGAGGCCGATATGGTACTCAGCGATGCGGCCTGCAGCACTATCAACCTTAAAGCTGCCGATAACACATTGAGCGAATCGTTATAATATAAAAGTTAACATTATGTCAGAAAATAAAAATTTCGCCCTTATCACAGGCGCTACAAGTGGAATCGGCTATGAGCTTGCTAAACTTTTTGCCCGCGACGGCTATAACCTCGTGATTGTGGCGCGCCATGCAGACGAACTGGAGAGTAAAGTTAAAGAATTCAGGCAGCAGGGCGTTGAGGTTGTCGCGATCGCGAAGGACCTCTTTAACCGCGACGAAGCCTTTGCACTTTGCGATGAGGTAAGCTCCAGGGGCATACAGGTTGATGTACTTGTGAATAACGCAGGGCAGGGGGTATACGGCCTCTTTAAGGATACGGATGTAGAGCGTGAACTGGCAATAGTAGACCTTAATATCGCGTCTACGATCATCCTGACAAAACACTTCGTAAAAGAAATGATAGCCAGGAACAGCGGCAGGATACTAAACCTTGCCTCTATAGCCAGTACGGTGCCAGGGCCATGGCAGTCGGTTTATCATGGTACAAAGGCATTTGTACTTTCTTTTACCGAAGGCATACGTTCGGAGCTTAAAGATACAGACATTACCATCACCGCTTTATTGCCGGGCGTTACCGATACAGGATTCTTTGCGAAGGCAGATATGCTGGACAGCAAAGCTATTCAGGATGAAGATGACATGGCAGACCCTGCAGATGTTGCCAAAGACGGTTACGAAGCCCTGATGGCCGGAAAAGACAAAGTTGTTTCAGGATTTAAAAACAAGATGCAGGTGGCTATGAGCAATATATTGCCCGACCCGGTTTTGGCAGAGCAGACCAAAAAGCAGCAGGAACCGGCTAAATAGCGCCTGTCCTCATTACCATCCGGGGTAGCGATAATGGAATAAATAAGCTATTACTACTGTAAAGCTGGCATTTTTTCGCTGATGGGCGCTCTTCGGAACCGGGCTTAATGTTTAAAATGAATATTATGAAAGATGGAAAATTGTATTATTTGTGGCTGTACCTGCCGGATAAGATAAAACTGCCGCCATACAGCCGGACAAAGAAACGCCGTGAAGAAATTTACAACAAGGTTATAGATTCCCTTCAGGCGGGAGAAGCAAAACTTTACCAGGCCGGACTTGATAATCCTGATGAAAAAGTTCAGAAATCAAACGAGGAAGTAAGCAAGCTGCATTTATTTACCAGTGTCGTATTGAAATATTATACGACAATGAAAATCGACTTCAGCCTTCCCGATAACTCGCTGATAGACCTGTTCGCGAGACTGATGAAAGGGTCGGAGGATGTGATCATAATTGGAGATAATACCCGCATGCTCATTGATACCGATAAGTACAGGCGCGTTACCCTGGAAGGCCGGAAAAAATGGCTGACAGCGGATTGATACCGCCATAACAGTACAGCTATAATTAATGTAAAATAATAAATTAAAACACTATGAGTGACGACAAATCAAAAACAGGCAGCCCTGACCGTAATCGCATCAATACATCAGAAGATTATGAGGTGCGCTATTGGTCGGAGAAATTCGGAGTAAGCAAACAGGAGCTATTAGATGCTATAAAGTCCTCCGGAAGCAATAACCCTGATAAGGTCGAAGCTTACCTCAGGGAGCAATAGAAAGTTAAAAGATCGTTCAAATACGATCCTTTTTCTTTTGATAAGTATGCCTTGTTTTGTAGTATTACAGGTGTGCTGCCAGGTAGGGCGCTGTCCGGCTTGTCTTGCTTTTTGCTACATGTACAGGAGTTCCTGCGGCTACTATAGTACCTCCCTTGCTGCCCGCGCCGGGGCCTATATCGATAACCCAGTCACTTTCGGCAATAACATCCATGTCGTGCTCAACCACAATTACCGTATTTCCTGCAGTCACTAATCCTTTGAGCTGCACTAACAGCTTTTCAACATCAGAGGGATGCAGCCCGGTAGTCGGCTCATCTAATATATAAAGCGTATTTCCATGCTGCTGCCTTTGCAGTTCTGTAGCAAGTTTGATGCGCTGTGCTTCGCCGCCTGAAAGTTCGGTAGCCGGCTGGCCTAACCGCAGGTAGCCAAGGCCAACCTGCCGTATCGTATCCAGCGCGTGTGCTACCGCCTTATCGCCATTAAAGAATTCGTATGCCTGGTCGACGGTCAGGTTAAGAACCTCTGCAATATTCAGGTCATTATATGTTACCTCAAGGGTTTGTTTGTTATAGCGTGTACCGTCGCAGGTAGGGCACGGGGAATATACGCTTGGCAGGAAAAGCAGTTCTACCATCACAAAACCTTCACCCTGGCAGTGTGGGCATCGTCCTTTGGCAACATTAAAGGAGAACCTTCCGGCATCATACCTTCTCGATTTTGCTAACTTAGTAGAGGCAAACAGTTTCCTGATGTTGTCAAACAGCCCGGTATAGGTTGCAAGATTGGATCTCGGTGTCCTTCCTATGGGTTTTTGGTCGACCACTACAAGCCGCTTTATCAGATCCATTCCCTCAATAATTTTTCCTTCCAGAATTGATGGGGCATTTTGCTCCAGCGGGTCTTCAGCTTCTTCTTTTGCTTCAGCTACAGGGGATCCTAGATATTCCCCAACCAATTCCACAAGCACCTGACTCACAAGGCTGCTTTTTCCGGAACCCGACACTCCTGTAACACTTGTGAATACGCCAAGAGGAAATGCAATGGAAAGATCATTCAGGTTGTTTCTTGTGACACCTTCGAGTTTAAGCCAGCCTTTCGGGTTATTCTCCCGGGGTGAAGCTTTGGCTTTTCGGTCAAAAATGTAATGTTTAGTAATTGAAGCTTCAATATCCCTGAGGCCTTGCGGCGGGCCGCTATACAACACCTGCCCCCCAAGTTCGCCGGCGGCGGGGCCTACATCAACAATCCAGTCGGCATGGCGTATTACATCAATTTCATGTTCGACTACAAACAGTGAATTGCCGGATTGCTTCAGGCGGTCAAGCGCCCTGAGCAGCGCTTCAGTATCAGCAGGGTGAAGCCCGGCCGAAGGTTCGTCGAGAACATAGACCACGCCAAAAAGGTTAGACCGCACCTGGGTGGCAAGGCGCAATCGCTGAAGTTCTCCGGGCGATAGGGTGGGGGTGCTTCTTTCAAGGGTGAGATAACCCAGCCCCAGATCTAAAATGACATTAAGCCTTGCTATAAGATCTTCTGCTATGCGGAAAGCCACAATGGTTTTCTCCGGATGCTCTTTACCGGATTTTGAAAGCTGCTCTGCGAGCGGTGTTACATAGGAGCTGAAAATACCGGCAATTTCCTCTAAGGAGAGCCGGCTCATCTCTGCAATATCATAGCCTGCAAATTTAACCGACAGCGATGCCTTCCTCAACCGCTTGCCATGGCATTCCGGGCAAACGCTGCTGATCATATATTGTGCGACCCTTTTTTTCATCAGGGCGCTTTGGGTGTTTGCAAAGGTGTGCATTACATAACGCTTTGCCCCGGTAAACGTCCCCATATAGTCAGGGGTTAATTTTCTCCTGAGTGCATTACGTACTTCTACGGGAGGACGGTTAGCATAAACCGGAACTACAGGTTGTTCATCGGTAAAGAGTATCCAGTCGCGGGTTTCTTTAGGCAACTCCCGCCAGGGTATATCTACATCGTATCCCAGCGTGGTGAGTATGTCGCGCTGGTTTTGTCCCTGCCACGCCAATGGCCATGCGGCAACTGCACGCTCGCGAATGGTAAGCGAATCATCGGGAACCATAGATTCCTCGGTAACTTCATAAACATTTCCGAGCCCATGGCAAACGGGGCATGCGCCTTCGGGCGTGTTAGGTGAAAAAGCCTCGGCATATATAATGGATTGCCCTTTAGGATAATCACCGGCCCTCGAGTAAAGCATACGGAGCAGGTTGGAGATCGTTGTCACGCTTCCTACCGACGAGCGGGTACTAACCGAGCCACGCTGCTGCTGCAGGGCTACAGCCGGCGGCAATCCCTCGATCTCATCCACTTCGGGTATAGCCATCTGGTTAAAAAGACGCCGTGCATAAGGCGAAACAGAATCAAGGTACCTGCGTTGTGCCTCAGCGTATAGCGTTCCAAATGCCAGTGAAGACTTTCCGGAACCGGAAATGCCCGTAAACACCACAAGAGCATCGCGTGGAATGCTTACATCAATATTTTTGAGATTGTGTTCCCGCGCTCCCTTTACCTTTACAAAGCCGGTAAAATCATTTTTTGCAGAGTTGTCTTTTTTGGTCATTACTGGACGTTTAAGGTTACGAATTTACTGATAGCGTTTGTAATTTACTGCTAATTATATCTTATAAAACATCTCTGTTTTGCATAATTTTTCCGATCATTTACATCCTCATGTCCTTTAAGATAATTTTATAATAGTTTTCAAATCATAGCAACAATGATGTTGTACTTTTAAAATAAAAAGAACGATATGCCACCATTGAATTGCAGAGCCTCTTACAGGATGAGGCCAGATAAAGATCCCGCCATCCCCGAAATCCGCATCAGGAAGATGCGATTATAAAACTTTTGTATTTTCAGATCAGGCCTTCCCGCTATTATGGTTTTGTCCCGACCTGTAATTCGCAGGATTGTGCAATGCATCAGAAAAATTATGTAATCCATTACTGCAGCAAACAAGGTAATTTGTAAAGCCTGCACCCATAACTATTACTCCCGATATAGCCCTGGTACGCTAAATCCGTTGGCCGGCTGGCGTAAATATATCGGGATACCAATTCAGCCGGGATCGCCCCGATGCTAAAAAAGCATAACAACTAAATATAAACAGATGCAACCATCAATCAAACAAACTGCCAGAGAGGCTACTACTACCCGTGTTTCTAATAATGAAGCCCAATCATACGATATGATTGTATTTTGCCACCTCAGGTGGGACTTCGTTTACCAAAGGCCGCAACACATAATAAGCAGGTTCGCGGGCCACAGCAAAATCCTGCTGATAGAGGAGCCATGGCATCGTGACAATGAGCAGGGCAGCAGGCTGAACGTGATAAGTGATACCCTTCACATCCTCCAGCCAAACGTAAAGTCTATCGATGAGATCGCTACCATCCTGCCGCAATACGTTAATAGTGCAAATGTTGCTACAGGCTGGTTTTACTCTGCCTCATTCGTTCGGCTGCTGGATCATTTTAAGTTCGATACCATAGTTTACGATTGCATGGATGAGCTCTCGCTGTTTAAGGGAGCGCCGGAGAAACTGATAGAGCAGGAAAAATACCTGGTTGCTAATGCGGATATAGTGTTTACCGGCGGAAAATCGCTGTATGAATCCAAATCGCTGCTGCACGATAACGTACATTGTTTCCCAAGTTCTGTAGACCAGGCGCATTTCGCAAAGGCCCAGAACGGCATTGCGATTCCGGAAGATATCAGCACGATCCCGTCTCCGATTGTAGGCTACTTCGGGGTTATTGACGAGCGTATTGACCTGGAACTGCTAAAGGAAACAGCTGCCCTGAAGCCGGATGTTTCCTTTGTAATGATAGGGCCGCTTGCCAAGATTGGCGAACATGAGCTGCCGCGACTTGATAACATCCATTACCTCGGAATGAAAGGCTACAACGAGCTTCCGGCGTACCTGAAAGCATTCGCCATAGCGATGATGCCTTTTGCCCTGAACGATGCGACAAAGTTTATCAGCCCGACCAAAACCCTGGAGTATATGGCTGCTGGAAAACCAATTATTTCGACTGCCATACGCGATGTCGTGCGCGATTACAAGAATTGCGTGCCTATCGTAGCTACTCCGCAGGAATTTGCAGCCGCTATAGACGAGGCGATTAAAGGCCACCAAAATCCTTTTATATCGAATAAATATAAACTGATTCTCGAAAATACTTCATGGGATGCTACCGCCAACAAGATGAACGAACTAATTAAAGAGAATGCTATAGTATGAGGAGTGCAGATATAGTAATTATCGGGGCAGGAATATCGGGTGCTGTTCTCGCTGAGCAGTATGCCAAAGCAGGAAAGAAAGTGCTGGTTATTGAAAAAAGGAATCATATAGCAGGCAACTGCTATGATTATACAGATGAGAACGGTATCCTGGTCTCTAAATACGGTGCCCATCTTTTTCATACTAATGAAGAACAGGTATGGGAATATGTAAACAAGTTTGCCGACTGGTATCCCTGGGAGCACAAGGTACTCGCCAACGTAGATGGTTCATTGGTGCCAATCCCTGTAAATATAACAACCGTCAATGCGCTGTTTGGCACGGCTATAAGCTCTGAAGCCGAAATGAAAGACTGGCTGGACGAAAACAGGCAGGCCGTTGATGCCCCTGCGGATGGCAGGGAAGCAGCCCTGAACAAGGTTGGGCCGGTGCTGTATGAAAAGATGTTCAGGCACTACACAAAAAAACAATGGGATAAATATCCGGAAGAACTTGATGCATCTGTACTGGATCGCATACCTGTCCGGACAAATTATGATGACCGGTATTTTTCGGATACCTACCAGGCGCTGCCGAAAGGAGGTTATACAAAGTTGTTCGAACGCATACTCGACCATCCTAATATCGAGGTCGTATTAAATATTGATTTCTTTGAAATACGGGAACAGATTGAAGGCTACGAAAAACTTTTTTATACGGGCCCTATCGACCGCTTTTTTGACTTTAAGCACAGCCTTGAGGACAAGCTGGAATACAGGTCGATCAATTTTGTTAGTGAAACCGTTGATACCGAATTCTTCCAGGAAAATTCCGTGGTTAACTATCCCGGGCAGGAAGTAGACTTTACAAGGATCATCGAATACAAACACTTTGGCAGCCAGCAATCTGAAAAGACAACTGTAGTCAGGGAATATACAACCGATGAAGGGGAGCCTTATTACCCGGTTCCTAATCCGAAGAACCAGGAGATCTATGAAAAATACAGGGATGAAGCTGCATTGGTTCTGGATGTCTATTTTGTAGGGAGGCTTGCCAATTACAAGTATTTCAATATGGATCAGGCTTTCAAGAATGCCCTTGATCTTTTTAAGGCACTAGAGAAGGATGTCGATATAACCCTAACACCAGCAAGCTTATGAGTCCTTTCCGGTCTTTCTTTATGGGCGGCTACGAATGTGCCGACCATATCAACCGTTCCGGGGACCGTGTCAACCTCCTTAAAGAAACGGAGCACGACCTCCGTGCTGGAGAGGATTATGATGGACTTGCCAACCTGGGAATTAAGGTAGTCCGCGAGGGCATTTGTTGGAGCGCGGTGGAAACCGCCCCGTTCGTTTTTGACTTTTCTGAGGTGGGAAACCGCATACGCCTTGCTGATGAGAAGGGCATCCAGGTGATTTGGGACTTGTGCCATTTTGGATACCCCGATGGTATCTACCCCACGCATCCCCATTTCTGCCGACGGTTTACAGCGCTGTGCCAAGCTTTTGGCGAATTTTACCACAGCGTTTCTTCAGAGCCACTCTTTGTCGTGCCTATTAATGAGATCAGCTTCCTGTCATGGCATTCGGGCGACGTGCGGGGTACCGTGCCATTCGCGGTCAACTGCGGCTTTGATATAAAATACCATCTCTGTAAGGCCGCGCTTGAAGGCATAAGAGTGCTTAAAGTCGTATCGCCTGACTGCCGCATTATTCTTGTAGAACCGCTTATATGTATTCACGGCAGGCCGGAAGATGACCCGGATCATCTCAGCAACCTGAACGGGCACCAGTTCCAGGCAATGGACATCATTGCCGGCAGGATGTGCCCCGAACTGGGGGGCAGCGAGGAATATCTGGATATCCTGGGCTTTAATTACTACTGGAGCAGCCAGTGGGAACACGGCACAGGGACACTGCCATGGCCGGAAACAGAGCTAAAGCGGGCACGGGTTGCCGATTTGCTGCGTATGGCATACCTTAGGTATAAAAAGCCGATCTTCCTGTCAGAGACCGGGCATTTCGGCGAAGGCCGCGCAGAATGGATCGATGAGATCACGGCGGAGTGCGTGGCAGTGCTTAATGACAATATACCGCTGCTTGGCGCCTGCATCTATCCCGTGACCGACCGCCCTGATTGGGACGACCTGTCCAGCTACAGCAATTGCGGCATTTATGACCTTGACCTCTACAAAAACCGCGTACTGTGTCCCGACACGGCAGCTGCACTGTTTCGTTGCAACGCTCTTATAGCAACACCTGAAAGTACAGTGTCCGGCGCAGCCTATTTTCAGGCAGAACCTGAAACAGCGGCACCGTTGTTAACGTAATAATTTTCATGCTCAATACAGGTATTATAAACAATAGCCTTCATTTATTGAGAGCCCTCAAAATTAGATTTTTCTCCTAAGTCCTAATGATGTAAGCTTTGGTAGAAATGATGTAAAGAGAAGCTGTTAATAAGTGGTAATTTAGAAACTATATAACTAAAATAAATAAGCCAGACTATGCTAGCAATGAATTATAGAGGGCCCTACAGGGTAAGAGTAGACAGGGATGCCCCCATTCCTGAGATCGAACATCCGGAGGATGCTATTGTACGTGTCCTTCGCTCCTGCATTTGCGGTTCCGACCTTCACCTGTATCATGGACTTGTGCCCGACACCCGTGTGGGCAGCACCTTTGGCCACGAATTTATCGGTGAGGTGGTGGAGACAGGTTCTTCCGTACACAAGCTGAAAGTAGGTGACAGGGTAATGGTACCCTTTAACATCGCCTGTGGAAAGTGCGCTTTTTGCCGTCAGGAACTCTATGGCAATTGCCACGAGTCCAATGCACAGGCAACTGCTGTAGGTGGTATCTTCGGTTACTCCCATACGGCAGGCGGTTATAACGGCGGGCAGGCGGAGTTTGTACGGGTGCCGTATGCTGACGTGGGCCCAACGGTGATACCGGAGTGGATGGATCCTGATGATGCCGTCCTCCTGACCGATGTGGTGCCAACCGGCTACCAGGCGGCAGAAATGGGAGGCATACTTCCGGGAGATACAGTAGTAGTCTTCGGAGCAGGTCCGATAGGAATCATGGCCGCGAAGTCTGCCTGGCTATTTGGTGCGGGCAGGGTTATCGTTATTGATAACCTTGATTACCGCCTGGAATTCGTCCAAAAATTTGCCCAGTGTGAGGCGTATAATTTCAGTTTTATGGAAGACCCTGTAGAATTTTTAAAAAAAGCCACCGACTCCTTAGGTGCTGATGTGTGTATCGATGCCGTGGGTTGCGAGGCCACCGGCAATACATTGAACTATATTATGGGAACCAAACTGATGCTTCAGGGAGGGTCTACCACCGCATTGCACTGGGCTATAAATTCTGTGAAGAAGGGCGGCATTGTTTCTATTGTAGGCGTGTACGGCCCGATAGATGCGCTTGTACCGATAGGAAATGTGGTGAATAAAGGCATTACAATACGCGCCAACCAGGCCTCTGTAAAAAGATTGCTGCCAAGGCTGATCGAGCATGTGAAGAATGGGGTTATTAATCCTAAAGAGATCATTACACACCGCATTCCGTTGGAGGAAGCCGCGGAAGGTTACCATATATTTTCGTCCAAGCTCGACAGCTGCATCAAGACCGTACTTATACCGCCATCAGCAACTATATAAAACTAAAACCATGGAAAATAATAATAATCTGCCTGCAGTACCTTCAAATGCGCTAAGCGAAGGGTACAGCCATATAAAAGGGTGGGGTATCGACGCCGACCTGAAAAATGACCCTACCTACCCGATAAAAAGGCGCACTGATGAAGAACGCTTTGGTTATACCTGGGAAAGGCCTGCGCAGCAAGCCCGGGATGTGGAGATACTGACGTCTACCGAGCGCAATAACCTTCCGGCCGTTTTTGGCACTACGCTGCCGCCATCGGGACTGAGCGGCGCCATCAGAAGGTTTGCCTTCAAATACAGTGAATCGGATTATGCGCATTGGTTGCCGCTGATGCTTGCCGACAGGGTAGGTGTGGCGGAGGGCATAATCAGTGACCTAAGCCGTGGCCATATACCTGACTACTTCAATGAGCGGGGCTGGGGCGCCGAAATGGAATACAACAGGAAGAATTTCCTGCTAAAGGTAGCCGCCGGAGCGGCTGTGGCAACAGCGATCACGGCATTACTGATTTACCGCAAAAGGCAAAAAAATCAGTAATATCTTCGCATAAAAAATGGAATCAGGCGGTTCTGGCAAAATGTACCAGGCTGTGATGGCTGTGCGGGCACCGGTCATCCGGCAGTTCAAGGTGCTGCAGGGCCAGCTCCCCATTTTTTAGGGCGCTGAGACATTGATCATAAATGGCATCCCTGGTAGCCAATGCTGCTATGTCAAGTTCGAGGCGTATCTCTACAACAGTTTCGCACCGGTAAGGTGCAAAGAAATACGCGCGTGTATTATCCGAATCATAGTTTCCGGACCAATTGAAATCTGCCAGCTGAAAATTGTGGCCCAGAAATTTTTCAAGCACAATTTTCCTGACTCTGTCAGCTGCGTTAACGCTTTCTGCGCGCAGGCCGAGTTTATCCTCGTCAACAAAGGTCATTGTGTAAATAGGCATAGTAAGTGATTTGTAATTCAATATGCAGTAATAATGCCAGCAACCGGTTTATCAATCATAAATATTTGCTAATTATTTTCGCGGGGATACCTCTCGTAAATAATTGTTTTACGCTGTAATTCAGGGAGTTTCTATGTGCATCAGTTTGCATATGTATCAGAATTCTTTGCTTTTCCAAAACGTTGCATAGTATCCTGCTTCCGGAGATGTAAAAATCCAAACAGGCGTTGACCGGAACCATCCGGATGCAATGATTATGATGAATTATATAACTGTTTTAGATTTTAAAATCGCCAAATTTGATCTTCTGCATTTGTAATTGAACAAATAATAATACGATCTCCCGACCATGAAACCAATTACTACAAAAATCCATGGATTTCTTGACTACGGCACAGGTGTATTGCTTATAGCAATGCCCTGGATACTCCGCCTTGCCCTTGATACACCGGCCGCCCTTTCCTTTCTTATAGCGGGGGTGGCAGCATTGTTCTACAGCTTGCACACACGCTATGAGCTGGGCCTGATACGCGCCATACCCATGCATGTCCATTTGGCGCTTGATGCGATCTCCGGTGTCATTTTAGCGCTGTCGCCGTGGCTTTTCGGCTTTTCCGATACACTGTATCTTCCACATGCTATACTGGGTGTTTTTGAGATCATGGCGGCACTGATGACCAAAACCAGGACATCACTTGGTTAATTTGCCAGAAAGCGGGTTGAGCATAAAGAAGATTTTATTTGCGAACTGGTGCTTAGCACTGCCAAAAAATAATTTATAATTAAGCAAATCATGAAACAAAGCGACGATAACCATATAATCCCGATGACCTCATTTTCGGCGGGAAAAGGCAGGGAGGTAAGGCCCGATGTGTATTATTACACCAACCAGATCGTAAACGTAATATTTATAGGGCATCCAAATGAGGGAAAATGGATACTCATTGATGCCGGAATGCCAAAGTCGGGCGCCGCCATTATTGCAGCCGCGGAAGAACGCTTTGGTAAAGGAACCAAACCTATAGCAATCCTGCTTACGCATGGGCATTTTGACCATGTTGGAAGCATAGTCCACCTATTGGAAGAATGGAAAGATGTGCCTGTCTATGCGCATGTGGAAGAGTTTCCGTTCCTTACGGGCGAGCTTGCCTATCCCGAACCGGATCCGGGTGTAGAAGGCGGTGGGCTTCTTGCAAAAATATCCTCCATATATCCGCATGAGCCGATTGACATACAGGAAGTTTTGATGCTGCTTCCCGCAGATGGCAGCGTGCCTGACCTCCCCGGATGGCAGTGGGTGCACACGCCTGGCCATTCTCCGGGGCATGTGTCTTTTTTCAGGGAAAGCGACAGGACGCTCATTGCCGGAGATGCCTTTGTTACCGTACAGCAGGATTCCTTTTACAAAGTGCTTATCCAGAAAGAAGAAGTCCATGGCCCGCCGCCCTACCTTACAACCGACTGGAGGCTGGCGCGTGAATCTGTACGCAGGCTGAATATGCTTCAGCCTCAGTTAGCCATTACTGGCCACGGAACACACATGGAAGACGGGGAGCTGCTCTCAGGCCTGCACAAACTGGCAGTCGAATTCGACAGTGTAGCGCTACCGAAATATGGCAAATATGTACAGGAAGGCGACCACGAAGGGAGCAACAGCAGTATTCACTAATTTATTTACCGGCAAAACCGGAAATTCGGACACATTATTATAATAATAGCGCCTAATTTCCGGAAGCCTATTTATATCACCTTACTTTGCCTATGGCAATTCTAAGGTAAAATATCTTCAATACATTACCTATCATTAAAAGTTGCTTTCAAGCAGCTTTTTTTATGTTTAAGGCCTTCAGAATTCTAAAAAAAACCTCATACAACTACGTATGTCTAAAGTCTTTCACTAAGAATTTAGCGATTATGTTTCCTTCATCCTATAGCATCCTGTTTGCCTGACAGCGGGTAGCTGCTCCTCATTAAATTATATTAAAAACCCTTTATAATGGTACCGCAAGTTCCCGGTTATATGCCGAAGCGAACTTATGTGCTAAATCCTGTTGTTTGTTACACGATGCATAACGTTCGTTAAACGGTTACTATGCATTCATGGAAGTGGATATACTTTTACGATGATTAACCGTATTTATTAACGGCAGAATCTGGTTTTCGGGAGGCATGAGCACAGTACTGACAAATAGTAAATCACCCCGGGATTTACATAGAGTTCAAGTAAACATTTTAGATACCTGGTACTGTGCCTCATTTTATAATTAGTCATTAATGCATCTAATATTTATACCATGAAGAGAATCGTTTTAATTTTTGCGCTTTTAAGCAGCCTGCTTTCCTATCCCTACGGGCTTTCGGAGGAATTAGGAAGGGCAGGCCTCAAATTCGGCAGTACTGTAGAATTTGACGACGATGGTGACGGCCCACCGGTAGAAGACCCGCCTGCACCTATTGATGACTGGATACCTTACGCCATGACCTTCGGGGTGCTGATTGGAGCTGGTTATTACTTACAGGGCCGGACTACCCGGAAACCAGAATAATCCCTGCAGGCCGGGATTTAATGACTAACCGTTTAATAACCAAATAGTATGATTGATAAATACAAACACTTTTCGGCAGTAAAGCTATTACCGCTGTTTTATTTGTTTTGTGCCGCGCCGGTTTCAGGGCTGTATGCCCAGGTACAAAACAATGCATCGCTCTACATTGGCGAAGGTGCAAACATGCACGTAAGCCAGGGCACTTATAATTTTGGCACAGGTGCAGCCTCTACGGTTACTTCACGCAGCACAAACTATGGCGTACTCTCTTTTGCTGCTGCAGTAAGTTCGGCCAACGCATCAAACAGCCATTTTATAAATGGGTACTTCAGGTATTACGGCACTGATGCTGTAATAGCGCCTGTAGGGAGTAATGCTGTGCTTGCCCCAGTTAGGCTTGTTCCTGCTACAACTTCGGGGGTAGATGTCGCTTATGTTCGCAATGTGCCTACCGAGGTTGGTACGTCGGTATCTTCGTATGTAAACCAAATCTCGGCAATAGAGTACTGGAAATTAAGTGGCGCTTCGGCTGCAGTGATTACCCTTACATGGCGGGCATCCAGCAACATTAGCAGTATGCTTACTACTTCATTATCCGACCTTACTATAGTAGGGTATAATGGCAGCGAATGGGTAGAGATTCCCTCAACTTTTGACACTGTAGCGCTGGATGGAAGTGCATCGACGCCAACCGCAGGCTCAATAACCAGCACGTCTGCTGTGAGCCCCGGGACTTATTCCGCTGTCACTTTAGGTGTTAAGATCGATACTTCATGCTTCCCTATCCTGGCATCGTCAGGCAATATCAAGACATGGAATGGTTCTTCATGGTCGCCTTCGGCACCCCAGGCTAACGACCCCGTTGTTATCAACGCGCCTTTTTCAGGCAGCCTGACGTGCCATTCGATTACCATGAACGCCAATTACACACTTGCCGATGGCGACGTGCTGGATGTAGTGCGTGGCTTTACCGGAAACGGAACCGTGATCATGAGTCCGGAGGCCAGCCTGTTGCAGCGCGATGGCAGCGCTGCTCCGCCAAAAATACAAATCAGTAAAATTACAAACCCTATGCGCAGGTTTGACTACGTGTTCCTGAGCAGCCCGATAAATGATTTTGCTACATTTTTTGGCCACATCAGCAGTGCGTCAAACGCAGCTGTAAACGGTTCGTACGATACGTATCCCAATTCGGCATTCTATAATTTCTTTACCGACAATAATGGTACAAACTCTATACCGGTTACGGCGTCAAACGTGCCTATTGGGCGCGGACTTGCTGCTACGGTAAGATATACACAGGGTCCTTACAACACTTCTACCGCAGCAGGGGCGTGGTATACTGAAAAATACCCCGTACATATTAAAACAGAAGGTACTGCCAACAACGGGCCTATTATTGTGCCGGTACCCGATGCGGCAGGGTGGGTGCGTATAGGAAATCCTTACCCATCTCCTCTGAATGCAGTGAAGCTGCTGGATGCAATGGGTGGCAATTTCAGGAAAACCATTTATTTCTGGACCTACAATACACCAAGGCAGGGCCTTCAAAACAGCGCTACCAACTATAATGATGCAGATTATGCTGTGTATAACTATTCCGGTGGGGTGGCTGCATGCCAGGGATGCCAGGTGCCAAGTGGCTATATAGCTACAATGCAATCGGTATACGTGCGTAAGATCAACCCTTCGCCTATAACCTTCAGCCTTACAAACTGTATCCGGAATCTGTCGGGCAACGATAACTTTTTCAGGAATAATGAAGCGCAGACAGGCAAGTTCTGGCTTAACCTTAACGGCAGCAGCGGCTCTTTCAGCCAGGTACTTATAGCATACAGCTCTGCAGGTACAACCGCTTACGATAACGGTTACGATTCTACCAGGCTGGGCAATGTGAGTACCTCCGAGTTCAATTCACTTATAGAGGGGAGCACTACAGGATATGCCATCCAGACCAGGCCACTTTTTGAACCTACCGATATTGTGCCGCTCCAGGTGGTAAAACGTGCAGAGGAAACCTTTAGTGTTACTTATAACGACGGTGACGGCGTGTTTGCAACCGACGACGTTACTATTTACCTGCACGACAAGCTGCTGGGCCTGTACCATAACCTAAAAGAAAACGGCCCTTACACCTTTGCACAGGCAGAGAATGTGAACACCGACCGTTTTGAAGTGGTATATAATGCCGAAGTGCTTTCGGGTAACGAGTTTACAGCTTATGGTGCATTTGCCTACGCTAAAGACCATACGTTTTATGCACATGCAGGGCTTGAAATGAAGCAGGTTGAGATTTTTGACCTTACAGGAAGGCTGGTGCAGGTATATAAAGATATCAACGATATGAAGCTTAGCAGGCCGTTTAACCACGAGCAGGCCGTTTACCTGGCTAAAATTACCCTTATAAACGGGGCTGTAGTGAAACAGAAAGTAATTAACTATTAATCTTTAATGGTTAAACCGCTAAATGATCCCACGGCAGTGTACTGCAGCGGGACAACAGGACAAGTACGTATTTTTTCCAAACCTAATACAAGTAACATGAAAAAAGTTTTATTCTTATTTGCGTTTTTCACCTCGCTTTGTGCAACCGCACAGGTAAAGATAGGTGATAACCCTACCAGCGTAGGTGCAAGCTCCTCCCTGGAGCTCGAGAGTACCGATAAGGCGCTCCTGCTTACCCGCGTGGCCAACACGGATGCCATCGTCAGCCCTGTAAACGGGATGG